>NZ_CP180191.1:2274832-2585798 GCF_047549485.1 Piscinibacterium candidicorallinum | reverse complement strand
CCCAGGCTGTGCGCGAGCACCACGGCCGTGACGAATCCCCCTTTCCGCTCACGCCGCCGGACGCCGTGGTGTTTGCCCGCAGCACCCAGGACATTGCGGACTGCGTGAAGCTCTGCGCGGCGCACGCGGTGCCCGTGGTGCCCTATGGCGCGGGGTCCTCGCTGGAGGGCAACTTCCTGGCGGTGCAGGGCGGGGTGTGCATCGATGTGTCGCAGATGAACGCCATCCTGGCCATCAATGCCGAGGACCTGACCGCCACCGTGCAGGCCGGCGTGACGCGCAAGCAGCTCAACGAGGCGCTCAAGGACACGGGCCTGTTCTTCCCCATCGACCCCGGCGCAGACGCCAGCCTGGGCGGCATGAGCGCCACGCGCGCCAGCGGCACCAATGCCGTGCGCTACGGCACCATGCGCGAGAACGTGCTGGGCCTGACGGTGGTCACCCCGGCCGGTGAGGTCATCCACACCGCGCGCCGCGCCCGCAAGAGCAGCGCTGGCTACGACCTCACGCGCCTGTACGTGGGCAGCGAAGGCACGCTCGGCGTGATTGCCGAAGTGACCGTGAAGCTCTATCCGCAGCCCGAGGCCATAAGCGCGGCGGTCTGCACCTTTCCGAGCGTGGATGACGCCGTGGCCACCACGATCGAGATCATCCAGATGGGCGTGCCGATCGCCCGCTGCGAGATCCTGGACGCCAACGCGGTGGCTGCGGTCAACAAGCACGACCAGCTCACCCTGCCCGAGCAGCCGATGCTGCTGTTCGAGTTCCACGGCTCGCCGGCCAGCGTGCGCGAGCAGGCTGAAACGGTGCAGGCGATCGCGGCCGAGCACGGTGGCGGCCACTTCGAGTGGGCGGAGAAGCCCGAGGACCGCAGCCGCCTCTGGAAGGCGCGCCACAACGCCTACTTTGCCCTGCTGCAGATGAAGCCGGGCTGCCGCGCCGTGACCACCGACACCTGCGTGCCGATCTCCCGCCTGGCCGAATGCTTTCGCGAGACCGTGGCCGACTGCGAGCGCCTGAAGGCCGAGCACGGCATTCCCTACGGCATCGTCGGCCACGTGGGCGACGGCAACTTCCATGTGCTGATGCTCTGCGACCCCGACAAGCCCGAGGAACGCGACTGGGTCGAAGCCGTGAACGACCGCCTCGTGCAGCGCGCGCTCGATCTGGACGGCACCTGCACCGGCGAGCACGGCGTCGGCCTGCACAAGATCGACTTCCTGGTGAAGGAGCATGGCGACGCCACGCTGGATGTCATGCGCGCCATCAAGCGCGCGCTGGACCCGCAGAATCTGATGAATCCGGGGAAGATTCTGCGGCTTTAGTCCGGTGGAATGGACTGCAGTGAGTCGGCACTTTCATCGTACGGACAATCCACGCGCGGGTTGACCGCGCGTTCCGCGCAACTACAGCTTGTCAAACTCCTGCGCGTAAGCACGGTAAGAGTCCGCGTTTGCAACGCGTTGCACCGCGGATAGTGATTTGTAGTTTGGGCTGTGCGTGTATGCGTGATCGCGCGTCCCGCCCACTCCGTGAGAAAGTTCGTGCAGCAACACGCCAGTGCCGCTAGCGTCTCCCGGCGCTTTGGGCAAATACACCAATCCGCTGAAGAACGACGGGCCTACGTAGATCGTTAGTGGCGTTCCGCTTGCGATCCCGCTTTGCACAACGAAAGCGCCCACATTTGAGTACGCAACGCCGGCAGGCAGAGAGAATCCGAGTGCATTGAATGACGCCAGATCGGGCACGAATGTCATTGTGATCGCGTTCTTCGCAACCCGATCATGCATCGCTCTCACAACAGCCGTCACTGCCGGGAGCTTGTCCAAAGCTGCGTTATTGAAATGCTTGACGTACAAGGCACGAGCCGCGTTGTCGCGCTGAACAGCGTGAATCGACATCATTGCCTTGGTCAGCATGAGCTGGATCCGGTCCATGGCAGCTTGGACGGTGTGCTTGTGTCCGGTTGTCCACGTCGCATCCCATGTGATGGTCATGATGAGCCCTTTCGTACTTTGACTGCGGCATCAGCGTGAGCGGGATTGCTCGCACGAGTTCGCTCGTCAAAATTTCGTCTTTAGGCGAACTTTTATCAATCGTGGGTGATCCCCTCTTTTGGTCTGCCGGCACCGTGTTGCCGCACATCCAGCGCTCGATGTTCGGTACCCAGCACGTACTTGTGGCGAGATGCTGACTTGCCGAGCAGAGCGCGTTCGCGCTTGCTTTGGCGTAGTTGCGCTTACTGTTTCAGAGCGAGGTCTGGGCAGTAGCCGGCTGTGCCGAGCCCGGCCGGTTGCACTTGCCCTGCTCCTGCAGCCAGTAGACGGTATTGCCCACCAGAGCCACGCTGCCAGAAACAATGCCGCTGACCGCCACGCCCGCCAGCGTGCCGAGGATCTGCTCGGTGCAGCCTTGGCCGCCGCAGGACTGCAGGTCCGTGATGCGCTTGGTATCCAAGGTCATGCGCTTGCGCTCCATCTGGCAGGCGCTGTCGTAGCTCACTTGGGTCGATGGAGTGACGATGACGCAGCCGCCGAGCAGCAGGGCAGCGGCGGGCAGAAGCAGGTGCAGGCGGCGCATGGGGCGAGGCTTGGGAGGCTGTGGAGTATTCGAGCGTATCAGCGGGCGTGTGGCGCAACGGCGGTCACCCTTCCCGCATGCACGCGGTGACGGCTGCGGCTGATTCGGGCGCGCGACGTTTGGCCATTCAACCTGCGGCAGGGGCAAGCGTGATTGCCACGCGCTCGCGCCACCATATCCAGGTGATCGAAAAAAATCCGATCACGAAGATCAGCGAACCCCACCACTCGGTCACGTTTTCCACGCGGTTCTTCAGTTCGCCGCCAATCACCGCGGCCACGATGGCGTTGCCCACACCGAGCAGTACCAGGGTCACGGCCAGCGCGACCATGCTGCGCTCAAGCACGCGCGGCAGGCTCAGACGCCCGGCACGCACGGCCCGCTGTACGGCGGCACCGGCAATCAGCAGACACAGGCAGGTGAAGCCGAAGTAGATCACCGTGCCGTACTGCCGCAGCCAGCGGTAGATCTGACCTTCGGTGCCCAGAAAAGCCCCATACAGCACCAGGGCCAGGGCCGCGGTGATGCCCAATGGTGCCAGCCAGCGCATGCCCGTGCCCGGCCCCGCCAGGGGCTTGAGCCAGCTCGCCAGCAGCAGCCAGGTCAGCGCCTGCAGCGCGGCGGCCGGCAGCACGAACGCGCGAAAGATGTAGTTGGGCAGGTCGTAGCGTGCCGCGCGGCTGACTGAGGTGCAGCCGTCCCAGAACGGATTGCACGCCGGGATGAGCTGCAAATGCGTGGACAGCGCCCAGGCGATCAAGGTGCCGGTCAACGGCAGCAGACCGGCCAGCAGCGCCAGCGGCCAGAGCGGAACAGAAGGAGCAACGGGCATGATGTGTTGAGGTTCGAAGCGCGTGGCGGATCACAGCACAGCCGCAGCGGATTGCGCTGCTGTGCCGGCTTGCGCGGTATGTGCCGAAGGCTGCGTCTGCTTGGGTTTTTGGGCAATGCAGGGAAAACTCTCTACTCGCTCGATGAGCGCGACGCCGGTGTCGCGCTTGGCCCACTGAACTATCACCGCTGAATGAACCGCATCCCCCCCATCCACGCCCTGCTGGCCTTTGAAGCCTCCGCGCGCCACGGCAGCATGGCCGCGGCCGCCGGCGAGCTGTGTGTCACGCCCTCGGCCATCAGCCACCGTATCCGGCAGCTGGAGGAGTTCATCGGCCAGACCCTGATCGAGCGCGGCGGCAGCCAGTGGTGGCTCACGGCGGCCGGGCACGACTATCTGCGCATCGTGCGCGCCGGGCTGGAGACCCTGGGCACGCTGCCGCGCACGCCGCTACTGCGCCAGCGCCTGCGCGTGGCCGTGCCGCCCACCTTCGGCCGGCAGCTCTTTGTGCCCCGACTGAATGACTTTCTCGAGCGCTACCCCGAGATCGACCTGACCGTGCAGCTCACCATCCCGTTGCTGGACGTGCGCGGCGAGGAAAGCGATGTGGAGATCCGTTTCGGTAACGGCGCGTATCAGGATGTGGTGACCGAGCGCCTGATTTCAGAAACCGTGTTCCCCGTGACCAGCCCGGACTACCTGGCCAAGCACGGTCCCTTCACGCAGCCCGCGGACCTGCTGCGCGCCCGCCTGCTCAAGAGCCCGCTGGAACCCTGGGCGCCCTGGCTGGAGGCCGCCGGTGCCGCTGGCGCCGAGCTGCCGGGCGCACCCCAGTTCAATGACGCCGGCCTGCTGATGGAAGCGGCCATGGCCGGGCAGGGCATCGCCCTGGGGCGCATGAGCCTGTGCAAGCCCTGGCTTGCGGCGGGCAAGATGGTTCGCGTGACGGATCTGGCGGTGCAGTCGCCGCACGGCTACTGGCTCACCTACCGCCAGCCCAGCCTGGAGCGGCAGGAAGTGCGCCTGTTCGTCGATTGGCTCAAGGCCACGCTGAGCGCGTGACACGGCACGCAGCTGCGGGTTAACCCCTGCGCGCCGGAATTCAGCAGCGGCTTGAAGCGGATTCACTCGCAGTGCAGCGGCCGGCGTTCCTAGAATCGCCAGACTGCTAAAGAACGAGGTCCGCGCAATGAACGCACCCGTAGAACACGCCGTCATCACCGCGGTGGACGTCGAACGCCAGCGTGCTGTGCTCGAGGCACTCAAGCCGCTGCTGCCCGCCCACTGCATCCTCTGGCGCGAGGAAGACACCACGCCGTATGAGTGCGACGGCCTGACGCTCTGGAAGCAGCTGCCTATGGTGGTGGTGCTACCGGAGACTGAGGAGCAGGTCATCGCCATCCTCAAGACCTGCCACGCTCTGGGCGTGCCGGTGGTACCGCGCGGTGCCGGCACTGGCCTGTCGGGCGGCGCCACGCCCATGGGCAACGGCGTGCTGCTGGGCCTGGCCAAGTTCAACAAGATCCTCAAGGTCGATGCTTTTACGCGGACTGCGGTGGTGCAACCGGGCGTGCGCAACCTCGCCATCAGCGACGCCGCCGCACCCTACAAGCTTTACTACGCACCCGACCCCTCCAGCCAGATTGCCTGCACCATCGGCGGCAACGTGGCCGAAAACTCCGGCGGCGTGCATTGCCTGAAGTACGGCCTTACGGTGCACAACGTGCTCAAGGTGCGCGCCATCACGATGCAGGGCGAAGTGGTGGAGTACGGCAGCCTGGCGCCGGATGCGGCGGGGCTGGATCTGCTCAGCGTCTTCATCGGCAGCGAAGGCATGCTCGGTGTGGTGACCGAGGTGACCGTGAAGCTGGTGCCCAAGCCCGCGGTGCAGCGCGTGATCATGGCCAGCTTTGATGACGTGGAGGTGGCCGGCAATGCCGTGGCCGCCATCATTGGCGCCGGCATCATCCCGGCCGGGCTGGAGATGATGGACCAGCCCGCCACGCAGATGGTCGAGCCCTTCGTGAAGGCCGGCTACGACCTGAACGCCAAGGCCATCCTGCTGTGCGAGGCCGACGGCACGCCCGAGGAAGTGGCCGACGAGATTGCCCGCATGAAGGCGGTGTTCGAGAAGAGCGGCGCCACCCGCCTGCAGGTGAGCGAGAGCGAGCCCGAGCGCCTGCGCTTCTGGGCCGGCCGCAAGAACGCATTTCCGGCGGCGGGCCGCGTCAGCCCAGCCTACTACTGTATGGACGGCACCATCCCGCGCAAGCGCCTGGGCGAGATGCTCAAGGCCATCGCGCAGATGGAGACCAAGTACGACATGCGCTGCCCCAACGTCTTTCACGCGGGCGACGGCAACCTCCACCCGCTGATCCTGTTTGATGACAACGACCCGGACAGCGTGGCTCGCGCCGAGGCCTTTGGCGTGGAGATCCTGGAGATGTGCGTGGCCCTGGGCGGCACCATCACCGGCGAGCACGGCGTGGGCGTGGAGAAGATCGCGCAGATGTGCAGCCAGTTTCCAGACGCCGAGCGCGAGGCCTTCTTTGCGGTGAAGCGCGCCTTCGACCCGGCCGGTCTGCTCAACCCGGAGAAGTGCATTCCCACCTTGCACCGTTGCGCCGAGTACGGCCGCATGAAGGTCAGCGGCGGCAAGCTGCCGTTTGCAGATCTGGAACGCTTCTAGCCCGGTTTCAAGAACGTAGATCCAGCATTCATGCGCCTTTTCAGGCCAAAGTGGCTGGAGAACCGCACCAGACAAGCGGAAACGCTCTCCAGAGACACGTTTTCGCCCAAGAAGAACACGGGCTGTGTGCCCACGGAGACTTGCCTTGGCGTCCAACGACATTGCCGCTGAACTGATCGATCGCATCAAGAGCGCTACGGCCAAAAAGACGCCGCTGCGCATCCGCGGCCACGGCAGCAAGGACTTCTACGGCGAGTCGCTCGCCGGCGAGGTGCTGGACGTCTCCGGTCACAGCGGCATCATCAGCTACGAGCCGACCGAACTCGTCATCACCGTGCGCTGCGGCACACCGATTCCCGAGGTGGAGGCCGCGCTCGATGCCAAGGGCCAGATGCTGGCCTTCGAGCCGCCGGTATTCGGCCGCACGCCGGCCACCGCAGGCACCATTGGCGGCGCCGTCGCCGCCGGCCTGGGCGGCCCGCAGGCCGGCTACAGCGGCCGCCCGCGGGACTTTGTGCTCGGCGCCAAGCTCATCGACGGGCGCGGCCAGCACCTGAGCTTTGGCGGCCAGGTCATGAAGAACGTGGCGGGTTACGACGTGAGCCGCCTGCTGGCAGGCTCCTTCGGCGTGCTGGGCGTGATGACCGAGCTGAGCGTGAAGGTGCTGCCCAAGGCGCCTGCGGTGCAAACCCTGCAGTTCGCCCTCGACGAGGCGAGCGCCATCCGCAAGCTCAATGAATGGGGCGGCCAGCCCCTGCCGATCGTGGCCAGCTGCTGGAAGGGCGGTCAGCTGAGTATCCGCCTGGCGGGCGCCAAGGCCGCGGTGGACGCCGCCGCGCGCCGCCTGGGCGGCAAGCCTCTGGACAACCTGCAGGCGCAGCGTCTCTGGCGCAGCCTGCGCGACCAGACCGAGCCCTTCTTCACCGGCGCCGCCAGCCTCGTGCGCCTGGCCGTGCCACCCGCCACGCCGCCGCTGGGTCTGGTGGGCGAGCAGATCATCGAGTGGGGCGGCGGCCAACGCTGGGTCGCCAATGGCGATGTGGACGCAGCCCGCGCCGCCGCCCATGCGGCCGGCGGCCATGCCGTGCGCTTTCGCGGCGGCAAGGGCCGCTTCATGAGCGAGCTGCAGGGGCCGCTGCTGGCCATTCACCAGCGCCTGAAGGCGGAGTTCGATCCGGCGGGCATCTTCAACCCCAAGCGCATGGCGCCCGAATTCTGACCGGTGACGATGCGAATCAGCCACTTCACGGTCCGCGCGGTGAACCCGCCGCTGGCCGCGCCGCATGCCACCGCCAGCGGCACGGTCACGCACTTTCCCATGGTGCTGCTGGATCTGCACACCGATGAAGGCATCAGCGGCTGCGCCTATGTGTTCACCTACGGCGCGTGGGCGCTCAAGCCCGTGGCCGAGCTGCTGCGCGCCGTGGAACCCATGGTCAAGGGCCAGCCCTGTGCGCCGCAGCCCATCGAGCAGATGCTGCGCAAGCGCATGCGCCTGATCGGCCCGCACGGGCTGGTGACCATGGCCATGGCCGCCATCGATATGGCCGCCTGGGATGCCGTCTGCAAGGCCGCGGGCCTGCCGCTGTATGCCATGCTCGGCGGCACGCGCCGCGCATCGCGCGCCTACGGCCCCGTGGGCATGAGCGGCATGGCAGGGTCTGCCCAGGAGGCTGAGGCGCAGGCCAAGCTGGGCTTCACCGCCATCAAGGCCAAGATCGGCTATGCCAGCGTGGATGAAGACCGCGCGGTGATCGACGCCATGCGCCGTGCGGTGGGCCCCGGCGTGAAGCTGATGGCGGACTACAACCAGGCGCTCGATGTGCCCGAGGGCATGGCGCGCTGCAAGGCGCTGGATGCCGAGGGCCTGGTCTGGATCGAAGAGCCGACCACGGCCGAAGACCTGATCGGCCACAGCCGCATCAAGGACGCCGCCGTCACGCCCATCCTGGCTGGCGAGAACTGGTGGGGCCCGCTGGAATTCCGCAAGGCCATCAATGCCGGCGCGAGCGATCTGCTCATGCCTGACGTGATGAAGATCGGCGGCATCACCAACTGGCTCAAGATCATGGCCATGGCCGAGGTGTACGGCACCCCGCTGTCCAACCACCTCTTTCCGGAAGTGTCGGCCCACCTGATGGCCGTGAGCCCCACGGCCGGCTGGTTCGAGTTTGCCGACTGGAGCCACCCCATCCTGGCCGAGCCCCTGGACGCGCAGGGCGGCCAGGTGCTGCCCAGTGACAAGCCGGGCATCGGTCTCACCTGGGACGAATCCGCGGTTCAACGTTTTCTTGTGGAGTAGGGCACACCGTGCAGCTCAATCTCGCAGCAGAGTTCCAGGGCACCGCCGCCGGCGAAGAGGCCAAGGCCATCGTCGGCAAGTGCGTGCATTGCGGCTTCTGCACCGCCACCTGCCCCACCTTCCAGGTGCTGGGCGACGAACGCGACAGCCCACGCGGCCGCATCTACCTCATCAAGCAGGTGCTCGAAGGCGCAGAGGTCACGGACCAGACCCGCCTGCACCTGGACCGCTGCCTGACCTGCCGCAACTGCGAGACCACCTGCCCCAGCGGCGTGCAGTACGGCCACCTGATCGACATCGGCCGTCAGGTGGTGGAAGCCAAGACCACGCGCCCCTTCACGGAGCGCGCCACGCGCTATGCGCTCAAGGAAGGCATTCCGAGCAGCCTGTTCAAGCCCGCGATGAACCTCGGCCGCAAGTTCAAGGGCCTGGTGCCGGAGAAGCTGCAGGCCAAGCTGCCAGACCCGCGGCCTGCGGGCACGCTGCCCACCCGCAGCCACGCACGCAAGGTGCTGCTGCTCAATGGCTGCGCCCAGCCCGCCATGCTGCCGTCGATTGACGCCGCCACCGCCCGCGTGCTGGATGCGCTGGGCGTGCAGGCGGTGATCGCGCCGAAGAGCGGTTGCTGCGGCGCCGTGCGCTTCCACATGAACGACCAGGACGGCGGCCGCAATGACATGCGCCGCAACATCGACGCATGGTGGCCCATGGTGGAGAAGGGCGAGGTCGAGGCCATCGTCATGAACGCCAGCGGCTGTGGCGCCACCGTGCGCGAGTACGACCACCACCTCAAGGACGACCCCGCCTACGCCGAGAAGGCCCGCGCCATCACCGCGCTGGTCAAGGACATCGGCGAATACCTCGCCCCGCAGATCGACGCGCTCAAGCCCCTGCTGAAGGGCACGGCCCAGGCCAAGGCCGTCTTCCACCCGCCCTGCACCCTGCAGCACTGGCAGAAGCTGCGCCCCATCACCGAAGACCTGCTCGCGCAGTGCGGCGTGGAGCTGCAGGCCTTTGGCGAAAGCCACCTGTGCTGCGGCTCAGCCGGCGCCTACTCCATGCTCCAACCCGAGATCGCCACCCAGCTGCGCGACCGCAAGCTCGGCCATCTGGAAGCGGCCGAACCGGAAGTGATTCTGTCTGCCAACATCGGCTGCCTGACGCACCTGCAGAGCGGCACGCAGCGGCCGGTGCTGCATTGGATTGAGTGGGTGGACCAGCAACTCGCTGGGGCGTGAATCCTTGGCAGACGAGGCCACGCTTGCACGATTTCTGGAGATTGGGCTTCAGCCTTTCGAAACTCGTGCGGCAGCCCTTGAGCGCCACGGTGTGGACTGGCTGCACGCGCTGATCGCGGACATCTGCGAAGTAGCGCCGCTAGGCACATCGCACCCCGGTGAAGTTGCGGCGTGGTGGGGCGATCTTCGAGCGAACTACACACAATGGAACCAGCACCTTATGGTGGTGTCGCTGAATCTGCACGATGAAGGTCAGGCCGAACCAATCAGCCGCTTCATTGATGAGTGTCCGTGGCGAATCCTGGCGGAAGTTGCGATAGATCTCCTGCATGAAGCTCCTGGCTCGCGCTGAGTCACCACTTGCCGGTGCCATGGACTATATTCAGACCATTAAAAGTCCGAGGCGGCCATGCGCTATTCAACCCAAGTCAAACCCATCAGCTACCTCAAGGCCAACGCAGCCGATGTGCTGCAGGAAATCACCGAGTGCCGCGAGCCGATGGTGATCACGCAGAACGGTGAGGCGCGTGCCGTTCTACAGGACGTGGCCAGCTATGAGCAGACACAGGAAACCCTGGCGCTGCTCAAGTTGCTGGCGCTGGGCCAGCAGGATGTCGATGCCGGGCGGGTGAAGCCGGTGGCCGAGGTGGTCGCGCGCCTGCGTGCGAAGCGCTCTGCCTGATGCCGCGGCGCTACACGGTCGTGCTGACTGACAGCGCGGAGCGTGATCTCGAATCGATTCACGACTACATCGCGCAGGCTGATTCGATCGCGGCCGCGAATCGCGTGCTGGATCAGGTCCTGAAAGCGGCCGAACAGCTTGCGCTCATGCCCGAGCGCGGGGCACACCCCAAGGAGCTGCTGGCACTTGGCATCAAGGAATACCGCCAGACGGCGTTCAAGCCCTACCGCGTGATCTACCGGGTGATGGGCTCGCAGGTTGTGATTTATCTCATCGCGGACGGCAGGCGTGACATGCAATTGCTGCTGGCCCGTCGTCTGCTGGGGGCCTGAGAGCGGCGATGCTCCAAGCGCTCACCGCCCTCCTGCTCTTCCAGCTCATCGGCGAAACCCTCGCCTTCACGCTGAAGCTGCCAGTACCCGGCCCGGTGATCGGCCTGGCGCTACTGTTCGGCTGGCTGGTGTGGCGGCCGGCGGCAGTGGCCACGATCAAGCCGACGGCGCTGGAGGTGTTGCGCCACCTGTCCCTGTTGTTTGTGCCGGCAGGCGTGGGCTTGATGCTGCATGGCGAGCGGCTGGCCACTGAGGGATGGAAGCTGCTGGTGGCGGTGGTGGGCTCGGCCGTGATCACCATTGCGGTGACGGGGTTGGTGGGGCGCTGGGCGATTGCGCGCTTTGCCCGCGATGACGTGACGGACGCGGGCGCGGAGCCCAAGCCATGAAGCCGCACGAATGAAGCCGCATATCGCCGAGCTATGGGTCTACCTCGCAGCCACGCCGCTGCTGGGGCTGACGGCCACGCTGATTGCCTACCAGATCGGCTACGCGCTGCATCAGCGCGCGGGCATGAACCCGGTGGTGAATCCCGTGGTGATTGCGGTGCTGCTGTTGATTGCGCTGCTGTTGGCCACGGACACGAGCTACGCCACCTACTTTTCCGGCGCGCAGTTCGTGCACTTTCTGCTCGGGCCGGCCACGGTGGCGCTGGCTGTGCCGCTGTATGAGCAGCGGGCGGTGGTCAAGCGCCTGGCGCTGCCACTGTCCATCATGCTGGTGGTGGCGGTAGTGACGGCGATTGTTAGTGCGGTGGGTATTGCCTGGCTGTTGGGCGTGTCGCGCGAGTCCTTGCTCTCCCTCGCCCCCAAGAGCGTGACCACGCCGGTGGCCATGGGCATCAGCGAGCGGATTGGTGGCATCCCGACGCTCACGGCCGTGCTGGTGATCCTCACCGGCATGACGGGCGCCATGCTGGCCCGCCCGGTGCTGCTCGCCCTGGGCGTGACGGACGAACGGGTGCGCGGCTTCACGGTGGGTGCGGCGGCGCACGGCATCGGCACGGCACGCGCCTTTCAGGTGAGCGAGACCATGGGCGCCTTTGCCGGGCTGGCGATGGGGCTCTCAGCCCTGCTCACGGCGTTTCTGGCGCCGCTGCTGCTCAAGATTCCGCACTGAGGGCTTACGGCGCGCGATGGTCGTTCGAAATAGAGTCTGAAGAAGGCCTGCCGTTCCGCGAATTGACTGCTGGGAGATAACTCATGCTGGGCCTAGCTTACGCAGTTGGCTTGACGATCTATGCGGTGATCTTGATCGCCGCGATCTTGCTGGGTTGGCGCTGGGGACGAAGTGCAAACGGCTCGCTGTTCCGTGGTGGCCTCGTTGCCGCGATTGTTGGATTGCTCGTCTATTTGCCGGGATTCTGGAACCACATTCCAGTCGTGTTGGAGTACCGGAAGCTATGCGAAAAGGACGCTGGTTTCACTGTGATCGTTCCTGCCGACCAGTGGATCCGCAGCAACGGCAGCCGTCTTGACGCCGTTCGTGGCGTGAACCTGAACACCATGGGTGAGCGTATCTCACTGCGCGAGGGTGAAAGTGAATACGCATTCTTCGGGGGCTTGTTGAAACGACGAGAGTCAACGAAGACCTGGACGATCTATGGAATGCAGTTCATCAGGCAGCAGTTCTCGGTAATCGACTCCGCCAACGATGCGGTTCTATTTCGGAGTGTGGACTACATGGTTGGCCCTTCGGAAGATGTGCGTTTTTGGCTGGTCCGTCGGTCTTGTTTGACGCGCCCCGCTGAACTACTCGAACTCGATCGTGCGTATCTAGACCAACTATCAAGAAATACCAAATGACCACAGCATCAATAGCCGCTGATGTTGCTGATCTTGCTGATCTTGCCGAAGCGGCGTATGTGGATTTCGGCCAGCTCGCGCCAAGAGCTACGTTAGAGGGCGATGATTTGGCGCGAGCTCTAGCTACGAAAGCTGGTGCGTGGCCGCAAGCCCGTCGCGACGAATTCATCAAGCATTGGCGCGTCGTTGGCGCACCAACCCAACACCGCCAGCGGGTTCCAATCATCTATTGACGTGTCGGTCACGTCACCCTTGCGTGCCGCCCGAATCGCTGCGCGGGTCGTTGCGTTCGGCTTCTTACGCCGGGATCCAGCCGGGTCGCTGTTTTACAGCTCAGCTACGTGCCGGTTGTGGGCCGGCGCGGGGACTAGGTATTGAGTGTTCACCGGAGCAGCTTGTGATCTGTAGCTCAGCCGACTCGCCGCTGCCTGGGCGAATGGACAGACTTAGTTTTCAAATGGGTCATCGAGAGCCGACACCTCGATACCAGTTTCCCTGTGAAGACGTCGCCTTTCAGCGTGTGGGCACTGAGAGTTGTTCGCCAAGCGTTTGTAATTCACGGGTGCCAACGATTGATCTGTTGCGAGTGGGGCTAGTTGCGCCGTTGGGTTGCGATGTCTAAACAAATCAATGGTTTAGCGTCGTTCCGAACAGACTCTATTTCGACGATGCGTGGCTAGTTGTCTGCCAGATCTGCGCCCAATGGACAGACTTACGGTCTGCGGTGAATGGACAGACTCTATTTCGAACAACTAGCGAGCGCAAAAACTCGTCCTGTCCTGCCTTTGAAGCGCTCCTGACACACTGCTGTCAGCAGACGTCACCCAGAATGCCTCCACCCCCCAACGCAACAGGAGAGAGGCCATGAAGGACTATGCAGAGGTGTACGGCGCGCACGGCGCTGTGAGCTGGACCGAACTGATGACGAGCGACCCCGCCGCGGCCAGCGGCTTCTACAGCCAGATGTTTGGCTGGACGGTCAAGACCGAGGCCATGCCCATGGGCGACTACCACGTGTTCTCGGTGGGCGAGACCAGCATCGGCGGCATCATGGCCCACCCGCCTGGCGTGCAGGCCCCCAACTGCTGGACACCCTACGTGACCGTGAAGGATGTGGACGCAGCCTGTGCGCAAGCCAAGGCACTCGGCGGCAAGGTGGTGGTGGAGCCGATGGACGTGCCTAATGTCGGGCGCATGGCCGTCATCACCGACCCGCAGGGCGCAGCGCTGAACATCATTACCTACTCAGGCATGTAGGCCGAAGCACACCCACACACACCCACACAAACACACCGGGAGAGACCCATGAGCATGAGCGCCATCAGCTGGTTCGAGCTGCCTGCACACGAACTGAACCGTGCGGTGAAGTTCTACGAAACCATTCTCGCCGTGTCACTGCGCCGCGAGATCATTGGCGACGAGATGGGCATCTTCCCCTCGGGTGAGATGGGCGTGAGCGGCTGCGTGGTCAAGAGCGAGGGCTATGAGCCCAGCGCCAAGGGTGCGGTGGTCTATCTGCAAGCTGAACCCACGTTGGGCACCGTGCTTTCGCGCGTCGGCCCGGCGGGCGGGCAGATCCTCGTGCCAGCCACCGAACTGCCGCAGGGCATGGGCTTCTACGCGCACATCCTCGACACCGAGGGCAATCGCGTCGGCCTGCATTCGATGAAGGCCTGAGCATGGCAGCCATCCACAGCAAGGGCCTGGCCACCTGCATCTACCGCGTGCCGGAGATTGAATCCGCCAAGCGCTGGTACAGCGAGGCATTTGGTGTGGCGCCGTACTTTGACCAGCCCTTCTATGTCGGCTTCAACATCGCCGGTTACGAGCTGGGTCTGCAGCCCGAGGGCACGGCACCGGTACCCGTGCACAACGTGATGACCTACTGGCGGGTGGACGATGTGGCCGCCACCATGGACGCGCTGATGGCCCAGGGTGCCAGCCTGCTGGATGCGCCGCAGGACGTGGGCGAGGGCATTGTCTGCGGCGCCGTGCGTGACCCCTGGGGCAACGCCATCGGGCTGATCTTCAACCCGCATTTCGCGGTGTAGATGCAGTATCCATGCGCCTTTCCAAGGCAAATCGGCTGGAAAGCCGCATGGGACAGGCGGAAAGCCTCTCCGGCGCCAGGCTGGCCAAGCTGTCCGGCATTGGCCCGGTGACTGCCGAGTGGCTGATGCGCGCAGGCTTTGCGGACACCGATGCGCTGCGCAAGGCCGGCAGCGTGAATGCATACCAACGGTGCCTGCAGGCCGGCCATCCGGAGAACCTGAACCTGCTCTGGGCGCTGGAAGGCGCGCTCACTGGCAGAGACTGGCGTGAGGTGGCGCGCACCGAGCGCGAGCGCCTTCTGTTTGCACTGGACGACATGAAGCGAGATCGAACCCCATGAGCAAGAAGATGACTGCGCTGGAGAAGATGCGCAACGCCAAGCCGCCGCACATCGTGCGCGAGCTGCCGGAGAAGCTGCATGGCTGGTTGCCCGCGCAGCCCAGGCATGGCGGCACGATGGTGATCTCATCTCCTGCGGAGATTGACCACTTCATGCGCCAGGTGCCCGACGGCGCGCTGACCACAGCAGCCGACATTGCCGCCGCGCTGGCCAGGCGCCACAAGACCGACATTGCCTGCCCGCTGACCACCGGCATCTTCATCAACATCGCGGCCGCGGCGGCGTCCGAGCTGCGTGCGGCGGGCGAAGTGAATGTCACGCCGTTCTGGCGCACCTTGAAAAAAGACGGCTCGCTCAACGAGAAGTACCCCGGCGGCACCGAGGCCCAGGCCCAGATGCTGCGTGCCGAAGGTCACACCGTGATCCAGAAGGGCAAGCGCTGGCTCGTGCAGGACTTTGAAGCCAGGCGCGTGACGCTGTAGAAAGCCGGGATGCGCCGCGCAGATCGCTTGTTTCAAATCGTCCAGTATCTGAGAGGCAGCGCCGAAGCGTGGGGCGAGGGGCCCCGGCCGCAGGCTGGGGATCGACCAGCGCAGGCGAACACGGGCCGCGCGCGAGCAGCAAGCACCTTGGAGCGAACCTGTGCGCCGTGCTGATCGACTCTTTCAGATCGTGCAGTACCTGCGCGGCAGCGCCGGAGCGTGGGGCGAGGGGCCCCGGCCGCAGGCTGGGGATCGACCAGCGCAGGCGAACACGTGCCGCGCGCGGGCAGCAAGAACCTTGGAGCGAACCAGTGCGCAGAGCTGACCGGCTCTTTCAGATCGTGCAGTACCTGCGCGGCAGAAGGTTGACGACCGCCCGCCAGCTCGCCGAGTGGCTGGAGGTCAGCGAGCGCACGATCTACCGCGATGTGGCCGATCTGATCGCAAGCGGCACGCCGATCGAAGGTGAGGCGGGCGTGGGCTATCGCCTGGCGGCGGACTATGACCTGCCGCCGCTGATGTTCAGCTATGACGAGATCGAAGCCCTGGTGGCGGGCATCCGAATGACCCAAGCCTGGGGTTCGCCAGCGCTCAAGAAAGCGGCGGAAATGGCGCAGGCCAAGATTGCCAGCGCGCTGCCCAAGGACAAGCGCATCGTGCTCGAACGCACGCCGCTTTTTGCGCCGGACTACTTCATCGACAAGCTGGTGGGCGAGCGGCTGGATGTGATCCGCGAGGCCATCCGCACGCACGAGATCCTGACCCTCGACTACGCCGACATGCGCGGCATCCCCAGCCATCGGGACATTCGTCCACTGGCCTGTGCCTTCTGGGGCGGCACCTGGAGCGTGGCCGCCTGGTGCGAGCTGCGCGTGGGCTTTCGCGCCTTCCGGCTCGATCGCATCCGCGCACTGACGCGCAGCGGCCGCCGCTTTGCCGACGAACCAGGCAAGACCTGGGCGGACTATCAGCGCCTCATGGAAGCGGAGATCAACAGCGGCGAGGCGCATCGCAGCGACGCGGCGCCGGGCAAGGCGGCATGAACGTCCGCCGGCGCAGGGTGGAGCGGACGCTGCCCCGAGCCTGACGCGCGGCGATATAGTCGCCAGCCAGCCGTCCGTCATCCTCTGCGCCCGTCCATGAGCAAGACCAAGCACGTCTCCGAAACACCCGCCACGCAGATGCTGCGCAAGGCGGGTGTGGTCTTTGGCGAGCACCCCTACGACTATGTCGAGCACGGCGGCACCACCGAAAGCGCACGCCAGCTCGGCGTGGACGAGCATGCGGTGGTCAAGACCCTCATCATGGAAGACGAAGGGGCCAAGCCGCTGGTGGTCCTCATGCACGGTGACAAGACCGTCTCCACCAAGAACCTCGCGCGCCAGACCGGCCGCAAGCACATCGAACCCTGCAAGCCCGAAGTCGCGCAGCGCCACACCGGCTACATGGTGGGCGGCACCTCGCCCTTTGGCACCAAGCGGCAGATGCCGGTGTACGTGCAGGCCAGCGTGCTGGACCTGCCGCGCATCTACATCAACGGCGGCCGGCGCGGCTTTCTCGTGTCGATTGCGCCGCAGGTGCTCACCTCTCTGCTCCAGGCCCAGCCGGTCGATTGCGCGCTGGACGCCTGAATCCCTCTTCACCCTTCACACACAACAACAACGCATCCATGCAAGCCACACTCATCAACCTTGGCTGGGTCATCGGCGCCTATCTGCTCGGTTCGCTCTCCTTCGCGGTCATCATCAGCCGGGCCATGGGCCTGAACGACCCGCGCACCTATGGCAGCAAGAACCCGGGCGCCACCAACGTGCTGCGCAGCGGCAACAAGGCCGCCGCGGTGCTCACGCTCCTGTTCGACGCCGTCAAGGGCTGGGTACCCGTGTTCTTTGCGTTGCGCGCCGAGTTGAGTGATGGCTGGGTAGCGGCCGTGGCGCTGGCGGCCTTCCTCGGTCACCTCTACCCGGTGTTCTTCAGGTTCGTCGGCGGCAAGGGCGTGGCCACCGCGCTGGGGGTGCTAGTGGGCATCAATCCGCTGTTCGGCCTGGCCACGCTCGCCACCTGGATCATCATCGCTGCCTTCTTTCGGTTCTCGTCCCTGGCGGCGCTGGTGGCCAGCATCTTTGCGCCCGTGACCTACCTGCTCTGGTTCGGCGGCGACGCGATCGGACTGGCGGTGCTGATCATGAGCGGCCTGCTGGTCTGGCGCCACCGTCAGAACATCAGCAACCTGATGAACGGCAAGGAAAAGCGGCTGGGGGAGAAGGCTTGACCGAAGCGCGCGCTCTGCCGCCCTGCTGCTGCGCCGAGTTCGGCGAGGAGGCGGTGGTCGACATGAGCAAGGCCAGTGGCGATCTTGCGCGGCGCTTCGAGGCCGTTGCGGGCATGCAGATCCTTGCGCGTGCAGATCCCAAGACGCGATGGTGGATCACGCTGCGCCGCTGCCGCAGCTGTGAAACGCCGTGGCTCGTCGGGCAGGACGAGGTGGTCCATGACTTCTGGGCGTTGAAGCGTCTGGGTGCGCCCGCAGCTGCTGCCATTCTCAATGAGCGCTGGTGGCCAGCCGACTTCGACAGCTACGGCCGCTTTTTGCTGCGTGCATTCGATGCATGCATCGTCGCGCGCTTCGGCAATTCGGATGAGCTCGCCTACTACGCCCATCGGCTGGAGGATCTCAGTCCGGACATGCATCGGTCTGACAAGGCGCGCGCGCTGGGTGTGGACCTTGCCGAGTACCTGCGGCTATTGACGCTGCCGCCGTCATAGCGCCGCCCAGCGGCTTTTCTCCAATCATTCTGTCAGGCCCATCATGAGCAGCAAGAACACAAGCAGTCTGGACTTGGTCGAACACAGCATCGACCGCATCAAGACCATCGACCGCAGCGGCCCAACCCTGCGCAGTGTGCTGGAGGTGAATCCGGATGCGCGGCGTCTCGCCAAGCAGCTGGACGCGGACCGCAAGCGTGGCGATGCCCTGGGCCCGCTGCACGGTGAGCCCGTGCTGGTCAAGGACAACATCGCCACGGTAGACCGCATGCAGACCACGGCGGGATCGCTGGCGCTGATCGGTGCCAAGGCGCCGCGCGACGCGCATGTGGTGCACCGCCTGCGCAGTGCGGGCGCGCTGATCCTGGGCAAGGCGAACCTGAGCGAATGGTCGAACTTCCGCGGCGCCAACTCCAGCAGCGGCTGGAGCGCGCGCGGTGGTCAGTGCCGCAATGCCCATGTGCTGGACCGCACGCCCAGCGGCTCGTCCTCCGGCAGCGCAGCGGCGGTGGCGGCGGGGCTGGTGCGCTTTGCGGTGGGGACCGAGACGGACGGTTCGATTGTCTCGCCTGCCTCATGCAACGGCATCGTCGGCTTCAAGCCCACGCTCGGTGCCGTCAGCCGCGACGGCATCATCCCGATCGCAGCCAGCCAGGACACGGCCGGGCCGATGACGCGCAGTGTGGAAGACTCTGCCTGGCTGCTGGCGGGCATGGTCGGCGCCGATGTGCATGATGCCGCTACGAAGGGGCAGAAGATTGCCGCTGCAGATCTCATCGCGCTGGCGAAGACTTTGCAGGCCGGCAAGCGCAGCTCGGCGCTCAAGGGCCTGCGCATTGGCGTGGCGCGCAACCTGGCGGGCTACCACCGTGGTGTGGATGCGCTCTTCGAGCAGGCGCTCAAGGATCTAGCCAGGGCGGGCGCAGTGCTGGTGGAGGCGAGCATCCCGAATGCGGACAAGCTCGGCCCCACGGAGGTGGAGGTCCTGCTCTACGAACTGAAGCACGGCATGGCGGCCTATCTGCGCGAATTCGCAGCCAACCTCAAGTTCCGCAGCTTGGACGACCTCATCGCGTTCAATGCGCGCACGCCTGAGGAACTGGCCGTGTTTGGGCAGGAGCGCTTCGAGAAAGCGGCGGCCAAGGGCGCGTTGACTGATGCGGCCTACCGCAAGGCGCTGGCCACCAACCGGCGCCTGTCGCGCACCCAGGGCATCGACGCCGCGCTCAAGCAGCACGACGTGGCGCTGTTCGTGGCGCCGACCACCAGCCCTGCGGCGCTCATCGACCAAGTCAATGGCCACCGGCCCAGCGGCTCGGCCTCCTCGCCTGCCGCGGTGGCCGGCTACCCGCACCTGACCGTTCCGATGGGTGCGGTCAATCACCTGCCGGTGGGCCTGAGTTTCTTCGGCCCGGCATGGTCGGACCTGTTGGTGCTGCAGGCGGGCGCGGCCTACGAACAGCGCACCGGCCACCTCATCAAGCCGCGATTTCTCAAGACGCTGCCAATCAAGGCGTGAGCGGTAGATCAGATTTTCAACATCTGTTTGATAAGCAGGCCTGAAAAGGCTATTGCATCAAACAATTGTTGAATATGCATGTTGGCCGGTTTCCGCATGCTAGATGCGGATCTCGGCCAGTTTGGGCGCATGAATTCGGTTGTGCATGTCACGCCGAGAAGCGCCGCCAACCTGGCCTCAGACGGGTGGGGTGTCCAGCTCGGCCAGCGGCCAGCGCGGCCGCACATTGAAGCCGGTCTGGGCATCGCGTTGGCCACGGACCAGCCGCAGCGCGCCGGCCAGGGCGATCATGGCGCCGTTGTCGGTGCAGAACTGCAGGTCCGGGTAGTAGACCTTCACGCCCGCCTTGGCACACAGGGCGTTGAGCGTGGCGCGCAGCCGCTGGTTGGCACCCACGCCGCCCGCCACCACCAGCACCTTGCGTCCGGTCTGCTTCAGGGCCGTCATGGCCTTCTTGCTGAGCACGTCCACGGCGGCGTCTTCAAAGGCGCGTGCCAGGTCTGCACGCCAGGGGTCGGTGTCCGGCAGGTCCGCGCATTTGCGCGCTTGGGTGAGCACGGCGGTCTTCAAGCCGGCAAAGCTGAAGTTCAGGTCGCCTGAATGCAACAGCGGCCGGGGCAGGGAGAAGCGCTTGGGGTCACCCGTCTCGGCCAGGCGCGCCAGCTTGGGGCCGCCGGGGTAGGGCAGGCCGAGCAACTTGGCGCTCTTGTCGAAGGCCTCGCCTGCGGCATCGTCAATCGTCTCGCCCAGCAGGGTGTAGCGCCCCACGCCGGCCACGTCCATGAGCTGGGTGTGGCCACCGCTCACCAGCAGCGCCACGTGCGGAAAGGGTGGCGGGTCGGCCGCCAGCAGGGGCGAGAGCAGGTGCCCTTCAAGGTGGTGCACGCCAATCGCAGGCTTGTTCAGTCCGAAGGCCAGGGCCTTGGCCAGCCCCGCACCCACCAGCAGCGCGCCGGCCAGCCCCGGGCCCTCTGTGTAGGCCACGCCGTCGATGTCCTTCATCTCCAGCCCAGCGTCGCGCAGCACCTGCTGCACGAGCAGCGCGCCGTGGCGGATGTGGTCGCGGCTGGCGAGCTCGGGCACGACACCGCCGTAGAGCGCATGCATGTCGATCTGGCTGTGCAGCGCATGCGCGAGCAGGCCGCGCTCTGTGTCATAGAGCGCGACGCCGGTTTCGTCGCAGGAGGTCTCGATGCCGAGAACGCGCATCGTTCGGGGTCAGCCCAGCGCGACGCGCGCGATGGCGTCCAGCACGGCGGCGTCTTCGCCCACCGGAGGCCGCAGTTCGAATTGCACGCCGGGCAATGCAGCTCGGGCGGACTCGATCAGCTCGGGCAGGTCCGCGCGCACATGCGCCCCAGCCGCGAGGAACACCGGCACCACACGAATGTGCGTGCAGCCCTGTGCAGCCAGTTGCGCGGCGGCCTCGGCCAGCTCGGGCTGTGCGAACTCCAGGTAGGCCAGCGCCACGGGTGTACCGCCGGCGGCCACGCGCTCGCGCAAGCGTTCAAACGGGGCGAACCACAGCGGGTCGCGCGAACCATGGGCAAACAGGAGGAGGCCGTTCATGCATGTAGTTTAGTGATGACCCTCGGCTTCACTTTGGCGCAGCTGGCAAGCTTCTTGCGCCTCCGTGGTGCATGCCCCAATCCAACCGACCGCTTGCGGTGCTGATCGTGACCGATGTGGATGCCGACGAGGCCTCGGCCGCGCACGCGCTCTCGCAGGGGTTGGCGGATGCGGGGCACTTCGTGCTGGGTGTGCGCACGGGCGATCTGACTCTGCCCGAGGCCGTGGCCCACCTGCGGCCGGATGTGATCGTGGTCAGCGCGGACAGCGGCGCGCGCGATGTGCTTGAGCACATCGTCATGGCCACGCGCGATGCGCCGCGGCCGATCGCCATGTTCACCGGCGACCGGGACCGCGACACCCTGCGCAGCGCACTGTCTGCCGGCGTGAGCGCCTACGTGGTGGACGGGCTGGCGCCCGGCCGCGTGCAGGCGGTGGTGGATGTGGCCGTGGAGCGGTTTGCGGTCGAGCAGAACTTGCGCGCTGAACTCAGCGTGACCAAGGCCGAGCTCGCCGATCGCAAGCTGATTGACCGCGCCAAGCGCCTGCTCATGAAGAAGAAGGGCATGAGCGAGGATGAGGCGCACAAGTTCATCCAGACCGCAGCGATGCAAAAGGGCCTGAAGGCGCGCGAGGTGGCTGAGCGGCTGATTGACTTTGAGAGCCTGCTCGGCTGAGCCGGCGCTGACGCCGCTCCGAGTTGGTGCGTTGCAGCAGATTGGTGCGTGCAGTGCTGGTGCGGATGCGTGCTCTGGTCCGAGAAAATCCAGATAAATCAAAGATTTGCGATCTGGCATCCAAACTGCTTAGTGGGTAGTGCCTGACTGGTGGCAACGGCGTCGCCAGTCGCGTGAAGAGCGAATTCGTCTGATTTGGACAAAGGCGTCCATGCCCTGCGAAAGCGGGGTGTGCGACGCCTTTTTCTTTTGGTCTTTTGCTTCTCACAGCACAAGAACACGCATGACCTGAACCCCCAACCCTTCCCTCAAAGCTCTGGAGAGATCGATGGACAAGCAGCTCGACCCACTCGGCCCCACCGCACCCGCCGCCAGCCCCAAGGAGCCCGATGCCATGCGCCGCAAAGTGATCAAGACCGCCAGCATGGCTGCAGTCATCGGTGCCATGGAGCCCGCGATGCGCGCCAGCGCCTGGGCGCAAGGTTCGGACGCGCCGGAGAAGAAGGAAGTTCGCATCGGCTTCATTCCGCTGACCGACTGTGCCAGCGTGGTCATGGCCAGCGTGCTCAAGCTCGATGAGAAGTACGGCGTCAAGATCATCCCGACCAAGGAAGCCAGCTGGGCCGCGGTGCGTGACAAGCTCGTCAATGGCGAGCTGGACTTTGCCCATGTGCTGTATGGCCTCGTGTACGGCGTACACGCCGGCATCAGCGGCCCCAAGAAGGACATGGCTGTGCTGATGACCCTGAACCACAACGGTCAGGGCATCACGTTGTCCAGGAAGCTGGCCGAGGCCGGCGCGGTGGACGGCGCATCGCTGGCCAAGGTCATGGCTGCGCAGAAGCGCGACTACACCTTTGCACAGACCTTCCCCACCGGCACGCACGCCATGTGGATCTACTACTGGCTGGCGACCTACGGCATCAACCCGATGAAGGACGCCAAGGTCATCACCGTGCCGCCGCCGCAGATGGTGGCAAACATGCGCGTGGGCAACATGGACGGCTACTGTGTGGGCGAGCCCTGGAACCACCGCGCCATTGCCGATGGCATCGGCATCTCGGCCGCGACGACGCAGGACATCTGGAAGGACCACCCTGAGAAGGTTCTTGGCACGCAGGCTGACTTCGTGAAGAAGAACCCGAACACCTGCCGCGCCGTGGTGAGCGCCATTCTTGAGGCGGGCAAGTGGATCGATGCGGGCCTGTCCAACAAGAACAAGATGGCCGAGACGATTGCCGATCGTGCCTATGTGAACACGAGCGTGGACGTGATCAACCAGCGCATCCTGGGCCGCTACCAGAACGGCCTGGGCAAGACCTGGGACGATCCCAACCACATGAAGTTCTACAACGACGGGCTCGTCAACTTCCCGTACCTGTCAGACGGCATGTGGTTCCTCACCCAGCACAAGCGCTGGGGTCTGCTCAAGGACCATGTGGACTATCTCGCCATGGCACGCCAGATCAACCAGATCGGCGTCTACCGCCAGGCAGCCGCAGCCACCAAGACGCCATTGCCCAAGAGCGAGATGCGCAGCTCCAAGCTGATCGATGGCGTGGTCTGGGACGGCAGCAATCCGCGGGCCTACGCCGATGGATTCAAGGTGAAGGCGTGAGGCCGGAGGCCTCACGCCTTTACCTACGGTGATCTGGACGCTAACCCCTCCCGAAGTTTCAACTTTCGCCTCCCCTTGCCAAGGGGAGGGCAACCCCAAGTCTGAGGGTGACTCGAATGAGTGCTGTTCTCGACAAACTTGAAACGCCGATGATGCAGAACGCAGCCAGTGCCGCGTCTTCTCCGGTTGCCGCCAATGAGCCGGTTGCCGTGGTGCCGGAGAAGAAGACCAAGGCGCAGCTGCGCGCGGCCATGGATCCGCGGGCTCGCGCTGCGCAGCGCCGCGCGATTCTGCTGAAGGTCATTCCACCGCTTCTGGGCATTGCAGCCTTCATCCTGCTCTGGGAGATCATCGCGCTGACCAGCAAGGGCAGCTTTCCGGGGCCCTGGCCCACGGCGGTGGAGGCAGTGAAGATCTTTTCGGACCCGTTCTATCGCAATGGAGTGAACGACCAGGGTATCGGCTGGAACGTGCTGTCTTCGCTGCAGCGGGTGGGGCTCGGCTTCGGTCTGGCTGCGCTGGTGGGCATTCCGCTGGGCTTCATGATCGGCCGCTTCGCCTTCCTGAACGGCATGGTCTCGCCGCTCATCAGCCTGCTGCGCCCGGTGTCGCCGCTGGCCTGGCTGCCGATCGGCCTGTTGATCTTCAAGGGGGCCAACCCGGCTGCCATCTGGACGATCTTCATCTGCAGCATCTGGCCCATGATCATCAATACGGCCGTGGGCGTGCAGCGCGTGCCGCAGGACTACATGAACGTGGCGCGCGTGCTGAATCTCTCGGAATGGAAGATCGTCACGCGCATTCTGTTCCCCGCAGTGCTCCCCTACATGCTGACGGGCGTTCGCCTCGCGATCGGCACGGCGTGGCTGGTGATCGTTGCCGCCGAAATGCTGACCGGCGGAGTCGGCATCGGCTTCTGGGTGTGGGACGAGTGGAACAACCTCAATGTGCACCACATCCTGATTGCCATCATCGTGATCGGCGTGGTCGGCCTGCTGCTTGAGCTGCTGCTGATCCGAATCGCCAAGGCATTCACCTACGAAGACCACCACTGAGCTGCCGGAGCCCGCGCCATGAATCTCTCCAAGTACATCGAAGTGCAGGGTGTCGAGATGGTCTTCGACACCAAGCGTGGCAGCTTCCACGCCCTGCGCGACATCAACCTGAGCATTGCCAAGGGCGAGTTCGTCACGCTGATTGGCCACTCGGGCTGCGGCAAGAGCACCCTGCTCAATCTCATCGCGGGGCTGCTCAACCCCAGCAGCGGCACGCTGCTTTGTGCAGACCGCGAGATCAAGGGGCCGGGCCCCGAGCGCGGCGTGGTGTTTCAGAACCACTCCCTGCTGCCCTGGCTGACCTGCTTTGACAACGTCTACCTGGCCGTCGAGCGTGTCTTCGCGGCGACCGAGAGCAAGCAGCAGCTCAAGGACCGTACGCACGCCGCGCTGGCGCTGGTGGGCTTGAGCCACGCGGCCACCAAGCGCCCCCATGAGATCTCCGGCGGTATGAAGCAGCGCGTGGGCATTGCGCGCGCGCTCGCCATGGAGCCCAAGGTGCTGCTGATGGACGAGCCCTTCGGTGCGCTGGATGCGCTCACGCGCGCGCACTTGCAGGACGAGCTGCTCAAGATCGTCGCAAAGACCCAGAGCACCGTGGTCATGGTCACTCACGATGTGGACGAAGCCGTGCTGCTGGCGGATCGCATCGTGATGATGACCAATGGCCCGGCTGCGACCATTGGCGAGATCGTGAACGTGGACATTGCCCGTCCGCGTGAGCGCCTGGCACTTGCCAACGATGCGAACTACATCGCTTGCAGGCAGGCGGTGCTCGAGTTCCTGTATCGCAAGCAGTCGCATCCGGTTGCTGAGGCGGCTTAGGCCGCCTCAGCAACTGGATAAACCAGTGTGGGGCACCCCCCTTCCGTCCCCCCGCCCGCGGGGGGAGACCCAAAACAGCGTCCGTCAAAGAGGCGCAATGAGCCGCAGATTCTGCAGTTCATGCATGGTTCGTGAGGTGTACGGAGATGGCTGAAGGTCAATTCAAGAAGCCGCGCCTGGTGGTGGTCGGCAACGGCATGGCGGGCATCCGCGCGGTGGAGGAGCTGATCAAGCTCGTGCCGCAGATGTACGACATCACCGTCTTCGGCGCCGAGCCGCACCCGAACTACAACCGCATCCTGCTGTCGCCGGTGCTGGCCGGGGAGCAGAAGTTCGAGGAGATCGTCCTCAACGACTGGGACTGGTACCGGGACAACGGCATCACCCTGGTCACTGGAAAGACCATCACGCAGATCGACCGTGCGCGCCGGCTTGTCATCGCGGAGGACGGCACCCAGGTCAGCTATGACCGCCTGCTTCTGGCCACGGGTTCCAATCCCTTCATCCTGCCGGTGTCGGGCAAGGACCTGCCCGGTGTGATCAGCTATCGCGACATGGCCGACACGCAGGCCATGATCGATGCTGCCGGGAAGTACAAGCACGCCGTGGTGATCGGCGGCGGCCTTCTGGGCCTGGAAGCCGCCAATGGCCTGAAGCTGCGCGGCATGGATGTGACCGTGGTGCACATCATGCCCTGGCTGATGGAGCGCCAGCTCGACTCGGTGGCCGGTGATCTGCTCAAGCAGAGCCTGGAGCAGCGCGGCATCCACTTCCTGCTGGAGAAGCACACGGATTCGCTCATTGCTGGTGAAGACGGCCGGGTGGCGAAGATCCGCTTCAAGGACGGGCTGGAGATCCCGGCGGAGCTGGTGGTGATGGCCGTGGGCATTCGCCCCAACACTGGACTGGCCGAGCGCAGCGGCCTGCAGGTGAATCGCGGCATCGTGGTCAATGACACGATGCAGACCTTCGACCCCCGCATCTACGCGGTGGGTGAGTGCGTGAGCCATCGGGGTGTGGCCTACGGGCTGGTGGCGCCGCTGTTTGAGCAGGCCAAGGTCGTGGCCAATCATCTGGCCGAGTTCGGGATCGGCCGCTACACGGGCAGCGTCACGAGCACCAAGCTGAAGGTGACCGGGATTGATCTGTTTTCCGCCGGCAACTTCATGGGCGGCGAGGGTTGTGAGGAGATCACGCTGTCCGACCCGATCGGCGGCGTGTACAAGAAGCTCGTCCTGAAGGACGACAAGCTCGTGGGCGCCTGCATGTACGGCGACACCGTGGACGGCAGCTGGTACTTCAAGCTGCTGCGCGAGGGCAAGCCGGTGGCCGACATTCGCGACAAGCTGATGTTCGGTGAGGCAGCCATCAACAACAACATCGGCGACGTGGGCCATCAGGGCCAGAGCAAGGCCGCCGCCATGGCCGACGACGCCGAAGTCTGCGGCTGCAATGGCGTGTGCAAGGGCAGCATCGTCAAGACCATCCGCGAGAAGGGCCTGTTCACGCTTGATGAGGTGCGCAAGCACACCAAGGCCAGCGCGTCCTGCGGCTCCTGCACCGGTCTGGTGGAGCAGATCCTGATGTTCACGGCCGGCGGCGACTATTCCGCCACTCCCAAGAAGAAGGCTGTGTGCGGCTGTACCGATGCGTCACATCAAGAGGTTCGCGACGCGATCCGCGAGCAGCATCTACTGACCAAGGAGCAGGTATTCGAAACGTTGGGCTGGCGCACAGCCAATGGCTGCGCCACCTGCCGCCCGGCCGTCAACTACTACCTGATCTCCACCTGGCCCAAGGAGGCCAAGGACGATCCGCAGAGCCGCTTCATCAACGAGCGCGCCCACGCCAACATCCAGAAGGACGGCACCTACAGCGTGGTGCCGCGCATGTGGGCCGGCGAAACCAACGCGAGCGAGCTGCGCCGGATTGCCGATGTGGTCGACAAGTATCAGATCCCCACGGTCAAGGTCACTGGCGGGCAGCGGATCGACCTGCTTGGCGTGAAGAAGGAAGACCTTCCGGCAGTGTGGAAGGATCTCGCCATGCCCAGCGGCCACGCCTACGGCAAGGCCCTGCGCACGGTGAAGACCTGCGTGGGCAGCGAGTGGTGCCGCTTCGGTACGCAGGACAGCACCCAGATGGGCAAGGATCTCGAGCGTGCACTCTGGCGCATGTATGCGCCGCACAAGGTCAAGCTCGCTGTGAGCGGCTGCCCGCGCAATTGCGCCGAGGCCGGCATCAAGGATGTGGGAGTGATCGGCGTGGACTCCGGCTGGGAGATCTACGTGGCCGGCAATGGCGGTATCAAGACCGAGGTGGCGCAGTTTCTCGTCAAGCTCAAGACGGCTGAAGAGGTGCTGGAGTACAGCGGCGCCTTCCTGCAGCTCTACCGGGAGGAGGGCTGGTATCTCGAGCGCACGGTGCACTACGTGAGCCGCGTGGGGCTGGACTATGTGAAGAAGAAGATCCTGGAGGATGAAGCGGGCCGCAAGGCGCTGTGGGCGCGCCTGCAGTTCGCGCTCGACGGCGAGCCCGACCCCTGGCACGAGCCTCAGGCCGCCAGCGTAGACACGCGGCAGTTCATCCCCATCAAACCGGCGGAGGCGATGGCGTGAAGATGGAGAGCAATCGCAACTGGGTGCGCATCTGCGCCGTGGACGACATCGCCCCGCTGGGCAGCCGCGTGGTGCGCCGCCCCAGGGGCGCAGACGTGGCGGTGTTTCGCGCTGAAGGGGACTTCATCTTCGCTGTGCTGGACCGCTGCCCGCATCGTGGTGGCGCCCTGTCGCAGGGGATCGTGCATGGCCACAAGGTGACCTGCCCGCTGCACAGCTGGAACATCGCACTGGACTGCGGCGAAGCCGTCGCGCCCGATGTGGGCTGCACGCCCACTTTCGAGACCCGTGTACTCGGTGGCGAGGTCTACCTGGACGCCGCGCAGCTCGACAGCATCGGCCTGGACGAGGCGCAGCCGGCCTGGTCCAAGATGGTGCGTCTGTCGGTCTGAGACCGCTTGTAGCCCGCATCTGAAGAGCCAGAAGTCCATTTCATGCGCCTTTCCAGAGCAAAGTGGCTGAAGAGCCGCATAGGACAAGCGGAGAGCCCACTTCGGACCGGCAGTGGGGCCCTGGCGAGTACGCCAAGGCTCTTCACCGGGCGTCGGGCGGTGCCCGACGAAGCCCCCGGTTCAGCGGAACCCCCATGTCGGACCGGCAACGGGGCCTTGGCGAGTACGCCAAGGCTCTTCACCGGGCGTCGGGCGGTGCCCGACGAAACCCCCGGTTCAGCGGAACCCCCATGTCGGACCGGTAACGGGGCCTTGGCGAGCACGCCAAGGCTCTTCACCGGGCGTCGGGCGGTGCCCGACGAAACCCTCGGTTCAGCGGAAAGCCGCTCTGAATGACGGCTGCCGCGCTCATCGAAACCCGAACCACCTGCCCGTATTGCGGCGTGGGTTGCGGCGTCATTGCGCAGCACGACGGTGTGCAGATCACCGGTGTACGCGGCGACCCAGACCACCCTGCCAACTTCGGCCGCCTGTGCAGCAAGGGCGCCAATCTGCACCTGACCACCCTGCCTGAAGTGGCGCAGACCAGCCGCCTCCTGACACCCGGGATGCGCGTTGAGCGTTCGGCGCCGATGCAGACCGTGAGCTGGGACAGCGCGCTCGACAGCGTAGCCGAGCGCATCGCACAGACCGTCGCCGAGCACGGCCCGGACTCGGTCGGCATCTATGTGAGTGGTCAGCTGCTTACCGAGGACTACTACGCCTTCAACAAGCTCACCAAGGCGCTGATCGGCACGCAGAACATCGACACGAACTCGCGTCTGTGCATGAGCAGCGCCGTGGCGGGCTACAAGGCCACGCTGGGTACGGACAGTGTGCCCTGCAGCTACGAGGATATCGATCACGCCCGGGTGCTCTTCATCAGCGGCAGCAACACGGCCTTCGCGCACCCGGTGCTGTACCGGCGGATCGAGGCGGCACGTGCGGCCAATCCAGACTTGAAGATCATCGTGGTCGACCCACGGCGCACCGACACCGCCGCCGAGGCCGACCTGCATCTGCCCATCCTGCCGGGCACCGATGTGATGCTCTATCAGGGCATGCTGCACATCATGCTCTGGGAAAGCTGGATTGATCGTGTCTTCATCGACGCCCGCACCGAGGGCTTCGATCAACTCAAGGCCCAGGTGCGCAACGCCACGCCGGCCGAGGTGGCGCGCGTCTGCGGCATTGACCAAGCCGCACTGCTGGAAGCCACACGCCTGTTCGCCACCCAGGGCCCCACACTCTCGCTGTACTGCCAGGGCCTGAATCAGAGCGCGGACGGCACCCACAAGAACGCGGCGCTCATCAACCTGCATCTGGCCACAGGGCAGATCGGCAAGCCGGGCGCCGGGCCGTTCTCGCTCACGGGCCAGCCCAACGCCATGGGCGGGCGCGAGGTGGGTGGGCTGGCCAACCTGCTGCCGGCGCACCGGGATCTGAGCAACCCCGCACACCGCGCCGAGGTGGCTGCGTTCTGGGGCATTGACGAGGTGCCCACGACGCGCGGCAAGACGGCGGTCGAGATGTTCGAGGCGGCCCGCACCGGGCAGATCAAGCTGCTCTGGATCGTGTGCACGAACCCGGCGCACAGCCTGCCCAATCAGCAGGCGGTGCATGAGGCGCTGAGCACCGTGCCCTGTGTGATCGTGCAGGACGCCTTCGCGTCGCCAGCCACGCTCAGGTATGCCGACATCGTGCTGCCCGCCACACCGTGGGCGGAAAAGGACGGCACCGTCACCAACAGCGAGCGCCGCATCAGCCGCCAGCGTGCAGTGCTGCCGCCCATGGGTGAAGCGCGGCACGACTGGCTGATTGCCGCTCAGGTCGCTCAGAATCTGGCAGCGCGTTGGGGCCGCCTGCAGCGCGGCTTTGCCTGGGCAGACAGTGAAGCGGTGTGGAACGAATGGCGCGAGCTCACACGCGGCACGGACTGTGACATCACTGGCATGAGCTACGCGATGCTCGACGCCGCGCCCCAGCAGTGGCCCTTGCGTGAAGGCGAGGCCACCGGTGCAGCGCGCCTGTTCACGGATGGCCGGTTCCACACGCCCAGCGGCCGAGCCCGCTTTGTCGCGCAGGGCTACAAGCCGGTGGCCGATCGTGTGGACGCCCAGTTTCCGCTTGCCCTGACCACGGGGCGTCTGCGCGACCAGTGGCATGGTCTGTCCCGCACCGGGCTGGTGCCCAAGCTCTTCGCCCATGCACCGGAGCCGCGCATCGAGATGAATGGTGCCGACATGGGACGCCGCGGCCTGCGTGAGGGTGACCTCGTGGCTGTGGAATCGCGCCGTGGCCGGCAGGTGCTGCCGGTGGCGGCTTCGGATGCCATGCGTTCCGGTCAGGCCTTCATGGCCATGCACTGGGGCGAGGAGTATCTGGGCGGGGCGGGGACGCACGGCGTGAACAGCGTCACGTCCGACGCGATCGATCCCGTGTCCCGACAACCGGAGCTCAAGCATGCCGCGGTGCGCGTGAGCAAGCTGGATCTATCCTGGCGTCTTGTGGCGCATGTGACTTGCAATCTGGCGGACCTTCAGCCGCGACTGGCTGAGCTGCGCTCGCTGCTTCTGGAAGTCGACTATTGGGCGCTGGTGCCGACCACGCTCGGCGAGTCTGCCGGCATCACCCTGCGCATGGCGAACGCCACGCGCCCGCCGCAGCCTGTGCTGGATGCACTCGGGATCGCGCTGAACCTCGCACCCGACGCTCGGCTGCTCCGCTACGCCGATGCACAGCGCGGCGTGGAGCGCCGCTTGCGCGTGGTGGCGCAGGGCAGTGCCGGAACAGACGCAACCGGCAGCGGTGCGCGTGCAATCTCCGCCCTGTGGCTCAGCGGTCCGCAGGATGCACTGGACGCGGAAGGCTGGCTGCGCAGCTTTATCGACACGCGGCAGGACGTCAGCCGCCTCGGCGCCGCGCTCCTGGCTGGGGGCTCTCAAGCGCCGGTGCCGGTTCAGGTGCGCGGTGCTGCGGTGTGCAGCTGCCTGGGGGTGAGCGAGCCCGCCATTCGTGCGTGCCTGGCCGAAGTCAAGGGCACGGCGCAGGAGCGCCTTGCAGCGCTGCAGGCCCGTCACCACTGCGGCACGCAATGCGGCTCCTGCCTGCCGGAGCTCAAGCGCCTGGTGACCCAGGTCCAGCCCGCCAAGGCGATGGGCGTGGTCAGCGAATCTGTTTCAGGCAGCCTGGTCAAGTGATCGCATCGCGGTACTGACGGCACCTGATCCGTCCCGTGAAAATGCAAATCCTCTGATTCATCACTGCGCTGGCACGCCGCGTGCTCAGATGCAATCCATGCAAATGGGCCAGTTTTCATCCGCCGCATTCATCAAGGACCTCGGCCGAGGCAAGGAAGGCGCGCGCTCGCTGAGCCAGGAAGACACGCAGAACCTCTGGGCCGCCGTGCTGGATGGCGCGGTGAGCGATCTGGAGCTCGGCGCGATCCTGATTGCGTGGCGAATCAAGGGCGAATCGCCCACCGAGCTCATCGGCATGTTGCGAGCGGTCGACGCACACCTGCTGCCCATGCCGGCCACTCAGCGCCCGGTACTGGTGATTCCGACCTACAACGGCGCACGCAACCTGCCCAATCTGGTGCCCCTGCTGGCGGGGCTGGCCGCACGGGCCGGTCTGAACGTGCTGGTTCACGGCCTGCAGGAAGACGCATCGATGTGGGGCGCCGAGCGCGTCACGACCTTTGAGGTCTGGCAGGCACTGGGCTGGCCAGTGGCATTGGACGACCAGAGTCTGGCGCAGATCTGGGCAGCCGGGCAGCCCGCCTTCATGCCGATCGATGCGCTGTGCCCCAGTCTCGACCGGCTGCTGTCCATGCGCCGAGTGCTCGGCGTGCGCAATTCCTCGCATACGCTGGTGAAGCTGCTGCAGCCTTTCCCGAAGGACGGGCTGCTGCTGGCCTGCTATACGCACCCCGAATACGCAGAGAGCCTCTCGCAGTTGTTTCTGCTGAACGGCACGCGCGCACTGCTCTCGCGCGCCACGGAAGGCGAGGCGGTGGCCAACGTGCGCAAGCCGAGTGTGATCGACCGCTATGACTCGGGCGCCTTCGACCGCGTCTGGGTGCCGGACGAATCCAGCAAGTCCTTCGACTTGGCGTTGCCTGAGCGCGCAGCAGGGCCCACGGCGGAGTGGATCAACACCATCCTCGAGGGTGGTCTGCCCGCGCCCGAGGCGATCAAGCGTCAGCTGGCGATCGCCCGCGCCACACTGGGAGGACTGTGATGTCCGGCAAGGTCTATCTCGTCGGCGCCGGCCCCGGGGATCCGGAGCTGCTCACGCTCAAGGCGGCGCGCGCCATCGCGCGTGCCGATGTGCTTCTGGTCGATGATCTGGTGAATGACGCCATCCTCGAACACGCCCGCGCCGACGCGCGCATCGTTCATGTGGGCAAGCGCGGCGGTTGCACGAGCACACCGCAAGCCTTCATCGAGAAGCTCATGATCAACGAGGCGCGCGGCGGCCACACGGTAGTGCGGCTCAAGGGTGGCGATCCGATGATCTTCGGCCGCGGCGGCGAGGAGCGTGCGCACCTCATGGCCGAGGGGATCGAGGTCGAGGTCATCAACGGCATCACCAGCGGCCTGCTGGCAGCCACGAGCATCGGCGTGCCGCTGACGCACCGGGACGACACCCATGGCGTGATTCTGGTCACCGGCCACGGCAAGAGTGCCGAGGACGGGGAGGCGCGGGTCGATTGGCGCGCCCTGGCTGCCACCGGCATGACGCTCGTGATCTACATGGGCATGGCCAAAAGCGAGTTCATCCAGAGCGAGCTGCTGGCGGCGGGGCTGTCCGCTCGATTGCCCGTGGCCATCGTGACGTCAGCGGGCACCGAGGCTCAGCGTGCCGTGGTGACCGACCTTGGTTCGATGATCGACAGCATTGCGGAGCACCGCCTCAAGAGCCCCGGCATCATCATCGTGGGTGATGTGGTGCGGCATGCAGATGCCGCGGTGCTCGAATCCACCGCGCAGGATGCGCTGGCGCGCAGGGTGGGTTGAAGCCGAGGGTCGAACGTCGGTTGGAGTACATCAGGGCCGCGGTGGCGTCAGCTTGCCGTGGATCTCATTGAGGGCCATCAGCGCTGCGCTGCCATAGAAGGCATGCAGTTCGGGCACCATTTCACCCTTGATGACCACGGGGTCCGTGCTGACCCAGACGCGTGCCTCATCGAGGCTTGAGGTCGCAAAGACAAACAGCCCGCGCCAGCCATCCACGCCGTCCAGCGGCCCGGCCTGCACCAGCTTGCCCTCACCGGCCAGTCGATTGATGTTGGCGAAGTGCCCCTTGAACATCTCGTCGCGCTCTGGCCCGGCGGGGACGCGGTTCGGCCCGGTCTTGAGAATCACGAGCACGTAGCGGCGCATGCCACGTTCGTCCGCCCCGAGCTTCTTTGCCAGTTCCGCGTCATAGCTTGATGAACTCTGAGCCTGCACGGGCATGGCCTGCGTCATGAGTGCGCCTGCCAGGAGGGCAGTGAGCGCTGCTGTGGCGATGGACTTCATGGTTCCCTCCGAGTCTCCGTGTCACGTGATGCTAGGCGCGCGTACGCGACGGTGGAAGCAGCTGCCTACACTGCACGCCATGTCTTTCACCTGCCCACACCTTGCGCTGTTCGTTCCATGCCGATGACGAACCGCTTTGATGCCATCGTCATCGGCGCCGGTGCTGCCGGCATGATGACCGCTGCCGTCGCAGGCCAGCTAGGGCGTAGCGTGGCGCTGGTCGATCACGCCGAGAAGCTGGCCGAGAAGATCCGGATATCAGGCGGCGGGCGCTGCAACTTCACCAACGTGAACGCCGGCCCTGCGAACTTCCTGTCGGCCAACCCGCACTTCTGCCGCTCGGCGCTGGCGCGCTACACCGCGGCGGACTTCATTGCCCTGGTCAGGCGCCACGGGATCGCCTTTCATGAGAAGCATCGCGGCCAGCTGTTCTGTGACCATTCGGCCGAAGACATCATCCGGATGCTGGTGCGCGAGTGCGAGATGGGTGGCGTGCAGTGGTTTCGGCCCTGTGCCGTGAGCGCGGTGACGCATGAGGCCGGCGAGTTCGTGCTGGCCACGGACGCAGGCAGCCTGCGCGCACCGAAGCTCGTGATCGCGACCGGCGGGTTGTCGATTCCGAAGATCGGCGCCACAGACTTCGGCTACCGCATTGCTCGCCAGTTCGGCCACAAAATCATCGAGACGCGGCCCGGGCTGGTGCCGCTGACCTTCAATGGCGAGCAGTGGGCGCCCTTTGCCACGCTGGCCGGTGCTAGCCTGGAGGTCGAAATCGAGACGGGTGTCGGCGAAGGTCGCAAGAGCGCGCGCGGGCACTTTCTCGAAGATTTGCTGTTCACCCACCGCGGGTTGTCCGGCCCGGCGGTGCTGCAGATTTCCAGCTATTGGGCGGGCGGCACGGCGATCACCCTTGATTTGGCCGCCGGGCGCGATCTGCGCGCCGAGCTGCTGGCGGCCAAGGCCGGTTCTCGCCAGCAGCTGAACACGGTGGTTGAGAGCCTGCTGCCCGCTCGACTGGCGAGTACCTGGCTGGCGCTGCAGCCCGCCTGGACGGCCGCAGCCACGCGGCGGATTGCGGAGGCCAGCGACAAGCTGCTCGGTGAGCTCGCGGCGTCGCTTACAGCCTGGTCTCTCGTGCCGACCGGCACCGAGGGCTACCGCAAGGCCGAAGTGACCCTGGGCGGCGTGGACACGCGCGAGCTGAACCAGACCAGCATGGAATCACTCAAGCAACCGGGCCTGCACTTCGTGGGTGAAGTCATGGACGTCACGGGCTGGCTGGGTGGCTACAACTTCCAGTGGGCCTGGGCCAGTGGTCACGCCTGTGGATCTTCGCTGTAGATTTGGCCGAAAACGTAACTTTACTCTGTTAAATAATCCGTCTTTCCGCTTATCTAAAGCCAATGATGCGCCATTTTGTGCATCATCTATTTCTGGCCGAAAACGCACTGATTGATCTCTGCGGCTTCGTCTGCAGGCAGCCGGCCCCAGTTTGCGGCAGCCAGCAGGCGCAAACGCTGCAGCAGCTGCGGTGACGCCGTGTCGCCCGAACCCGCTGCCGGACCGGCTGGGGCAAGGCGCGCTGCGACCTGGCACTCGATGTCGCGCCGCGCGCCGGAAGACAGCTGCCAGCCCAGGGGCAGTTTGGGTGCGCCGCTGCGGCTTTGCAGCGTGACGTAGACGAATACGCCTTCCACGAGCTGGCCCTGCGCGTCCTGGATGCCGTGGGTGACGTGCCACTCGGTATCCGCCAGTGCATGGCTGCCGCGCGCACTGCGCGTATTGAGCAGCGTGCGAATCGGCGAGAGCAGCTCGCCAAAGCCGGGCTCGGCCGGCTGCAGGGGCAGCGGGCGCAGCTTGCGTTCGCCGGGTGTGGCGACGACGGTGTCCGGGTCGTTGTCGATCTGGATCACGACGGGCAGCACGTTCAGCCGCTGTTTCGATGCCTCCCGAGTGGCATAGCGCACGATGTCCAGCAAGGTGGCGCTACCCGAGTTCTCGTAGTAGCCGCCGTCGACCAGGCGCAGCTTGCGCACTTCGCCGGTGGTCGGGTCCGTCAGGGCGCCCACGCGGCCCGCCGGAGAGACGTAGGTAAAGCGCGCGCTCAGCATGGCGGCTGTGGACAGGCTCACATGGCTTGCGGGGGCCAGATCCGCCAGCGTGAGCAGGCCGGTCAGCGCCTCGCCCGGCGGGCTGACCGAGCTGACCGCGACCCGGCTGCCGCCCTCCACCCAGGTCGTGTTCAGCAGCAGCGCCGGGCGCGGTGCACGCGCTGCCTGCATCAAGCCGTTGATCGGCAGTTCGAGCAGTGTGGGCTGCCCGGCGGTCATCGCGCGGCGCGCTGCGCGCTCCAGGGCTTCTTCCTGTGCGCGGGCGCGGTCCCATGCAGGGATGGGTACAGGCAGGAAGCGCTGCACGGCATCGCGAAACAGCATTGCGGCCACCACGGGGCCGAACAGGTCTGCGCCCAGGGTGTCGCGGCTGGCGTTGCAGAGCGTGCAGCTCACATCCGGAGGAGGCGCCTGCGCAAGGCCAGCCCGTGCCGCCGCGCCCGGCGCGTCCGCCGTGTGTTCAAGCGCGCTGGCGTACACGGCCGCGCCCACGCTGCCACCGGATACCCCGCTGATGGCGAACACATGTCGGGAAAAGCCGGGCAGCCGCGCATCCATCTGCGCCAGAACCTCGGCGGTCATGTAGGCCGCGCGAATGCCTCCCCCGGCGGCGGCCACGAAGATCATCGGCGTGGGCTGCGCGGCTTGCGGGTCCTGCCGCCCGGCCCACTGGCGCACCGCGGTGTCGAAGGCCGTGATGGGCTGTGGCGTGCCGGGCAGGGTGCGGACGGCGTGGTTGTCGTTCAAGTCAAAGAGGCTGATCAAGGCCAGCCAGGCCACCAGCAGGCGCAGCACCGGTACGCGAGCAGGAGTGCCCAGACTCACGAGTGCCGCCAGCCACGGCACGAACACGAAGGCCGAAAGCAGCACCAGCGCGACCGCGCCCAGGGATTGACCCATGCTCACCGCATCGATCGTTGACCACAGCAGCAGCACGAAGCCGGTTGCAATCGAACCGACCAGGGACACACGGCCCGTGCGCGCGATCCAGTGCTGGCCGAAGCGCTTGGCGTTGGCCTCAAGGACGCGGCGGCGCAGGTGCAGCAGATAGACCAGCAGCGCGGCCATCACGAGCGCGCCGACCGTGAAGCCCAGCGCCCACTGCGCCGCTGGCCCCGTCAGCCCGCTGCGGGCCTGCCAGCTGCAGGCGGCCAGACCCAGCCAGGGCAGGGCACCGATGCCGCGCGGCAGCCAGGTGCAGGTGCGCTGCACGCTGGGTTGCAGCAGCCAGTCGCGCGGCATGTGCGCTTGCAGCGAGATGCGGGCCCAGTACCAGTTGGCCAAGCCCGTCAGCCAGGCCATGGCGCCAACAAAGAAGGAATGCAGCCAGACGTTGAACAGCAGGTTGCTGCCGCGCACATCCGCCGCCAGGACGCGCATGACCTCAGGCATCTGCGCTGGCAGGCTGACGGCCAGCGCAACGAACAGCGAGCCCCAGAGCGGCACGCGCACCAGATACAGCACGTAGCCGATGCGGCGCAGACTGCGCCACAGGTTCAGGATCGCCATGGTCCCTCCGCAGTGCGTCGGGTACGGACCGCGGCGAAGGACTGCAGCCTCAGTCGAAGCGGAGCTTCACCTGCAGGGCCACCGCGCCAGTCACGTCCCGGATGGTCGGCACAGCGTAGAGGTTCAGGCCGAAGCGTCTGTACTCAAAAGACGCCATGGGCGCCGCGAAGGGAAAGGGCTTGCGGTCGCGGGCGGCGATGTAGTTGTTGGTGATCTGCGCCGTGGCGCCCAGCCGGATCGGCCCGAGCTCAAGTGGCGTCCAGTTGACGCCCACATAGCGGGACCACAGATAGTTGCTGTTCTTGTACGTGCCGAAGATGAGTGCAGTGTTCGGGCGCCAGAAGTACTCGAAGCCGAACTGCGGGTGGGTCTGGTTGAACTCGCTCTGGCGCTCGAAGTGCCGCGACACAGCGCCGGGCGTGAACCACCACTGCGTGTCGTAAGGCGCTGGGGTGGGCTGCTGCACGGCCTGTTGCGCACCCGCGGGCGCAGCAACGGCCAACGCCAGCAGCAGGGCAGACATGGTGTAAACAAAACGGTCCCTGAGCGTCATCTGGCTTCTCCTTGTCGGACACAGAATAGCGACGCGCCGGTAACAGTCGCTTGCACGCGAATGTGCGGCTGCGCCGACCGGGGCGCGCGGTAGGATCATGCCCCCATGATTCCGCAGTCCTTCATTGCCGATCTGCTCTCGCGCGTCGACGTCGTCGACGTCGTGGGCCGCTATGTGCAGCTCAAGAAGGGCGGGGCGAACCTCATGGGCCTGTGCCCATTCCACAACGAGAAGTCGCCCAGCTTCACGGTCAGCCCGTCCAAGCAGTTCTATCACTGCTTCGGCTGCGGCGCCCACGGTACGGCCATCACTTTCATGATGGAGTACCAGGGCATGACCTTCCCGGACGCCGTCGAGGAACTTGCCCGTCAGAACGGCCTGACCGTGCCGCGCGAGCAGCAGGGCAACCCGGCCGAACAGGCCGCGCGCCGCGAAAAGCAGCTGGGTCTGACCGATGTGCTGGCCCGGGCCGCGGCCTTCTTCAAGCTGCAATTGAAGGGCAATGAACGGGCCGTGAAGTACCTCAAAGGCCGCGGGTTGTCCGGCGAAATCGCCGCGCGCTTCGGCCTGGGCTACGCCATGGACGGCTGGCAGAGCCTGCAGGCCGCCTTCGACGACTACCAGGACGCCAAGCTCGTGGAGTGCGGCCTCGTCATCGAGCGCACGGACGAGGACACCGGCGAGGTACGCCGCTACGACCGCTTCCGCGACCGGATCATGTTCCCGATCCGCAACCAGAAGGGCGAGGTGATCGGCTTCGGCGGCCGAGTGATCGATCAGGGCGAGCCCAAGTACCTCAACTCGCCGGAAACGCCGGTATTCAACAAGGGCGCCGAGCTCTACGGCCTGTTCGAGGCGCGACAGGCGATCCGCGAGCGCGGCTATGTGCTCGTGACCGAGGGCTACATGGACGTGGTGGCGCTCGCCCAGCTGGGCTTTCCCAATGCCGTGGCCACGCTCGGTACCGCCACCAGCGGCATCCATGTGCAGAAGCTGCTGCGGCACACGGACCACATTGTCTACAGCTTTGATGGCGACAACGCCGGCCGCAAGGCCGCGTGGCGGGCGCTGGAAAGCGCGTTGCCCTTTGCCGCGGACGACAAGCGCATCAGCTTCCTGTTCCTGCCCAGCGAACACGACCCTGACAGCTACATCCGCGAGCAGGGTACCCAGGCCTTCGAGGCCGAGGTCGGCCGCGCCATGCCGCTGTCGGCCTTTCTGCTGCGCGAGCTGCAGAGTCGCCACGACATGGGCAGCATGGAGGGACGCAGTGCCATGATCAAGGAGGCTGGCCCCATGCTCGCGCAGCTGCCGGCGGGCGCGCTACGCCTGGCCATCATGCGTGGGCTGGCGGATGCCTCGCAGCTCAACCCGGCGGACATCGAGTCCTTGACCGGCCTTAACGCGCCGGTGCGCGGCGGGGACGGGCCGCGCAGCGGCTGGCAGCCCGATGGCGAGTTCAAGGGCGCTCCCTTCGGCGAGACGGGCGGCTTCAAGGGGGAGTGGTCTGGCGGCAAGGGCAAGTGGAAGGGCAAGGGCCGACAGGAAGGCACCGAGCGCGAGCGCATGGCCTGGCGGGCGATGGCCCGCGCACCCAGGCCGCAGACCCGCACGCCGGTCGATCAGGTCATCGATGCGCTGCTGCGCCTGCCCGCGCACTATCGAGCCGCTCGCGACCACCTGCTGATGTGGCGTGACGACCTGCCCGAGGACATGCAGCTGCTGGACTACACCAGCGCCAGCCTGGCCGACTTGATCCAGTTCTTCGAGAGCCTGATCGAAGAGCACGACCGGACCCCGACACCGGCCGACTTCAATGCTTTTGCCTCCACCGATTCGCAGATGGCCGAACGCTGGCGCGACGCCGGCAGACCCGAGGCCGACGCGATCGAGAGCGAGACCAGCCTGCTGGAAGCGGTCATTGTTTTGCGAAAAAGGCAACTCACTGACGCGCTTCGCGCCGCCTCTGCAGCGCAAAACCTGCAGCGCTACCGGGAGATCGAAACGCGGATCAAGGCGCTGGGCTGAATCCGGTGCTTGCGACAGCGCCCTTGTTCAAGCGGCGGGAGCTGCCCTGGCTCACCTGAGCCCATGCTCGAAAACGCTGTGGAAAATCCTAGAAACTGGCTTAAAATAAAGGGTTTTCCTGATCGCTTGGACGATTTGCATCTTTCTGCGTGACGAGCCCGGACAGCCCGGCCGCCGCAGACCCCGCCAGAGCCTGGGGTTGCTGGATTCCAAACGATGACACCGGACCGCAGGGCCCGCCTTTCACGGCGGCGCAGATTGCATCGAGCCGGGCCAGTACCTGCGTGGTGGGTACTCGGCGGAGACAGCCTCACCCTGCGGCCGTGCGCCTTGCAGGGCGGCTGTTCCAACCCAAATTGTCGTCTCGACCTCTTCTTGCCCATCGCCGGAACACTCGCCAATGGCAGACACCAAGTCTCTGAAGTCCAAGCTCATCGCCGCTGCAAACGAACTGCTGCGCGTCAACAAGCAAGCCCCCCAGGCCGCTGGCAAGGCTGCCACCAAGGCCACCGCCAAAAGTGCCGCTAAAACGACCGCGACAAAGGCGGCTGCCGCCAAGCCGACGGTGAAGGCTGCAGCAGCCAAGGCCCCCGCCAAGAAGGCGGCAGCAAAGCCGCAACCCAAGGTCGAAGCCAAGGCTGGCAAGGCGGCCGCAAAGCCGGCCAAGGCTGAGGTCAAGGACAGCAAGTCCGAGAAGGTCGCCGTCAAGGCCAAGGCCGTTGCCAAGCCGGCGGTTGAAGACGATGAGGACGAGGACCTTGCACCCGCCAAGCGCGGCCGCAAGCCTGCCGCTGACGCGCCCGCCAAGCCCAAGGGCAAGCCGGGCCGCAAGCCCAAGCCCCGCATTGACGAGAACGGCGAACTCGAAGCCTCCGAGCCGATCCTGGACGAAGAACCCGCTGATGAGGCCGTTGAAGAAGTCGTTGAGGAGAAGCCAGCCCGCGTGAAGGGCGGCAAGCGCGCGCGCGAGCGTCAGCTGATGAAGGAGTTTGCCGAGAAGCACGCCGGCACGCCCGAAGACCTCGAAACCAAGCGCAACAAGCTCAAGGCACTGATCAAGCTGGGCAAGGACCGCGGCTACCTCACCTACGCCGAAGTCAACGACCACCTGCCCGATGACGCGGTGGACGCCGAGGCCATCGAGGCCATCATCAGCACCTTCAACGACATGGGCATCGCGGTCTACGACCAGGCGCCCGATGCCGAAACCCTGCTGATGAGCGACAACACCCCGGTGGCCGGCGGTGATGACGACGCAGAAGAAGAAGCCGAAGCTGCGCTGCAGACCGTGGACAGCGAGTTCGGCCGCACGACCGACCCCGTGCGCATGTACATGCGCGAGATGGGCCAGGTCGAGCTGCTGACGCGCGAAGGCGAAATCGAGATCGCCAAGCGCATCGAGGAAGGCCAGAAGCACATGATCATGGCGATCAGTGCCTGCCCGACCACGATCAACGAGATCCTCGGCTTTGCCGAGAAGATCCGCGCTGGCACGGATTCCCCTGCTGCCTACGTGGACGGTCTGATCGACCCGAACGCCGACGACGATTTCAACCCGTCCGCAGAAGCCTTCGGTGACGAGGAAGACGAGACCGAAGGCGGCGGCCTGTCGGCCAAGCAGCTCGAGGAGCTGAAGAACGGTTCGCTGGAGAAGTTCGACCGCATCTCCAAGCACTTCGACAAGATGCGCAAGGCCTTCGAGGTCGAGGGCTACAAGAGCGCTGCCTACAACAAGGCCCAGGAAGCCATCAGCAGCGAACTCATGCTGATCCGCTTCACCGCCAAGACTGTCGAGCGCCTGTGTGACACCCTGCGCAGCCAGGTGGAGCAGGTGCGTTCGCTGGAACGCGCGATCCTGTCGATCTGCGTGGACAAGTGCGGCATGCCGCGCGAGTACTTCATCAAGTCCTTCCCCGGCAACGAGACCAACCTCAAGTGGGCCGACAAGGAAGTCAAGAGCGGCAAGAACTACGTCGTCATTCTCGAGCGCAATCTGCCTGCAGTGCATGAACTGCAGCAAAAGCTGATCGACCTGCAGTCCAGCGTGGTCGTCCCGCTGGCTGACCTCAAGGAGATCAACAAGCAGATGGCGATGGGCGAGGCCAAGGCCCGCAAGGCCAAGCGCGAGATGATCGAGGCCAACCTGCGTCTGGTGATCTCGATCGCCAAGAAATACACCAACCGCGGCCTGCAGTTCCTCGACTTGATCCAGGAAGGCAACATCGGCCTGATGAAGGCGGTGGACAAGTTCGAGTACCGCCGCGGCTACAAGTTTTCGACCTACGCCACCTGGTGGATCCGTCAGGCCATCACGCGCTCGATCGCCGATCAGGCCCGCACCATCCGCATTCCGGTGCACATGATCGAGACGATCAACAAGATGAACCGCATCAGCCGCCAGATCCTGCAGGAAACCGGCATCGAGCCCGATCCGCAGACCCTGGCTGCCAAGATGGACATGCCCGAGGACAAGATCCGCAAGATCCTCAAGATCGCCAAGGAACCCATCTCGATGGAGACCCCGATCGGCGACGACGAGGACAGCCACCTCGGCGATTTCATCGAAGACCAGGCCACCCTGGCCCCGGCCGAAGCGGCGCTGCACAACAGCATGCACGAGGTGGTCAAGGAGGTGCTCGACAGCCTCACCCCGCGCGAAGCCAAGGTGCTGCGTATGCGTTTTGGTGTGGAGATGAACACCGACCACACGCTTGAAGAAGTGGGCAAGCAGTTCGACGTGACCCGCGAGCGCATCCGCCAGATCGAGGCCAAGGCCCTGCGCAAGTTGCGTCACCCCAGCCGCGCCGACAAGCTCAAGAGCTTCCTCGAGGGCAGCTGATCGCAGCCAGACCATCCGGCAGCGTCGCGTTCACGAAGCGCTGCCGTAAACTTCAAAGGCCGGTTCATGCAACCGGCCTTTGTCTTTTGTGGGGGGCGCCATGCCCCTTCGGCGGGCCTCTAGCTCATGCTTGGTTAGAGCAGCGGACTCATAATCCGTTGGTGCCGGGTTCGACTCCCGGGGGGCCCACCAGCCGCGTCTGCTCCCGCCCGCCGGGGCAGGGCGCCGTGATCTGAGCGAAACACACAGCAATCGACTGCCGCCAGCGAGCAACCCGCGCGCAATCTGCAGGCAAGAAGCGCTCGATAAGCTGGGTCAATGCCGCGCTTTTCATCCTTCGGCCGCCTGACAGGCAGCGCCACACTGCCTCTCATTCTTCGGCCCTTCCGGCCGCCTGCCGGCCCCGTGCCACTGCCCGATGCCATGAACGCTCCCGTTGCTCCCGATGAAGTTGCCCGCGTGACCGCACTGGCCGACCGCCAGCTGGCCATCCTGCAGATCCTGGCGCGGCTTCCACAGTTGCCCACCATGCCCGAGGTCGCGCGACACCTGGTCAGCAGCCTGAACGACACGGATGCCGACCTGACCCCGATCCTGCGCGACGTGGGGCGCGACATGGTGCTCACCGCCAAGCTGCTGCGCCTGGCCAACAGTCCGCGATTCGGACTGGCCCGCTCCGTGGCTTCGGTCAACGATGCCGCCACGGTGATCGGCACCGAGGCACTGCGGACCCTGGCGCTGTCGGCCTGCATTGCGGGCAGCTTTCCCAAGATTCCGGGCTTCGGCCGCGAGGCCTTCTGGCGCACGAGCCTAGCGACCGGCGGCTACGCCCGCTGGCTGGCCAAGCCGGCCGCGGTGGACCCGGAGAGCGCCTATCTCGGCGGCTTCATGGTGAATCTGGGCGAGCTCGTGCTGGCACTTGCGCTGCCGGACTATGTGCGCATGGTGGAGGCGGTGCCGCATGCACCCGGTGCGCGCCTGTCCTGGGAGCAGGCGCGGTTCGGCTTCTCCCACGCCGATGTGACGGCAGAGCTGGCGGCACGATGGGGCTTCCCCCTGCCGCTGGTCGACGCCTTCCGCTTTGCCGCGGACCCATTCGAGCCACGGCGCTTCTCACGTCTGGCAGCCGTGATCCGCATGGCCATGCGCATGGCCGAGGTCGGCTCGCATGGCGACAAGGGCGATGCCGCTGTGGATGCGCTGCCTGGCGAGATCGTCGACCATCTGCAGCTGGACCGCGCTTGGCTGGTGGCTCACAAGCCCGGCTGGCCCGAGCTCGTGGCCGGGGCCGAAGCTTTTTGAACCGCTCCGCCGGGCCAAGCCAGATTCACGTGTGCAGCAGGCGTGCCACGCCAGCTAGGAAGTGCTGCATGTCGAGCGGCTTGGTCCAGTAGTCCATCGCGCCGAGCGCCCGGGCGCGCGCCACATCGTCGGGCAGGGCATTGGCCGACAGGGCCACCACCTTGGGCTTTGGCGTCAATCCTGCCGTTGTGCGTGCGCCGCTCTGCAGCAGCTCAAGAATTTCGAGGCCGGAGCAATCCGGCAGGTGCATGTCCAGCAGTACCAGGTCCGGCTGCAATTCGTCGATCAGCCGCAGGCCCTCGACGCCCAGCGATGCATGCACGAAGCGCACGCCCGGAAGACGCCGCAGCATGTCTTCCACCAGCAGCGCATTGATGCGGTTGTCCTCGATGTAGAGCACGCAGGCATTCAGGGGTGCGACTTCTGTGGCGGCGTCGCCAGAGATTGGCGCTTCATCGGACGCGGCCTGCGGCTCGGGGGCATCCGCGAGCGGCAGGGTGATCACCATACGCGTTCCTCTTGAATGCGCGGCATCCACTTCGATGTCACCGCCCATCGCCCGCATCAGCTGGCGGCACAGCGCCAGCCCCAGGCCCAGCCCCTCGACCTCGAACTTGTCGCGCCCGAGCCGATTGAAGGGCTGGAATAGCTGCGCGTGCTGCTCCGCACTCATGCCGATACCGTCGTCCTCCACGGCAATCTTCGCTGCACGACCCGCCAGTTGCACGTCCACGCGGACATGCCCATCCCGGTGGTTGTATTTGATGCCGTTGGTGATCAGATTGATCAGGACCTGACGCAGGCGCATGCGGTTGGCCTGCACCCAGGCGTGGGGGCGCAGACTCATGCTCAGCGCGATACCTCGGGCCTGTGCCTGGACCTGGCAGATCGTGACGGCCTCGTCGATGACCTCGCGAGTCTGAACAGCTTCGGTACCGATATCGATCTGGCCCGACTCGATTCGAGCAACATCAAGCACATCGTCAATCAGCGCCAGCAGATGCCAGCCGGCTTCCTCGATCCGCTCCGCGCGAGCCTGCTGCAGTACCGTGAGCGGGGCCGTCTGGTCTTGCCTGAGCAACTGCACGAAGCCGAGCATCGCGTTCAGCGGCGTGCGAAGTTCATGGCTCATGCGCGAGAGGAACGCCGTCTTTGCACGGTTGGCCGCCTCGGCCTCGAACTGTCGCTGACGTGCCTCGGCGGCGGCAAGCTGCTCGGTCACATCCTCCACGACGCCGACCAGGCGGTAGTCGCCCGAAGCCGCCCGATCCAGACGCCGTAGCGAGACCCTCAGTGTTCGGCCGGACTCCACACAGCTTCGCGCCGTAAATGTGCGCGTGCCACCCGGCTCGTCGCGCAGCGCGTCGATTGCGGTCACCGCGATTGGCGCATCCGCGTTCGACACCCCCTCGGCGATCAGACTATCCCGCTGGTTGCCGCCGCTCATTGCGGCGTAGGCGTCATTGATCAGCAGCAGGCGCCCATCCGCATCTGCATAGACGATGCCTATGGGCGCGGTGTCAAGGATCACCCGCAGACGCTGCTCGCTTTCGCGCAGTGCTTCCTCGGTGCTTTGGCGCTGCGTCACCTCGGTGCGCAGCAACGCGGTGCGTTCGGCCACCTCGGCCTCCACGCGTCTGGCGCGCCCGCTCATGCTCAGCAGGAGTGCACCGAACAGTGCGGTGCTGGCGATGCCTGCAATCGAGAACACATAGGTGGACTGCCGTTCAATGCCGGGCACGGATTGCAAGGGTGCGTGCGTCACGAGGGTCCATTGCCGTGTGCCGAACTCCATGCTGCTGCGATGCATGAAGTGCCCTTGCGGCGGCTGGCGGCAGCCGGGCTCGCCACTGAGCACGATCGGCTCATCGGCATTGATCTGATCAAGCAGGCAGATGCGCATGTAGCTTGGCGCGTTCTGGCGAATCTGCTGCATCAGCACGTCCGGCCGCAGAGTCACATGCACCGTGCCGCGAAACTGCGCCTGCCGATCGTCCACGCTGCGCGGCTCGCCTGCAAACAGGGGCGCGTACAGCGCCACAGCCAGCTGTGGTGTCGTGGGATGCGTGAGCCTGAAGGGTGCAGATGCGGTGAGTTGGTCGGTGCTTCGGGCCTTCTCGATCGTGGTGCGCAGCTCGGGGATACTCATCTGATTCACGCCCAGTGCGCGGCTGTTGGTCGCCATCGGCTCGATGTGCGTGATGGCCAGTGCAGGCCCGTCCGCGCGCCACTCGCCGTCCTGCGGCTCGGGTCGATCGAAAACGCGGAAGCTGGCTGCGCCCATGGCGCGCATGCGCTGTTCGAGTAGCCCTCGATCCGTCTCGGCCACGTAGTTGCTGTAGGCCATGCTCCACAGCGCGTCACGCTGAACCGCCGCTTCCGTGCCGACCCAGGGGTAGGTACCGCGCCGGAATTCATCGATGCCCAGCAGCGGTTTGGCCCGCGTCAGCTCACGAATGGCCAGCAGCGCGCTCACACTTTGGTCGAGTCGGGCGCGCAGCAGCTGTGCCGCGGCGTTGGCATCTTGCTCAAAGCGCGCTTGCAGGCGTTCACGCTCCCAGATCGAGATCTGGATGATGGCCAGCGCCAGCAGAGCACACATCAGCAGCAGGGGCGCGGCCACGGTGAGTGTTCGTGGCGCCCATACGCTACGGTCGCGGCCGATCAGGCACAGGGCCACAGGAGCTGCAATCAACATGCCCAGTACGTCGCCTGCCCACCAGGTCCACCAGACGCCGAAAGCCGCGTCAGCAGGCAGGGCACCCCACAGCACACGAATGCCGATGGCTGCGCTGGCGCTGAGCAGGGCGGAGGCCGGTGCAATCACCAGGAAAAAACGCAGAATGTCGCGCGGCTCATCCAGGGTCGAGTCTGCGCCCAGCAGGCGGCGATACAGTGCCACCCCAGCCCATGCCTGCAATGCGGCTCCAAGGCTGGACACCAGACTGATCACCACGAAATCCAGCCCGAGCCGATTGCTCAGGATGCCGGTGAGCAGGTTCATGCCGAACGAGCCGACCGCGATGGCCGGCAGCACGCCGTAGCCGAAGCGAAGTACGCAGGCCAGCGCGATGCCCGCCGGTAGATACAGCGGCGCAGCAAATGAAGGCGGAATGGCCAGGTAGAGCGACAGCCAGCCGATGGCCACGTAGGCCGCGGCCGTGACGATCGACGCACCGATCAGCGGCGGCGGGCGCCGGTTACCGGCGGTAGTGTCAGGCGCTGTAGCGGATGGTGCTGGTGGCATCAGGGGCGGCGCAGGCAGGACGGGCGAGGAGGATCGGCAAACGGAGCAGCAAAGTCTATGCAGCAGGCTCGGAGCTTCCCACCGCCGGCAGGTGAATTTCGGCAGTAACCGATTCGTCTTGAGAGAAGCCTGGGAGCTGCTGCCTGAGAAAGTCCGCTGCTCGGCTTCGCTATGCTCGGCAGCCATCCCGCGCCCTACCCAACTCAAGGAAAACCCGGAGCCCAGATGACGATCGCCATCTTCTGCATCCTGCTAGCAGCCATCATGCCGATCGTCTGCGCGGGTCTCGCCAAGCGAGGCAAATTTGGCATCCCGCGCAGTCAGGGCGGCTATGACAACCTTGATCCCCGCGGCTGGCTGGAGCGGCAGGAGGGTGCACGCAAGTGGGCGAACAACGCGCAGGCCAACAGCTGGGAGGCTCTGCCCTTCTTCGGGCTGGCGGTGCTGTCCACTCACATGCTGGTGGGCGCGACGCTGCTAGCCAATGTGCTGGCGGTGAGCTTCATCGTCTTGCGCAGTCTGTACGTCTATCTCTACGTGACTGGCAAGCAGGCCGCGCGCTCCGGCGTGTGGACCCTGGCCTTCGCGGCGAACGTCGCGATCTTCCTGATCCCGGTCTTTCGCGGATGAGTACGCCCGGCGCCCTGCATGGCCTGAAGGTGCTGGAGCTCGGCACGCTGATTGCCGGGCCCTTCTGCACCCGGCTGCTGGCGGAGTTTGGTGCCGAGGTGATCAAGATCGAGTCGCCAGAAGGCGATCCGATCCGGCAATGGCGCGTGCTGCATGAAGGCAATTCGCTGTGGTGGAGCGTGCAGTCACGCAACAAGAAGAGCGTGGCCGTGAACATGAAGGATGCGCGCGGCCGCGATCTGGTGCGGCGCCTGGCGCTCGAGGCCGACGTGATCGTGGAGAACTACCGGCCCGGCGTGCTGGAGAAGTGGGGCCTGGGGCCTGCCGAGCTGATACGCGAGCGGCCCTCGCTTGTGTTTGTGCGCCTGTCGGGCTACGGGCAGACGGGGCCGATGAAGGATCTGCCGGGCTTCGGTGCGGTAGGTGAGAGCATGGGCGGCATGCGCTATGTGTCAGGCCATCCGGACCGGCCGCCGGTGCGCATCGGCATCTCGATCGGCGATTCGCTCGCTGCGCTGCACGGTGCGTTCGGCGCGATGGTGGCGCTGCGCCATCGCGACGCCACGGGCGGCAAGGCGTGCGGGCAGGGTCAGGTGGTGGACGTTGCGCTCTATGAGGCCGTGTTCAACATGATGGAAAGCCTCGTGCCCGAGTACGACCTGGCCGGCGTAGTGCGCGAGCGCACGGGCGGTGCGTTGCCGGGCATCGTGCCTTCCAACACCTACACCTGCGGCGATGGAGCGAACGTGGTGATTGCCGGCAACGGCGATGCGATCTTCAAGCGCCTGATGCTGGCCATGGGCCGGGACGATCTGGCCCATGACGCCGGCCTGGCCACCAACGATGGTCGCGTGCCACGCACCGCGGAGATCGATGCCGCCATTGGTGCCTGGACGGTAGCCCGCGGCATTGATGAGGTGCTGACCACGCTCAAGGCGGCCGATGTGCCGGTGAGCAAGATCTACAGCGTGGCGGACATGTTTGCCGACCCGCAGTTTCTGGCGCGCCGCATGATCGAGCAGCACCGGCTAGCTGACGGCACTCCGATCAAGCTGCCGGCCGTCACGCCCAAGCTCTCGGTCACGCCGGGCGGCACGCAGTGGCTCGGCCCCCGGCTGGGTGAGCACACGCGCGACGTGTTGGGTGCGCTGGGTCTCAGCGAGGGTGAGATGGGCACGCTGTTTGCCGAGGGCGTTGTGGTGGAGAAGCCTGCGCCGGGCTGATGGGTCATCGAAGCGCGTTTAGCGCGCTCCAAAAGCACAAGGCCCGCCGTGGTACACCGGCGGGCCTTGTTGTTTCTAGCCGCAACGAGTTCTTGGACGCTCGCTGCTTATGAGTTGCGCTCAGCGGCGGCAGCAAGCTGCGTGGTGGCGCGGGCGGCAGCCACTTCAGCCTTGCTGGCCGTGACGGTCACGGTGTCGAGTGCGATCACGGGCTGCTCGTTCAGAAGAGCCGAGCGGCTGGCCACCACCGTGACCGTGTCGAGCTTCACGACATTCGCTTCAACCTTGGGGGCCGGCACGGCTGCGAAGGCAGCGGCGCAGAAGGCGGCAGAGACGAGGGCGAAGACTTGGGCGCGGGCGGTGGTGGTGTTCATGATCGGGCTCCTTGGGTTCGTTGCGATCGACGTGTTGTGTGTGTCGATGGAGTGCATTGTGGGCAAGGGCCTTCGATCACGCAGCCGCGTTGCGATGAGCTGCGGAATCGGCGACGCGAGCCGCAAAAACCGGGCGGGTTTCTGCGAGCGTCGCTGCGGCAACTCGGCGTTGATCCCACCGACTGAGGAGGGCTCTCCGCATGCCTGGTGCGCCTTTCCGGCCAATTTGGCTTGAAGAGGCGCATGAATACTGGATGTGTCCGACTCCGGAAAGCGAGATTCAGCATTCATGAGGGTTTCCAGGGCAAATTGCCTGAAAAGCCGCGCCAGACAAGCGAGAAGCCCCGTTCCGGTGCAGCGCAAGACCGGTCTGCGGGCGAACCACCCTTCGCAAGCCGGGGGGTGGGCGGCTAGGCTTGGCGCTGCCACTGCCGGCCAGGCGGGGCCAGAAGATCAAGAACGCCAAGGAGACATTGCATGTTCACGCTCAGATCGCTGCTGGCCCTCGCGCTGGCAACCACGGGCTGCCTGCTGGCCCCCGCAGCCATGGCTCAGGCCTTCCCGTCCAAGACCGTCACCATCATCGTGCCCGCGCCACCCGGCGGTACGGCCGACATCACCGCCCGCATGCTGCAGGAGCCGCTCTCCAAGGCGCTCGGTCAGCCGGTGGTGATCGAGAACCGTGGCGGCGGCAACGGCGCGGTGGGCACCCAGGCGCTGCTCAATGCCCCGCCGGATGGCCACACCCTGCTGATGCAGTTCTCCGGCTTTCATGTGATGACGCCGCAGCTGGTGAAGGTGCCCTTCGATCCGCTCAAGGACCTGCAGGCGGTCGCTAACGTAATGTCCGCCCCGCAGGTGCTCGCCCTGCGCAGCTCGCTTCCGTTCAAGACAGCCAGGGAGCTGGTGGACTATGCGCGCAAGAACCCGGGCAAGCTCAACTACTCCAGCGCCGGCAATGGCTCGGTGCAGCACATCGCCGCCGAGCTCTTCAAGAGCCTGACGGACACGCGCATCGTGCACATCCCTTACCGGGGCACGGGGCCGATGGTGACGGATCTGCTGGCCAGCCAGGTGGACTTCACCCTCACCACCGCGCCGCCACTGGTGGGCCACATCCAGGCGGGCAAGTTACGCGCCCTGCTGGTGGCCAGCGACCAGCGCCTGCCCGCGCTGCCGGATGTGCCCACGGCGAAGGAGGCCGGTATCCCCAACTTCGAGGTGCAAAGCTGGTTTACGCTCTACACCCACGGCAAGGCGCCGCGCGCTGCGGTGGACCGCGTGGCTGCCGAGGTGCAGAAGATCGTGAGCACGCCGGAATTCCAGAAGAAGGCCGGTGAGCAGGGCGCGCAGGTCACCTTCATGGGGCCGGAGGCCATGACCCGCTACGCCCAGGCCGAGTACGAGCGCTGGGGCAAGGTCATCAAGGTGCAGGGGATCAAGGCGGATTGAGGGCAGGCTTTTCTGGCGGTTGAAGGCCAAAACGGCTTCCCGCTTGTCTCGGGGTTTCGTCCGGCAGGGCCGGGCGCTGAGACAAGAGCGTGCGCCTGCCAGCGCACGCCCCGTTGCGGTCTGAGATGGGTTTTCCGCTTGTGCCGCAAGGTTTTCAAGGCGATTTGCCTTGAGCACCCGCATGAATGCTGGATCTGAGATTTCCGAGAATCAGAGATGCAGCATTCATGCGCCTTTCCAGACCAAAATGGCTGGAAAGCCTTGCCAGACAAGCGGAAACGTCTTCCGTGCTAGCCCGTGTGGCAATCCGCCGAAGCTGCGTATCTATTAGTAGTACGCCAGCGGCTGCGCCTTCCCGCCAAACACCCTGTAGCTGAAGATCGTGTAGCCGATGATCACCGGCACCACCACGGCCGCGCCGGCCAGGATGATCTTCAGGCTTTCGGGCGCGCTGGCCGCCTGCCAGATGTCGATCTTGTCGATCACCAGATACGGGAACAAGCTGTAGGCCAGGCCGAAGAAGGCGAGTACGAAGATCGCCACGGTGGCCGCAAAGGGCACCCAGTTCAGCTTGTCGCCTGGCAAGGGCAGGGCGCGAAGGATGCGGTCGGTCAGCACAAACAGCACTGCGGTGGCCAGAGGAATGGGCGCCAGCAGCACCACGTAGGGCAGGCTGAACCACTTGGCAAAGATGCGCTCGCTTACAAACGGCGTGGCCAGACTCACCAGCAGCACGCCCACCGCAGTGAGCCAGAGCGCGCGCCGCGCCCAGAAGGCGGCCCGCTTTTGCAGATCGCCTTCGGTTTTCATCACGAGCCAGGTGGCGCCGAGCAGGGTGTAGCCCGCGGCCACGCAGGGCGCGATCAGCATCGCAAAGCCGGTGGCCGCCCAGCTGCGCTCGAAGCCCGTGATGTACGCGCCCAGCATGTAGCCCTGCGAGAGCGCGGCCAGCAGCGAGCCGGCGTAGAACGTGCGGTTCCAGGTCTCCTTGTGGTCTGCATGGGCCTTGGCGCGGAAGTCAAAGGCCACGCCACGCAGGATCAACCCCAGCAGCATCAGCGCCACCGGCAGGTACAGGGCCGTGAGGATCGCGCCATGGGCCATCGGAAAGGCCACCAGCAGAATGCCCACGCCCAGCACCAGCCAGGTTTCGTTGGCGTCCCAGAAGGGGCCGATCGAGCCGATCATGAGGTCCTTCTGATCGGCGTCCGCTCGACGCAGCAGGATGCCCACGCCCAGGTCGTAGCCGTCCAGCACCACATAGGCCAGCATCGACAGGCCCATGATGCCCATGAAGATGATGGGCAGCCACGCGTTGAAGGTGGAGAGGTCAGGCAGCGGGCTCATCATTCCGCTCCTTGCAGGGTGGGCTGCATGGAAGGCGCGGGAGGCTTGGGCGTGATGTCACCCATCGCCGCGCGGCTGGCGCGTCGCGCCATGTAGAACACCACCGAGACATAGGCTGCGATCAGCGCCACGTACACCACCAGATACATGATCAGCGTGGAGAGGATCATGCCGCTTGGCACCTTGCTGGCCGCCTGCGCCGTGGTCATCACGCCATAGACCAGCCAGGGCTGCCGGCCGATCTCGGTCACGTACCAGCCAGCCACCGTGGCCACCCAGCCGGAGAAGGTCATGAACAGCAGTGCCCGCGCGAGCCATGGCTTGGGCTGGCCCTGGCGCTTGAGCTGCCAGGCGCCGATCCAGCTCACCAGCAGCATGAGCATGCCGATACCCACCATGATGCGGAAGGCATAGAACACCGGCGCCACAGGCGGGTGCTTACCCTCGAACTCGTTCAGGCCCTTGACCTCGCCCTCCCAGCTGTGCGTGAGGATCACGCTGGCCATATTGGGCAGGGTGATCTCGAAGTGGTTGGTGCGCGCGGCTTCGTCCGGAACGGCGAACAGGCGCAGGTCCGCGCCGCGCTCGGTCTCCCAGATCCCTTCCATGGCGGCCACCTTCGCGGGCTGATGCTCCAGGGTGTTCAGGCCATGCATGTCGCCGGCCAGGATCTGCAACGGAATCAGCGCGGCGCCCAGATACACGCCGGTCTTCATGCCGGCCATCACGCTGCCGGAGTGGTCGCCGCGCAGCCAGCGCCAGGCGGACACGCCCGCGATCAGGAAGGCTGCGGTCAGACCGCTCGCGAGCATCATGTGCGTGAAGCGGTACGGGAAGCTCGGGTTGAAGATGATGGCCAGCCAGTCCGTGGCGTGCGCCTTGCCATCGATCATCTCGAAGCCCACGGGCGTCTGCATCCAGCTGTTGAGCACCAGGATCCAGAAAGCCGACATGCTGGTACCCACGGCCACGAGCACCGTGGCCAGGGTGTGCACGCGGTTGCTCACCCGGTTGAAGCCGAACAGCATGATGCCCAGGAAGGTCGCTTCGAGGAAAAACGCCGTCAGTACCTCATAGGCCAGAAGCGGCCCCGCAATATTGCCCACGGTTTCCATGAAGCCCGGCCAGTTGGTGCCGAACTGAAAGCTCATGGTGATGCCACTCACGACGCCCAGCGCAAAGGTCACGGCAAAGACCTTCACCCAGAACTTGTAGGCGTCCATCCATTTCATGTCGCCCGTCCTGTTGTACCGAAGCTTGAAGAAGAGCAGTACCCACGCCAGCGCAATGGTGATGGTAGGGAACAGGATGTGGAAGGTGATGTTGGCGCCGAACTGGATGCGCGCGAGCAGGATGGGATCGAGCATGGCGAGAGCCTGAAGGAGCTTGGGGATCGGTCCGCACCGCCCTTGTGGGGCAGCCGGGTGCCCAGTGTGACTCGCCCGGCCGGATTGGTTCGCGCAAGCCCCCGCTTCTGCGTTGCCTTGTCGCAGAGACCCGCTCTAGCGTGGGGCTGCGCTGCGGCGGGCTGCCGCAGCGCGTGCCGACGTGAAGCATGCGCTGAAGCTCAGCGCTTCTTTTCGGGGTGGGGGCGGCTGTCCTGGCCGCCGATCTGGTCCGTGTTCGCGCGCCCCGCGCTGCTGGATGAGCGCAGGGGAATGCGCAGGTCATCCAGATAGTCGCGCGCAATGTTCACCGTGGCGTGGTCGCCGAGCGCCTCGAAGTTGCGCTTGAGCCAGTCACGCCCGGACTCCAGGCCCAGGGCGTGCAGTTCGGTGATGAAGCCGCTGTCCGTGGCCAGCTTGCTGGCTGCGCCGTATTTGGCCAGCTCGTCGCCGCCGATGCGGTGCATCAGCACGTGCTTGTAGCGCGCGGGGTCCAGTTTGCCGTCCTTGAGCAGGCGCGCCACGAAGTCGATGGCGCGCATCTCGGCCAGCAGGCTGGCGTTGAAGGTGATCTCGTTCATCCGGTCGAGGATGTCCCGGCTATTGGTGGGCAGGTCTTCGCGGATGACCGGGTTGATCTGCACGAGCACGATATCGGCGCTCTTGCATTCGTAGATGAGCGGGTGCAGTGCGGGGTTGCCCGCAAAGCCGCCGTCCCAGAACCAGTCGTCTTCCACCTCCACCGCCTGAAACAGCATGGGCAGGCAGGCGCTGGCGGCCACGGCCTCCGGGCACAGGCGCTTGCCGGAGAAGATCTCGGCCTTGCCGGTGCGCACGCGTGTGGCGGCTACAAAGACCTTGGGCGCAAGTGGTGTGGCCAGCGCATCGAAGTTCACGTGCTGCTTGAGCAGCTCGCGCACCGGGTTGATGTCCAGCGGATTGAATTGGTAGGGCGAGAAGGTCTTGGCAAAGGTCTCGGCCCAGAACTGGGCCGGGTTGTCCCGCACGCCCCACAGGCCAAAGAGCGAGTCCATGGGCGCGCGCTTCACCGGGTTCAGCGAGGAATACGCGCTGATGCTGCGCCAGAACTGCGCGAGCGCCTCGATGGCTGCTGAGCGCGCCTTGGCGCAGTAGCTGCCAGCGCCCCGGCTGTTGTGCTGGCCGATGGCTGAGGCCAGCACCACGGCGTTCATGGCGCCCGCACTGGTGCCGGAGATGCCTTCGATCTCCACGCGCTCGTCTTCCAGTACCGCTTGCAGCACGCCCCAGGTGAAGGCGCCATGCGAGCCGCCGCCCTGCAGGGCGAGAGTGATGCGCCGGGTTTCGCTGCGCATGTCGGGGCTGGAAGCCACGCCGTGCGCCCTACGCGCGGGCCTGCTCGATCAGTGCTTCCAGCTTGCGCGTGTCCGCCGCAAAGAGCCGGATGCCTTCGGCCAGCTTTTCAGTCGCCATGGCGTCTTCATTCATGGCAAAGCGGAAGCCGGCTTCGTCGTAGCTCACGCGCTGCATGTCATGCGCGGCCGATTCCACCGGGTGCAGCAGGCGCGGCACGGGCGCTTCCATGGCCGCGAGCTGGCCGAGCAGATCGGGCGAGATGGTCAGCAGATCGCAACCGGCCAGCGCGAGGATCTCGCCGGTGTTTCGGAAGCTCGCACCCATGACCTCGGTGCCGTAACCGAACTTCTTGTAATAGGCGTAGATGCGCCGCACCGAGAGCACGCCGGGGTCGGTTTCGGCGGTGTAGTCCTGGCCGGTGGACTTCTTGTACCAGTCCAGGATGCGGCCAACGAATGGCGAAATCAGCCGCGCATTTGCCTCGGCGCAGGCTACGGCCTGGGGCAGGCTGAACAGCAGGGTCATGTTGCAGGTGACGCCCTCGCGCTCCAGCACTTCAGCGGCGCGAATACCTTCCCAGGTGGAGGCGATCTTGATCAGCACGCGGCTCGTGTCGATGCCAGCTGCTCGGTACAGCGCAATGATCTCGCGCGCTTTGCCCAGGGTGCCCTCGGTGTCGAAGGACAGGCGCGCATCCACCTCGGTGGACACCCGTCCGGGCACGATCTTGAGGATCTCCTGCCCGAAAGCCACCAGCAGGCGGTCGATCACCTCGGAGGTTGCGGCGCCGGGATGATCGCGCAGCACCTGGTCGAGCAGGGCGCGGTATTCAGGCTTGGCCACCGCCTTGAGGATCAGCGAGGGGTTGGTGGTGGCGTCACGCGGCGCATAGGCGCGCATGGTTTCGAAGTCGCCCGTGTCGGCGACCACCACGGTGTGTTGCTTGAGTTGCTCCAGTGCGTTCATGCTGTGCTCGTAGAGGTGAATAGCTCGAATGTAGCGAAGCAAAAAAAGGCCCCGCATCAGGCGGGGCGCTAAAGCTCACTTCAGGGGAAAAGCGAGCACTGGAGACTTAAGTGCGATCACCATAGGCGGCGGCCCCGACGCCCGCCAATACTGCGTTTGTGTGAGTATGTGAGCCCAGCGGACAGGCATGGTCGCCCTCCCGGCACAGTGGGGTTCGTCGCGTCGGTCAGCTAAGTCTTGACCAGCGCATGAATCGCGCGGTGGGCCCAAGGCGCCAGTGCTGCAGTGCAGGCTGGTAAACTCTCGAAAATCCCCCAACGTGCACCCAACCCGCGCTCGCTTTCAGGCGAAATGGCGTGGGGGCGGCGTGCGCCGTTCGCAGACACAAGAACATGCCTCTGAATCTCACACAAACGCGGCTGAGCTTCCAACGTCCTCAGGCTGCGTTGGTGCTGGCCGATGGGACGGTCTTTCGCGGCTACAGCATCGGTGCCACCGGCACCACAGTCGGGGAGGTGGTGTTCAACACCGCCATCACCGGCTACCAGGAAATCCTGACCGACCCGAGCTATTGCGGGCAGATCGTCACCCTGACGTATCCCCATATCGGCAACGTGGGTGTCAACGAGCAGGACGAGGAAGCGCCCCGCGTCTGGGCCAAGGGCCTGGTGATTCGGGATCTCTCAGCGGTGGTGTCCAACTTCCGTGCCCAGGACGCGCTGTCCACCTACCTGAAGAACGAGAGCGTCGTCGGCATTGCCGGTCTGGATACGCGCAAGCTCACGCGCGTGCTGCGCGAGAAGGGCGCGCAAAATGGCTGCATCGTCGCAGTGGGTGAGGGTGAAACCTTGACGGACGCGCAGATTGCAGAGGCGGCCACCCGTGCGCAGGCTGCACCCAGCATGGCTGGTCAGGATCTTGCCAAGGTCGTGAGCACGCACGAAGCCTATGAATGGACGGAAGGCTCATGGCGGCTGTTTGATGACGGTTCTTCGGAGTTTCCGGAGCTGGTCGAGCCGAAGTTCCATGTGGTCGCCTATGACTTCGGCGTGAAACGCAACATCCTGCGCTTGATGAGCGATCGAGGCTGTCGCGTGACCGTCGTGCCCGCACAGACGTCTGCCGCGGATGTGATTGCGATGAATCCGGACGGGGTGTTCCTGTCCAATGGCCCGGGCGACCCCGAGCCCTGCGACTATGCAATTGCCGCTGCACGCGAACTCATGGCCAGAAAGATTCCGACGTTCGGCATCTGCCTGGGCCATCAGATCATGGGCTTGGCCAGTGGCGCCAAGACCCTGAAGATGAAGTTCGGCCATCACGGCGGCAACCATCCCGTGCAGGATCTGGACTCCAAGCGGGTCTACATCACCAGCCAGAACCACGGCTTTGCGGTGGACGAAAAGACCCTTCCGGCCAACATGCGGGTCACGCACGTCTCGCTGTTCGACGGCTCCATCCAGGGGCTAGAGCGTACGGACGTTCCGGCCTTCTGTTTCCAGGGGCACCCTGAGGCGAGCCCGGGCCCGCACGACATTGGAGACCTGTTCGACAAGTTCATCGCGCTGATGGAGAAGTCAGCTTGACCCCCCACGTTTGCGGCCTTGCCGCTGCACTGCCCCCCAAGGGGGCCCCCGCCTCTATTGGGGCGGTCCTGCGAGAGTCGGATCATGCCTAAGCGCACAGACATCAAGAGCATCCTCATCATCGGCGCAGGCCCGATCATCATCGGCCAGGCCTGTGAGTTTGATTACTCCGGCGCGCAGGCCTGCAAGGCCTTGCGCGAAGAGGGCTACAAGGTCATCCTGGTCAACAGCAATCCGGCCACGATCATGACGGACCCCGAGATGGCCGATGTGACCTACATCGAGCCCATCACCTGGCAAGTGGTCGAACGCATCATTGCCAAGGAGCGCCCGGACGCGCTGCTGCCCACGATGGGTGGCCAGACCGCGCTGAACTGTGCGCTTGATCTCCACAAGCACGGCGTACTGGACAAGTACAAGGTCGAGTTGATCGGCGCCAACGAGAAGGCGATCGAGAAGGCTGAGGATCGCCTCAAGTTCAAGGAGGCGATGACCTCCATCGGTCTGCAGAGCGCCAAATCGGGCATCGCACACAGCATGGATGAGGCCTGGGCCGTGCATCGCCGCATTGCCGAGGAACTCGGCAATTCCGGCTATCCGATGGTGATCCGCCCGAGCTTCACGCTGGGCGGCACGGGAGGTGGCATCGCCTACAACGCCGAAGAGTTTGAGACGATCTGCAAGCGCGGTCTGGAGCTCTCGCCCACGCGCGAGCTGCTGATCGAGGAAAGCCTGATCGGCTGGAAGGAATACGAGATGGAAGTTGTCCGCGACCGCGCGGACAACTGCATCATCGTGTGCTCGATTGAGAACCTGGATCCAATGGGTATTCACACCGGAGACTCGATCACCGTGGCCCCTGCGCAAACCCTGACCGACAAGGAATACCAGGTCATGCGCAATGCTTCGATCGCCATCCTGCGTGAGATCGGTGTCGACACCGGCGGCTCGAACGTCCAGTTCTCGATCAATCCGGATACCGGGCGCATGATCGTGATCGAGATGAACCCGCGCGTGTCGCGCTCCTCTGCGCTCGCGTCCAAGGCCACGGGTTTTCCGATCGCCAAGGTCGCTGCCAAGCTGGCCGTGGGCTACACGCTCGACGAGCTGAAGAACGACATCACTGGCGGCGCCACACCGGCGTCCTTCGAGCCCACGATCGATTACGTCGTCACCAAAGTACCGCGCTTCGCCTTCGAGAAATTCCCGCAGGCCGATTCGCACCTAACGACCCAGATGAAGAGCGTCGGAGAGGTCATGGCCATCGGCCGGACCTTCCAGGAAAGCTTCCAGAAGGCCCTGCGTGGTCTCGAAGTCGGTGTGGATGGGCTCAATCAGAAGACGACTGATCGCGAGCGCATCGAGCAGGAACTCGGTGAGCCTGGCCCCGAGCGCATCTGGTACGTGGGCGATGCCTTTGCCGCGGGCTTCACGCTCGAAGAGGTGCACACCCTCACCCATATCGATCCGTGGTTCCTCGTGCAGATCAAGGAGATCGTCGATCTGGAGCTGGAGATCGAGAAGCACACCCTCGCCGACCTGGATGAGCCGACGATGCGCGAGCTCAAGCGCAAGGGGTTCTCCGATCGGCGCCTGGCGTACCTGCTGGACACATCCGAGGCCGAGGTGCGCAAGCACCGTCACAGCCTGAACGTGCGCCCGGTCTACAAGCGGGTGGACACCTGTGCCGCAGAATTCGCCACCAAGACGGCCTACATGTACTCGACCTATGAGGAAGAGTGCGAAAGTCAGCCGACCGACAAGAAGAAGGTCATGGTGCTGGGCGGTGGTCCCAACCGCATTGGCCAGGGCATCGAGTTCGATTACTGCTGCGTGCATGCCGCACTCTCGCTGCGCGAAGACGGGTTCGAGACCATCATGGTCAACTGCAACCCTGAAACGGTCTCCACCGACTACGACACGAGTGACCGGCTCTATTTCGAGCCGCTGACGCTCGAGGACGTGCTCGAGATCGTCGACAAGGAGAAGCCTTGGGGCGTAATCGTCCAGTACGGCGGGCAGACGCCGCTGAAGCTCGCCAAGGCGCTGGAAGCCAATGGGGTGCCCATCATCGGCACCTCACCCGAATCCATCGACATCGCGGAGGATCGTGAGCGCTTCCAGAAGCTGATCCACAAGCTCGGTCTGCTGCAGCCGCCGAACCGCACCGCACGTACTGAGGACGAAGCGCTTCGTCTTGCCAACGAAATCGGCTATCCGCTCGTCGTACGCCCCAGCTACGTGCTGGGCGGCCGCGCCATGGAAATCGTCCATGAGCAGCGGGATCTCGAGCGCTACATGCGCGAAGCGGTCAAGGTCAGCAACGACTCGCCCGTACTTCTCGATCGCTTCCTCAACGATGCCATCGAAGTCGACGTGGACTGTCTGTCCGACGGCAAGCAGGTGGTCATCGGCGGCGTGATGGAACACATCGAGCAGGCGGGCGTGCATTCAGGCGACTCGGCCTGCTCGCTGCCGCCGTATTCGCTCAAGCCCGCACTCATCGACGAACTCAAGCGCCAGACAGAAGTCATGGCCAAGGCGCTGAACGTGATCGGCCTGATGAACGTTCAGTTCGCGGTGCAGGGTGAAACGATCTACGTTCTGGAAGTGAACCCGCGTGCCTCGCGCACGGTGCCCTACGTCTCGAAGGCGATCGGAGCTCCGCTGGCCAAGATTGCCGCGCGTGCGATGGCTGGCAAGTCTCTGGCTGATCAGGGCTTCACCAAGGAGATCGTGCCGCCTTACTACAGCGTCAAGGAAGCGGTCTTCCCGTTCAACAAGTTCCCTGGCGTGGACACGATCCTTGGCCCCGAAATGAAGTCCACGGGCGAGGTCATGGGTGTAGGCAAGACCTTCGGCGAAGCGTTCATCAAGAGCCAGATCGGCGCCTCCACCAAGCTGCCCGAGAGCGGCACCGTGTTCATGAGCGTGAAGAACGCGGACAAGACCAAGGCCGTGGACGCGGCGCGCGGCTTCCATGAACTGGGCCTGAAGATCATCGCGACCCGCGGCACCGCGGCTGCCATCGAGGCATCCGGCATCCCCTGCAAGTCAGTCAACAAGGTGACTGAAGGGCGTCCGAACGTGGTCGACATGATCAAGAACGGCGAGATTCAGCTGGTGATCAATACCGTCGAGGAACGGCGCAACGCGATTGCTGATTCGCGCTACATCCGCGTCGCGGCGCAGGCTGCACGGGTGCCGTCACAAACCACGATTGCAGGCGCACTCGCCGCGGTGGAGGGCATGAAGAGCGTGAACACGCTTGATGTCTTCGACGTCCAGACCCTTCACAAAGAGCTGCGTGCCAAGGGCCTCTGAGAGGCGCACCTGCTGAACGTTCAAACCCCGGGGGCAGCTTCGGCTGCCCCCGATCCATTGAGTCCACGAGTAGATCCATGAGCACCATTCCCATCACCGTGCGCGGTGCCGAGCAGCTCAAGAGTGAGTTGCATCGCCTCAAGACCGTCGATCGCCCGGCAGTCATCACCGCGATCGCCGAGGCACGCGCCCAGGGCGACCTGTCCGAGAACGCCGAGTACGACGCAGCCAAGGAGCGTCAGGGCTTCATCGAAGGGCGGATCATGGAGATCGAGGGCAAGCTCTCGAATGCCCAGATCATCGATCCCAAGACGCTGGATGCGGAGGGCAAGGTGGTGTTTGGGGCGACAGTTGAACTCGAAGACCTGGAGTCCGGTGACGTGACGACCTACCAGATCGTCGGCGAGGACGAGGCGGATATCCGTCAAGGCCGTGTCAGTGTGACGAGCCCGGTGGCACGGGCACTGATCGGCAAGTTCGAAGGCGACACCACCGTGGTGATGGCGCCAGGTGGCAATCGCGAGTACGAAGTGCGCGCGGTTCGATACGAGTGAGTCTGACTTGAGCAACGACGGCATCAGCGTCGGCGGGGCGAGCGCGCCTGAGTCGCGCGTCGAACGCTGGCTGCTGGCCCTCTACCGTCTGGCGCTCACGGCCTGGGTAGGTTGCACCTGGACGGTGGGTCTGCTCGCTGCGCCGCTCGCGTTCGCGGTGCTCACACCACGCTCTCTGGCGGGCACATTTGCCAGTCACGCGTTCTACTGGCAGAGCATCGTCGTCTTTGTTTGCGCTGCTATTGTTCTGGCACTTCACAAACGGCTGGAGCGTCGTGTCCACCTGACGCGCGTATCCGTCTACATGCTTCTGAGCATGGTCGGGTTGGCGGCCATTCAGCAGTTCGTGCTCGGGCCCTGGATGGCTAGCCTGCGTGTCGAGATGATGATGCACTCTTCGCCGGTGGTGCAGGAGTCGCTGGCGACGCAGTTTGGCGCGCTGCATGGCGTGTCGGCCGTGTTGTATGCCGCCCAGTGCGTGCTGGGCGCGATTGTGGTGGCGCGATCGCGCTGAGCAGGCCCTCGTTCAGCGACTGCGCCGGGCGCCGCGGCGTGTGGTGCGCTTGCGGGACTGCTCGGTCGCTTGACGGATTCTGCGTGCGAGTGTGTTTTCCGTGTCTTCGGTAACCGACTTTCGCTTCACAGTCTTCTTGGCGGCCGTCTTTCCCGCCGCAGCCAGCTTCTTCGGAGTATGAGGGGCAGACTGAGTTCCAGGCTTTTTCGCTACCGGAGCGTCCGGCAGGTAGGGCGTATCAGGATCGATTCGCGTGCTTGACTTGCCCGGACGCCAGACCACAAGCAGCTTGCCGATATGCTGCACCGGTGCTGCGCCCAACTCGGCGCAGATGGACGCGTGCAGTTCGGTGCGTTGTTCGCGGTCATCGGAGAACACTCGGATCTTGATCAGCTCGTGGGCTGCAAGCTGCTCGTCAATGGCCTTAAGAACGGCGACCGTGAGGCCTTCATTGCCGATCATGACCACGGGGTCAAGATGATGGGCGTGGGATTTGAGATTTTTGCGCTGCAGCGGGGACAGCGTGATGGTTTCTGATGTGCTCATTTCGGGATTATCCCAATGAAATCAACCAAGAAGAACAAGTTCTCGGCCGCCTGGCTGATGGATCACATCAATGATCCCTATGTGAAGCTGGCCCAGCAGCAGGGCTACCGGGCGCGTGCGGCCTTCAAGCTCACCGAAATCCTGGATCAGTTCCAGCTGCTCAAGCCGGGCGCAACCGTGGTCGACCTAGGCGCCACGCCCGGAAGCTGGAGTCAAGTTGTTCGCGAGCGCCTCAAGAACAAGAGTGGCCCAGGTATTCACGGTCGGGTGTTTGCGCTCGATTTGCTGCCGATGGAGCCCGTGGCGGACGTTACCTTCCTGCTGGGCGACTTTCGCGAAGACGCGGTGCTTGCGGAGTTCGAGTCGCTCGTAGGTGACGGCGCAGTGGATCTTGTGCTTTCCGACATGGCCCCCAACTTGAGCGGAGTCGGGGCGGCAGACGCGGCACGCGTGGCTCATCTGAACGAACTGGCGCTGGAGTTTGCAGTCAGTCACCTCAAGAAGCGCGGAGCGCTGGTGACCAAGAGCTTCCACGGCAGTGGGTTTTCCCAGACGGTGAAGCTCTACAAGGAGGCGTTCCAGAAGGTGACCGAGTACAAGCCCAAGGCCTCGCGCTCGAACTCCTCGGAAACCTTTCTGGTTGCGCAGGGACTGAAGGCAGCAGGCAGGGAGTGATCCGAGTGCAACGCTTGCTAAGGCGCTGAGGCAATCCATCGCAATCCCTGCGCTATGTCAAGCCCTGCGAGGCGTAGAATCAATCAACACATTGACCGGGCCGTGCCGTTGCCCAGGAGTATGAGCAAGTGAACAACAACCTCCTCACCAAAGCGATCATCTGGCTGGTTGTAGCCATGGTGTTGTTCACGGTCTTCAGGCAGTTCGAGAATCGCCGTGCGCCGGTGAATGAAGCCGTGAGCTACACGCAGTTCATGGAAGACGCCAAGGCCGGGCGTATCGAGAAGGTCGAAGTCCAAGGGCGGACCTTGACGGTCTTCCCCAAGGAAGGAAACCGCTTCACGCTGACCTCGCCTGGCGACATCTTCATGTCTGACAACCTCGTCAAGTACGGGGTCAAGGTCTATGGCACTCCGGAAGAGGGACAGTCGCTGCTGATGACCCTGCTCATCCACCTCGGACCGATCCTGCTTCTGATCGGTTTCTGGTTCTGGATGATGCGCAGCATGCAGGGCGGCGGCAAGGGTGGCGCCTTCAGCTTCGGCAAGAGCAAGGCCCGCATGATCGACGAGTCCAACAACAGCATCACCTTTGCTGATGTGGCCGGTTGCGACGAAGCCAAGGAGGAAGTCAAGGAACTCGTCGAGTTCCTCAAGGATCCCTCCAAGTTCCAGAAGCTGGGCGGCCGCATCCCGCGCGGCGTGCTGATGGTGGGCTCGCCCGGTACCGGCAAGACTCTGCTCGCCAAGGCGATCGCGGGTGAAGCCAAGGTGCCGTTCTTCAGCATCTCGGGCTCGGACTTCGTGGAAATGTTTGTCGGCGTGGGCGCAGCTCGTGTGCGCGACATGTTCGAGAACGCCAAGAAGCACGCTCCCTGCATCATCTTCGTGGATGAAATCGACGCGGTGGGTCGTCACCGCGGCGCGGGCCTGGGTGGCGGCAATGACGAGCGCGAACAGACCCTGAACCAGATGCTGGTGGAGATGGACGGGTTTGACACCAACTCCGGCATCATCGTGATCGCCGCGACGAACCGCCCGGACATCCTTGACCCGGCGTTGCTGCGCCCCGGCCGATTCGACCGCCAAGTGGTTGTGCCTCTGCCGGATATCCGCGGCCGCGAGCAGATCCTCAAGGTGCATATGCGCAAGGTGCCCCTCGGTACGGATGTTGAAGCTGCGGTGCTGGCCCGTGGCACGCCAGGCTTCTCCGGTGCGGATCTGGCCAACCTGGTGAACGAAGCTGCTCTGTTTGCCGCACGCCGCAACGGTCGCGTGGTGAGCATGGAGGATTTCGAGAAGGCCAAAGACAAGATCTACATGGGTCCCGAGCGCAAGACCATGGTCATGTCCGAGGACGAGAAGAAGGCTACGGCGTACCACGAGTCTGGCCACGCCGTGATCGCTGCGTCGCTGCCCAACGCAGACCCGGTGCACAAGGTCACGATCATTCCGCGCGGCCGTGCGCTGGGTGTCACCTGGCAGCTGCCCGAGCGTGATCGCCTGAGCATGTACAAGGATCAGATGCTCACCGAGATGGCCATCCTTTTCGGTGGCCGGATTGCAGAGGATCTGTTCGTCAAGCGCATCTCGACCGGTGCATCGAACGACTTCGAGCGTGCCACCAAGATCGCGCGCGACATGGTGACCCGCTACGGCATGAGCGATGAGCTCGGTCCGATGGTCTACGCGGAGAACGAGGGTGAAGTCTTCCTCGGCCGCAGCGTGACCAAGACCACGAACATCTCTGAAGCCACGATGCAGCGTGTGGACCTTGAGATTCGCCGCATCATCGACGAGCAGTACGCCGCGGCGACCAAGATCCTGCAGGACAAGGCGGATCGAGTGGAAGCCATGACTGCTGCGCTGATGGAGTACGAGACCATCGATGCCGAGCAGATCAAGGACATCATGGAAGGCCGTCCGGTGCGCCCGCCGCGCCCCCCGGCCACCACGTCCACGAATGATCCGGGTTCGCCCAGCGCGCCTGCCGAAGGTGCTGCGGCGACCGCCTGATCATTGCCGCACCAGCGAGGGGCGCCTGCGGGCGCTCCTTTGCTTTTGTGCGCACCCGCTTGCCCACCCACGCTCAATCCTGAAAGGACGCTTCGCTCCATGAACTGGCAAGCCGGTCGATTCCGCTTCGATCTTCAGGCGCGGCCGCTCGTCATGGGCATCGTGAACGTCACGCCAGACAGCTTTTCCGACGGCGGGCAGCACTTTGCCGATGCGGATGCGCCGATCGCGCATGGCGAGCGCCTGCTGGCCGAGGGGGCCGATCTGCTGGATATCGGTGGCGAGTCCACCCGACCTGGCGCGGAAGCGGTGTCGGCCGATGAGGAGTGGGGGCGTATCGAGCGCGCGGTGCAGCACTTTGTGTCACGCGGTGTGTGCGTGTCGGTCGACACGATGAAGCCCGAGGTGATGGCGCGTGCCCTCGCGGTCGGTGCGGATGTGATCAATGACGTGATGGGATTTCGCGCTCCGGGCGCGATCGACACGGTTGCGCGCTCGGGATGCGGCCTGGTGGCCATGCACATGCAGGGTGAGCCGCGCACCATGCAGCGCAGCCCGGCGTATGGCGATGTACTGGCAGAGGTCCGTGCGTTTCTGGCCGAACGCGTCGTGGCTTTGCGTGCAGCCGGCATCAAGGACGAGCGGATCGTGCTCGACCCTGGTTTCGGCTTTGGCAAGAATCTCGAGCACAACCTCGATCTGCTTGCGCAGATCGGGCAGATCCGCGTGCCCTCCGAGTCATCGAAAGCGGATCTGCCGGTGCTCGCCGGAATGTCCAGAAAGTCTATGCTGGGCCAGCTCACGGAGCGCGGCGCCGGCGAGCGTGTTGCCGCCTCGGTGGCTGCGCATCTGGTGGCGGTGGAGCGCGGCGCGCGGATGGTGCGGGTGCACGATGTGGCCCCGACCGTGGATGCGCTCAAGGTGTGGGCAGCGGTGCAGGCGCGCCGCCGTCGCGAAGAAGACTGATTGAAGAATCAATAAGTGAAGCAGCAGCAATGAGCAGAAAGTATTTCGGTACGGACGGCGTGCGCGGCCCGGTTGGCACGGCACCGATGACTCCAGATTTCGTCATGCGCCTGGGCTATGCCGCAGGCCGCAGCCTGGCCGCGGCCAAGGCGCCGGGCAGCCGGCCCCAGGTGCTGATCGGCAAGGACACGCGGGTGTCCGGCTACCTGCTCGAAGCCGCACTCGAGTCCGGCTTGATTGCCGCCGGGGCCGATGTCCTGCTGGCCGGGCCGATCCCTACGCCGGCCGTTGCACACCTCACGCGTGCGATGCGTCTGGACGCGGGTGTGGTCATCAGCGCCAGTCACAACCCCTATCAGGACAACGGCATCAAGTTCTTCGACGGTCGTGGTGCCAAGCTGTCTGATGAGACCGAGGCCCGCATCGAAGCGCTAATCGATGAGCCGATGGGCTGCGTGCCCTCGGCCGATCTGGGCAAGGCGCGGCGCCTGAATGATGCTGCAGGGCGCTACATCGAGTTCTGCAAGGCGAGCTTTCCGGCGCATCTGGATCTGCGCGGGCTGCGCGTCGTCGTCGATTGCGCCCACGGTGCTGCGTATCAGGTCACGCCGGCGCTCCTGCATGAGCTGGGGGCCGAGGTGATCCGCATGGGCTGCGAGCCCAACGGCATGAACATCAACGACGGTGTGGGCGCGGTGCATCCGCAAGCGCTGCAGGCGGCGGTGCGCGAGCACCACGCGCACCTGGGCATCGCGCTGGATGGCGATGCCGACCGCCTGCAGATGGTGGACGCTGACGGCCGCCTGCTGAACGGCGATGAGCTGCTCTACGTGGTGGCGATGGACCGCCATCGCACCCAGCCGGTCGAGGGCGTTGTTGGCACACTGATGAGCAATTTCGGTCTGGAGGCCGCGTTCCGCAGTGCCGGCGTCGGCTTCGAGCGCGCGAAGGTCGGTGATCGCTACGTGTTGGAACGCCTGAGCGAGCGCGGCTGGCTGTATGGCGGTGAAAGCTCCGGGCACTTGATCTTCCTGGACCGCCACTCCACGGGTGACGGCACCATCGCCGCGCTGCAGGTGCTGGCGGCGATGCGCGACCAGGGCCGCACCCTGGCCGAACTGGTGGCGCCAGTCCGTCTGATGCCGCAGGTGCTCAAGAACGTGCGCCTGCCGGCAGGCTTCGACTGGAAGAGTCACGCGCCACTGCGCGACGCGCAGGCAGCTGTTGAGGCGCAGCTTGGTCAGGGCGGGCGCGTGTTGATCCGCCCCTCAGGCACCGAGCCGCTGCTGCGGCTGATGGTGGAGGCGGAGGAGGCGCAGCGTGCAGAGTCGCTTTGTGCCCAACTGGCCGCGTCGCTGCCTTCGGGGGCGGCCGCCGCACACTGAAGCAGCAGGTTCAGCTCGGCCCGGTGCCCAGTGGCAGGCCATGCACCAGACGCTGAATTATCAAATATTGATTGAATAAAAGTACTCGATCGGGCTTAAATTCAATCAATCATTGAAAATAAGAAAATCGGCTTTGCGCATGAAGCGTGCGGATTTTGGGGTGTTTTGAGTCTTTTGGAGGCTCGTGCATCTCACGCCGGAGCGTGCATGCACCGCTTACGCTTCGCCAAACAAAACGGGCCGCCGGAGGCTTCTCCGGCGGCCCGCTTTTCATCACGCGATCAGCGGCGCGGTGCGGGCGGCAACATCACGGTGTCGATGATGTGGATGACGCCGTTGGTGGCGTCCACATTGGCCTTGATGACCAGCGCGTCCTCGAAGCCGACGAGGTCGCCGGACTTGGACAGGTTCACATCAGCGCCATTCACGGTCTTGACGCGGCTGTTCTTCACGTCAGCGGCCATGACCTTGCCCGGTACGACGTGGTAGGTCAGCACGGCGCGCAGCTGCTCCTTGTTGGCCAGAAGGGCGTCCAGGCGCTCCTTGGGCAGCTTGGCGAAGGCGGCGTCGCTGGGGGCGAACACGGTGAAGGGGCCGGGACCGGCCAAGGTGGCTTGCAGGTCGGCAGCGCCGATCGCGCGGGTCAGCGTGGACAGCTCCGGCGTGCGCTGGGCGGTTTCGGCAATCGTCGTCGGCGCAGGAGGGGTGCTGGCGCAGGCTGCCAGGGCCAATGCGCTGACTGCCAGCAGCAGATTGCGGCGGTTCATCTGGGTGTTCTCCTAGGTTTGTCGGTCAACGTCGCGCATTTGCGGCGTCGGCGCCCACAATAGGCAGCTCGCGTGACAATTCAATGACCATTTGTGACATCACGGGTTTCTCCCGGGTCGCGCGGTCTAATGTGTCACCCCGATGTCATATTCGATCGTCACAATTCGCCCCAATCCCTCCCGAACCCATAGAGGATGACGATGAAGAAACTGTTCAGTGCACTGGCCGCCGGCACCCTGGTGAGCCTGTCGATGATGACCCCGACGGTCTCTGCGCAAGAGATCACCGGCGCCGGCGCCACCTTCCCGGCCCCGCTGTATTCCCGCTGGGCCGCCGACTACAACAAGGCGACCGGTGTCCGCATCAACTACCAGTCGATCGGATCTTCGGGCGGCATTCGCCAGATCACAAACAAGACCGTCGACTTCGGCGCATCCGACGCCCCGATGAGCCAAGCGGATCTCGACAAGGCCGGCATGATCCAGTTCCCCATCGCCATGGGCGGTGTGGTGCCCATCATGAACGTGCCCGGTCTGCAGCCTGGTCAGCTGAAGCTGACCGGCCCCGTGCTGGCTGACATCTACCTGGGCAAGATCAAGAAGTGGAATGAAGCCCCGATCGCCTCGTTGAACCCGGGCGTGAAGCTGCCGGACCAGAATATCGCCGTTGTGCGCCGCGCCGATGGTTCGGGCACGACCTTCATCTTCACGAACTACCTGTCCAAAATCTCGGCCGAGTGGAAGGGCAAGGTCGGTGAAGGCACCAGCGTGAACTGGCCTGTGGGTCTGGGTGGCAAGGGCAACGAAGGCGTGGCCGCCTTCGTGCAGCGCCTGCCGGGTTCGATCGGCTACGTCGAATACTCCTACGCTCGCCAGAACAAGATGCCGTTTGCGCAGATGCAGAACCGCGCGGGCCAGTTCGTGTCGCCTGATGACACGTCCTTCCGTGCCGCTGCGGCTGGCGCGAACTGGGCGCAGAACTTCGGCCAGATCCTGACCGATCAGGCAGGTGCCGGCGCATGGCCGATCACCGGCGCCACCTTCATTCTGATGCACAAGACGCAGGACAAGCCTGCCAACGGCGCCGAAGTGCTCAAGTTCTTCGACTGGGCCCTGCGCAATGGCGACGCTGCTGCTACCGCGCTGGACTACGTGCCGATGCCTGACAGTGTCGAGCCGCTGATCCGCAAGCTCTGGGCAGACAACGTCAAGGACGCGTCCGGCAAGGCCGTCTGGGCAGGTCGTTAAGTTGCAGTAAACAGCCGGGCTTGGGTGGGGTCACTCAAGCCCGGCTGTGCATTTCTGGATTGATCCCATTGGGGGTGGGTATGAGCATCACAAGTGCCCAGGTGGCACAAAGCCGGACGCGCGGCCAATGGCAGGACTTCCTGTTCATGCATGCCACGCGAATCGCGGCCATCATCACGCTGGCGCTGCTTGCGGCCATCATCGGTTCTCTGGTCGTAGCGTCCTGGCCGTCCATCAGCGCGTTTGGTCTGAGCTTCTACACAACGTCCACCTGGGACCCCCCGGCGCAGCAGTTCGGCGCACTGATCCCGATCTACGGCACCCTCGTCACCTCGGCCATCGCCCTGGTGATCGCCATTCCGGTGAGCTTCGGCATCGCGCTGTTCCTCACCGAGCTCTCGCCCGCGTGGCTCCGTCGCCCGCTGGGCACGGCCATCGAACTGCTCGCAGCCATCCCCTCGATCGTGTATGGCATGTGGGGGCTATTGGTCTTTGCGCCGATTTTCTCTACCTATGTGCAAGTACCGCTGCAGAACGCCGTGGGCAGCTGGCCGCTGATCGGCTCGTTGGTGCAAGGCCCGCCGGTGGGCATTGGCCTGCTGTGCGCCGGCATCATCTTGGCGATCATGATCATCCCCTTCATCGCCAGCGTCATGCGCGATGTGTTCGAAGTGACGCCAGCGCTGCTCAAGGAGGCTGCCTACGGTCTGGGCTCGAGCACCTGGGAAGTCGTGTGGAAGGTCGTACTGCCCTACACCAAGACGGGCGTCATCGGCGGCATCATGCTCGGCCTCGGGCGCGCCCTGGGCGAGACCATGGCAGTGACCTTCGTGATCGGCAACACCAATCTGCTGTCTTCCATGTCGCTGTTTGAGCCGGGCAACAGCATCACTTCGGCGCTGGCCAACGAGTTTGCCGAGGCCGAGATCGGCCTGCATTCTGCGTCGCTGATGCAGCTCGGCCTGATCCTGTTCATCATCACTGCGCTGGTGCTTGCGGCCTCCAAGGTCCTGCTCATGCGCATGGCCAAGGCCGAAGGCGGAAAGAGCTGATCATGAGCACCATTTCTGCACAGACTCCGGTCAATACCCCGGCGGTGGACAAGACCCGCTTCACCAATGCCAACAAACTGCACCAGCAACGCAAGTGGATCAATCGCCTCGCGCTCACGCTGTCGCTGCTGGCCATGGCCTTCGGCCTGGTGTGGCTGATCTGGATCCTTGTCACGACGCTCTCGCAGGGGATCGCTGGCCTGTCTCTCGCCTTGTTCACCTACGACACGCCCCCGCCCGGAGCGGATGTGGGCGGCCTGCGAAACGCGATTGTGGGCAGCGCGATCATGGTGGGGTTGGCCACGGCAATCGGCACGCCGATTGGCATCCTGGCCGGCATCTACCTGGCCGAATACGGCAACCACAGCAAGCTCGGTTCGGTGACGCGCTTCATCAATGACATCCTGCTGTCGGCGCCGTCCATCGTGATCGGTTTGTTCATCTACGCGCTGATCGTTCGGCCGATGGGTGGCTTCTCCGGCTTTGCCGGCGTGCTGGCGCTGTCTCTGATCGTGATCCCTGTGGTGATCCGTACCACCGAGAACATGCTGCTGCTGGTGCCCAACCAGCTGCGTGAAGCGGCCTACGCGCTGGGTGCGCCCAAGTACACCGTGATCACAAAGGTCACGTTGAAGGCCTCGGTGGCCGGTGTCATCACGGGCATTCTGCTTGCCGTGGCCCGCATTGCCGGTGAAACCGCGCCCTTGCTGTTCACGTCGCTGAACAACCAGTTCTTCAGCCTGGACTTGAGTGAGCCCATGGCCAGCCTGCCCCGGGTGATCTTCAACTTCGCCATGAGTCCGTACCCCGACTGGCAGAAGCTCGCGTGGGCCGGTGTGTTCCTGATCACGTTGAGCGTGCTGATCCTGAACATCCTGGCGCGGACTCTGTTCTCCGGCAAGCAGAAGTGATGCCGCAGGCCTGAACCGCTCCAACCAGATACCGAATACGAATCAAGGAATGACCATGGTGACCACAACCACCCCGGCGCGCAACAAGCTTGAGGTCAAGGACCTGCAGTTCTACTACGGCAAGTTCCACGCCCTGCGCAACATCAACCTGAACATCCCCGAGAAGCACGTCACGGCCTTCATCGGGCCCTCGGGCTGCGGCAAGTCCACGCTGCTGCGCACCTTTAATCGCATGTACGCGCTCTATCCTGAGCAACGTGCCGAAGGCCAGATCCTGCTGGATGGAGAGAACCTGCTCAACAGCAAGGAAGACATCGCGCTGATCCGCGCCAAGATCGGCATGGTCTTCCAGAAGCCCACGCCGTTTCCGATGAGCATCTACGACAACATCGCCTTCGGCGTGCGTCTGTTCGAGAAGCTCTCCAAGCCGGAGATGGATGATCGCGTCGAATGGGCCCTGTCCAAGGCTGCACTCTGGAATGAGGTCAAGGACAAGCTCAATCAGAGCGGCAACGGCCTGTCCGGCGGTCAGCAACAGCGTCTGTGCATTGCGCGCGGCATCGCCATCCGCCCGGAAGTGCTGCTGCTGGATGAACCCTGTTCGGCACTGGACCCGATTTCCACGGCCAAGATCGAGGAACTCATCCACGAGCTGAAGAATGACTACACCGTGGTCATCGTCACGCACAACATGCAGCAGGCCGCCCGCTGCTCCGACTTCACCGCCTATATGTACCTGGGTGAGCTGATCGAGGTCGGCAAGACCAAGGAAATCTTCGTGAAGCCGCAAAAAAAGGCCACCGAGGACTACATCACCGGCCGCTTCGGCTAAGCCAGTCCGATCCAGATTCCACAGCGAGAAGGCCTACATCATGTTCGGTACCACTCACGCTTCCAAGCAGTACGACCAGGACCTCGAGGAAATCCGCAGCTCCGTGCTGCGCATGGGCGGCATGGTCGAGCGCCAGTTCCACGATGCGATCAAGGGCATCACTGAACGCAACATCGCGCTGTTCGATCAGACGATCCGCAGCGATCAGGACGTCAACCAGATGGAAGTGAGCCTCGATGCGCAATGCGTCGAGGTCATTGCCCGTCGTCAGCCCGCAGCCAATGACCTGCGCATGATCCTTGCTGTGTCCAAGGCCATCACGGATCTCGAGCGCATTGGCGACGAGTCCACCAAGATCGCCCGGACCGGCCGCGAGATCATGGCCCGTTCGCTGCAGGTGATTCCTTGCCAGGCAGACATCGAGCTCATGACGCACCACGCAGTGCACATGCTGCAGACCGCGCTGGACGCCTTTGCGCGCCTGGACGCAGCAGCAGCAGGCCGCGTGATCGCCGAGGACGAGGAGATCGACGTGCGCTTCCGCGCTATCCAGCGCCAGCTGATCACGCACATGATGGAAGACTCGCGCCTGATCGGCACGGCCATCGACGTGACCTTCATTGCCAAGTCGATCGAGCGCGTGGGCGACCACGCCAAGAACATCGCCGAGTACGTGGTCTACATGGTGAAGGGCACGGATATCCGCCACGCCCCGCGCGAGACCGTTGAAGAGACACTGAAGAGCTGATCGGAGGCCTGCGCATGGCAGACACGAGCATTCTGTTGGTTGAGGACGAGCCCGGCATCGCCGAGCTGGTGCGGTTCACGCTGTCCACCTCGGGCTATACGGTCCACATTGCACCCAACGTGAAGGCTGCGCAGAACACCCTGCAGCTGAACCTGCCCAGCGCGATGATCCTGGACTGGATGCTGCCCGACGAGTCCGGTGTGAAGTTCCTGCGCACGCTGCGTTCGGACAAGCGCACCAAGGGACTGCCGGTCATCATGCTCACCGCCCGCGGTCAGGAGCACGACAAGGTTGCCGGGCTGGATGCTGGTGCAGACGATTACGTCACCAAGCCTTTCTCGCCCAGCGAGCTGCTTGCGCGCCTGCGCGCCGTGCTGCGCCGCCGCCAGCCCGAGCATGCTGGCGAAGTGCTGACCGGGCTGGGTCTCACGCTCGACCCCGTCAAGCATCGTGTGACCGCGCAGGGCAAGGACGTGAATCTCGGCCCGACCGAATTCCGCCTGCTCAACGCGCTGATGGCCTATCCGGGCCGCGTGTTCTCGCGCCAGCAGCTGCTCGACATCGTCTGGGGTAACTCGGTCGTCGTCGAGGAGCGCACGGTGGATGTACATGTCTTGCGTTTGCGCAAGGCACTGGCCGAAGCCGGGCTCGAAGAGCCGGTGCGCACGGTGCGGGGTGTGGGGTACGCTTTCGCTGGTGAATGACACCGAGACGGCAGGCTGAGCGCGTATTCGCCCGGACCTGCCGCACACCCAGGGGGAAAGCACGCCCCCGCTGCGCTCTCATTGGATGCTCCCCATCACTTTCCGCCGCTTCATGCGGCCCGTGCTGTTCAAGCTGGCGTTGATCGCCATCATCGCGTTCGTCGTGGGCGAGGTATGGGGTGCGCGGCTGGGCTGGATGACTGCCAGCGCACTGCTGCTGCTCTATGTCATCGGTTTCGTGGTGGCGATCTATCGCACCATCCGCTGGCTTGAGGCTTCACAGCGACGCGATGCCGTCGACGCACCGGTCGGCGAGTGGAACAGCATCGCAGCGGTGCTCTACAAGGCCCGCAAGACTGAGGCGGCCTATCGCGCCGAGCTGGATCGGTCCGTGACGCAGCTGCGCGAGGTGCTCGAGCGGATGCCCGATGGCGTGGTGATCGTGGATGCGTCCATGTTGATCCAGTGGCTCAACCCCATGGCCGAGCAGCATCTGGGCCTCACGGCGCGCAAGGACGTTGGCCTGCGCCTGACGAATCTGGTGCGCGAGCCGGCTTTCATCGACGCGCTGACTTCAAGCGGTGACAGCGTGGCCTCTGTGCCGGTCAGCCTCAAGAGCGGCCGGGTGGTGGTGCTGCAGACGATTCCGTTCTCCCCCACGCAGACTCTGATCGTCACGCGCGACGTGAGCGAGGCCGATCGCCTCGACACCATGCGGCGCGACTTCATCGCGAACGTGTCGCACGAGTTGCGTACGCCGCTGACTGTGCTCTCCGGCTTTCTGGAGCTGGCCTCGCCGGCCGTGCCGATGAGCGCGCAGCATCTCGAGCTCATGCGCACAGAGGCCGTCCGCATGCAGCGCCTGATCGACGATCTGCTGACCCTGTCCCGCCTGGAGAGCACGGCCGCACCGTCGCAGGAGGAGCGGGTCGCCCTTGCGCCGCTGGTTCAGCGTGCCGTGGATCTCGCGCGCGCCCTGTCTGCCGGCCGGCACGAGATCCGCATCGAACCCATGCCGGCCGACCTGCGCGGCGCGGAGCGCGAGATCGAAAGTGCGCTGACCAACCTCGTGACCAACGCCGTGCGCTACACGCCGACCGGCGGGCGGATCGTCGTTGGCGCTGCGCTTGATACCGAAGGCATTGCGCTCGTCGTTACCGACAACGGCGTGGGCGTGGCCGCGGAGCACATTCCGCGGCTGACCGAGCGTTTCTACCGCGTGGACAAGAGCCGCTCGCGCGACACCGGCGGCACCGGGTTGGGGCTCGCCATCGTCAAGCACGTCATGCTGCGCCATCAGGGGCGCCTGGATGTGAGCTCGACCCTGGGCGAGGGCAGCAGCTTCAGCCTGTGGTTCCCGCGCCAGCGGGTGGTCCTGCGCGAGCCGCACACGGAGCCGGAGCCTGAACCGCTCGTCGTCTCCTGACGACGCTCTGCCCTTTGGTTACAGTCTCTGTGCGCACCGGCTGAGGCGCCCGCCTAAGCTTGGGTGTCAGATGTACAACTAAAGCAACCCGCTCAATGCAATGGGCTTGCTCAGGGAATTGGAGCCACCGGCATGACCATCCATGTCCGTTCTGCGCTGCCCGCGGCCGGGGAGGCCAAGGGCGCGCTGCTCATCACCGGGGCTGAAGGCAGTCTTGTCTCCGCCTATCTCGCTGCCATGTCCGGCGCCAATGCAGTGATCTTCAATGACGCCGGCGTGGGTCTGGAGAAGGCCGGCATTGCCGGCGTGCAGCAGCTCGATAGCATCGGCATGGCCGCTGCAGCCGTGAGCCATCTCACCGCCCGCATTGGCGACGGCAAGGACGCCGCTTCGCGCGGCGTGATCTCGCATGTGAACGCCACCGCCGCGGGTCTGGGCGTGAAGGTGGGCATGAAGTGCAAGCAGGCGGCCAAGATCCTGTCGCGCCAGGCGCATGCGCCGCGCGACCTGCCGCCCCCCTACGCCTCCTGGCGCAGTCAGCTCACGACCTCGGCGCCGGAGATCGTCACGGTCGATTCCCTTACGCGCCTGCAGGCCGAAGATGCAGGGCGCATCGTGGTCACGGGAGTGCATGGCGGCCTGCATTCGGGGCGCCCGGAGTCCGCGCTGCCGGTCAAGGCCATCCTTGCAGTCTTCAACGATGCCGGCGGCGGCATTGACGGCGCTGGGTACTCGCGTCTGCCCGTGCTCGGTGATCGCGGCATTGCCGCGATCACGGTCTATCACGACTCCGCCCGCATCGGCGAAGGCGCCTCGACCTGGAAGAGCGGCATCATCTCCAAGGCCAACCGCGTGGCGGCCAGCTGGGGCGCGCGAGAAGGCGCGTGGCTTGCGGAGTGGATACGCGGGCCGGGCACGGACTACATGCGCCGGGCGCTGGGTTTGAACTGAACCTTGGCTGGGACGCGTTTACGCTGGTCTGGTGCGCTTCTCCAGCCGTTTTGTTTTGAAAAGCCTCATCAATGCTTGATCACATCTATTGGATCAAGCATTCATGCGGCTCTTGAGGCCAAACTGCCTCAAAACCCTTGCCAGACAAGCGGAAAGCCCTTCTTGGGCGCTGTCCCAATCAACCGCGCTGCTAGCGAAGATCGAAGCGGTACAGCCGGCACTCCAGCGGACCGTTGAAGAGCACCACGCGCCGCTCGGGCTTCAGGCGCATCTTGCTTTGCAGCTGCATGTCGGTGGTGAGCACGTACAGCGTCCAGCCCTTGAAGCGCCGCTTCATGGTGGCGGCAAAGGCGTCGAAGAACTCGGTGGCGTCGCGGGTGTACGAGAAGCCGATGCGCTCCTCGTAGGGCGGGTTCATGAGCACGATGCCGGGCGCCTCGCAGGGCGGCTCCACATCGCGCGCGTCCTTCACGTCAAAGCGGATGGCGTCCTCGGCCAGGCCGGCGTTCCAGGCGTTGGTGCGTGCCGTGGCCACCAGCTCGCCATCGATGTCCGAGCCGGCGAATACGGTCGGCACAGGCTCACGCTTCTCAATCACCGGCCGGCTCGCATCGCGGTGCAGGAACTTCTCGAACGCGAAGCCGTGCAGCGCGCCCGGCGGCACGCCCGCGGCCATCTGCGCCGCCTCGATCAGGAAGGTGCCCGAGCCACACATCGGGTCGAACAGCGGCGTGCCCGGCGTCCAGCCGGCCAGCTTGAGGATGCCGGCGGCCAGGTTCTCGCGCAGCGGGGCTTCGCCCGCCTCGCGCCAGCCGCGCTTGAACAGGGCCTCGCCGCTCATATCCAGATAGAGCGTGCAGTCGCGGTCGGTCAGCACGCACTGGATGCGGATGTCCGGGCGCTGCGTGTTCACACTCGGCCGAGCGTCCATGACCTCACGGAAGCGGTCGCAGACGGCGTCCTTGATGCGCAGGGAGACAAAGTCCAGGCTGCGCACCGTGGCGTTCAGCCCGGTGGTGGCTACGCGGATGGTGTTGTTGACGGAGAACCAGGTGTCCCAGGGCAGGGCGAGCGCAAGTTCATACACCTGCTGCTCGGTGCGCGCAGGGCCGCTCGCTGCCTGCCAGAGTACGCGGCTGGCGCTGCGGCTTTCCAGGTTGATGCGCTTGGCTGCGGCCCAGTCAGCCGCAAACAGCACGCCGCCGGGGATCTCCTTCAGATCGCTCGCGCCGCAGTCTGCGCACTCCTGCGCCACGATGGGCTCCAGCCCGCGCGGGCAAGGCGCAAAGAAGCGTTCGATCAGCGCTGGATTCGGTGCATCGCTCACGCTTGCGGGACTCCTGCGCGGGCGTGCTCGCTCAGCGCCCGTTCGAGAAAGTCGAGCCGGTCCTGGCCCCAGAAGCGCTCGCCATCCAGCACGTAGGTCGGTGCGCCGAAGACTTCGGCGGCAATCGCCTGCTGGCTGATGGCCTCGAAGCGCGCCTGCGTGTCTGGGTGCGCGGCAGCAGCTGCAAGCGCCTGCGCATCCAGACCACATTCGCCGGCCAGCTGGTTCAGCACGGTGGCGTCTGCAATGTCCAGCTCGCGCTCCCAGACCGCCTTGAAGACGGCATCCATGAAGCGCAGCGCGACCGTCTGTCCCTGCGTTGCAGCGGCCAACATCATGAGCGAGGCCGGATTGCCCGCCACCGGAAAGAACCTCGGCTGCACGTTCATCGGCAGACCGAGAAATTCACGCCAACGCTTGAGTTCATCCATGCGGTAGCTGATGCGCGCCGGTGCCCGCTTGGGCAGCGGCAGGCCGCCGGTAGCCGGAAAGACCACGGTGCCGTCCATCGGCAGCACATTCACGGTGGCGCCGAAGCGCTTTGCAAGCGCACAGAAGCGCGCATGACCCATGTAGGCGTAGGGCGACTGGGCAAACACGTAGTAGTCGATCGCGGGTGCAGACATGGGCGCTCCTCAGAAGGGCTTGACGACCACGAGCACCACCGCGGCAATCATCATCAGCACAGCGATCTCATTGAAGAAGCGGTACCAGGTGTGGCTGCGGGTGTTCTGGCCCGCACGGAACTTCTTCAAGATCGTCCAGCAGGCGTGGTGGTAGCCGATGATCAGCAGGATCACGACCCACTTGGCATGCATCCAGCCTTGTCCGAAGCCCACGCGATAGCCGCCCCAAAGAATCAGCCCCAGCACCACGGCAATGACAGCCAGGCCGGTCATGAAGCGGAACAGCTTGTTGGCCATGAGGATCAGGCGCTCCTGCACTGCGGGGTGCGGATCCATGGCCAGATTGATGAAGATGCGCGGCAGATAGAACAGGCCGGCAAACCAGCTGGCGATGAAGACGATGTGAAAGGCCTTGATCCAGAGGTAGGCGGAGTCCATGGGGCGGTGCCGTTGTGAGCAAAGGCGACATGGTAGCCGCGCACCTGAAGCGGCCCCAAAAGCACAACGCCCCGCATGCAGCGGGGCGTTGTGGCGTCGGATTGTGGCAGCCGAACCGATCAGCCCGCCTTCTTCACCCAGGCGCTGCACCAGCCGTTGGCATTGACCACATTGGCCGGGAAGATCGAACAGTCGCCCCAGCCGTCCTTGCCGGCCTTGTAGAGCTGGCAGTTGGCGCAGTTCTGCGATGCGGCGTGCCTGGGGAACTTCTTGGCATCCACCTTCTTGGTGTCATGCACATAGCCGAGCGCGGCGGCCTGTGCATTCTTTTCGTCCAGGCGCGGCTTGGCTGCGGCTTGGGCGAGCACGGATTGCGCGGCGGGCAGGGTGGCTGCGGCGGCCACGGTCTTGATGAGGAAGGAGCGACGACTTGTCATGGGGATGTCTCCAGCGTGAACAGGAGACGTGAAAGTGCCAGAGCGCCGGCCGCACACCCACTGGGGTTTATCCGGCGAAGCGGGCAAAACCCGGTGATCTCCCCAGCGGTCGACTGTCGCAGGGATGCGGGTGAGCCTCCCTGTAGAGCGCTCATTGAGAATCGTTCTCAATGAGCGACTGCGTCAGCCCCGGATCTCGCCTTGCCCGAGCACCAGCCACTTCTGGCTCGTCAGGCCCTCGAGCCCCACCGGCCCGCGCGCATGCAGCTTGTTGGTGGAGATGCCGATCTCCGCGCCCAGGCCGAACTCGAAGCCATCGGCAAAGCGCGTGCTGGCATTGATCATGACGCTGGCGGAGTCCACCTCACGTACGAAGCGCATGGCATGGGCGTGATCGTTGGTGATGATCGCGTCCGTGTGGTGGCTGCCGTAGGTCTCGATATGGTCGATCGCGGCGTCCAGGCTTTCCACCGTGCGGATGGAGAGGATGGGCGCGAGGTATTCGGTACGCCAATCCTCTTCGGTGGCGTCCTTCACGGTGTGGATGCCGGCAGCGGCCAGCACGCTGCGCGTGGCCGCGCACACGCGCAGCTCCACGCCCTTGGCCAGATACACGCCGGCCAGACGGGGCAGCACACGCGGCGCTATCTCGGCATGAACCAGCAGGGTCTCCATGGCATTGCAGGGGCTGTAGCGCTGGGTCTTGGCGTTGTCGCAGACCGTCACGGCCATGTCGATGTCCGCGCTCGCATCGATGAAGGTGTGGCAGATACCGTCCAGGTGCTTGATGACAGGCACGGTGGCTTCGGCGCTGATGCGCTCGATCAGGCTCTTGCCGCCGCGCGGGATGATCACGTCCACATGCTCGGTGGCGCGGATCAGCGCGCCCACGGCGGCGCGGTCGGTGGTCTCGATCATCTGCACCGCATGGGCAGGCAGCCCGGCTGCCGCCAGACCCTGCTGCACGCACTGCGCCAGCAGAAGATTGCTGTGGAAGGCCTCGCTGCCGCCGCGCAGCACGGTGGCGTTGCCGCTCTTCAAACACAGGGCCGCGGCATCGATGGTCACATTGGGCCGACTCTCGTAGATGATGCCGATCACGCCCAGCGGTACGCGCATCTTGCCGACCTGAATGCTGGAGGGGCGGCGTTTCATGTCGGTGATCTCGCCCACCGGATCGGGCAGCTCGGCCACCTGCTTGAGCCCTTCGATCATCGAATCGATCACTTTGGGCGTGAGCTTCAGGCGGTCGATGAACGCAGCGTCCTGATGGTTCGCTTGCGCGTAGGCGATGTCCTTGGCGTTCGCGGTGGCCAGTCGCTCGCGCGCGGCGTCGATCGCCTCGCCCGTGGCGATGAGCGCACGGTTCTTGGCAGCCGTGCTGGCGCGAGCGAGCGCCCGAGCCGCGGTGCGGGCTTGCTGGCCGAGCCGCAGCATGCTGCGGGCGATGTCGGTGTTGGGGGGCAAAGGAGCGTTCATGGGTTTTGAATGGATCAGCGGGCGGGCGCAGCCGAGCTGAACAGCGGGAACAGGCGCGACAGCGCCTCCCAGGGGTCCAGCTTGCCGGTGCCCTGCGTGAGCCCCTTGGACAGGCGATCCACCTGTTCCAGCCCGACCAGTGCCTGGCGCATCGCCGCCAGGGTCACTCGGCGCGCGGCCTGACCCACAGCGCCTTCGCGCGGGCCCCAGAGACGCAGCTCGTTCTTGAAAGTGGCCGGCGAGCGGCCGGCGGCGGTGAATGTCTTGTACTTGAGCAGGGTTCGGGCGTCCTCGGCCACGAACCACACGACCAGCGGCAGGCCCTCGCCTTCGGCGCGCAGGCCGTCGGCAATGCGCTGGGCGCGCGCAATGTCACCGCTCAGCAGGGCTTCGCTCAATTGCTGCACGCCATAGCGCGCCACGTTCAGCACGCTGGCCTGCACAGTCTCCATGCTGAGCTCGCCGGCCGGTTCGATCAGCGCAAGTTTCTCGATTTCCTGGTGCGCTGCGAGCAGATTGCCCTCCACGCGGTCCGCAATGAACTCCAGCACCTCGCGGCTGGCGCGCTGCTGGTGGCGCGCCATGCGCTCGCCAATCCAGCGGGGCAGGGCGTCGCGCTCAATCGTCGGCACCTCAATGGCCACGCCGGCGCTTACGAGCGCCGTGAACCATTCGCTGGACTTGCCCGTCTTGTCCAGCTTGGGCAGCAGCACGAGCGCAATCTGGCTGTCGTCTGGATGCTCCTGCAGGCCGCGCGCAAAGCGGGCCAGGGCCTGCGCGCCGCTGGTGCCGGGCTTGCCGGTAGGCAGGCGGATCTCCATGAGCCGCTTCTCGGCAAACAGCGAAAGTGAGGCGGATTGCGTCGTCAGCTGGCTCCAGTCGCTGCGTGCATCCATCTGCAGCACCTGCCGCTCCACCGCGCCGGCGGCGCGTGCCGCCGCGCGGATGCGGTCTGCGGTTTCGAGCGTGAGCAGCGGCTCGTCGCCATGCACCATATACAGGCCCGCCAGGCCGCGGGCGAGGTGCTGGTCAAGCTGGGCGGGCGCGAGCAGCATGCGTTACTTCACGGGCGCTGCCGAGGATGCAGAGCCGTGCGGCTTCAGCGCCGAGACGCGCCGCGCGACCAGCTGCACGATCTCGCTGGCCATGTCGCGGTACAGCAGCTGGTCTTCGCTTTCCTTGGCCAGCAGGATGTTCTCGTTGAAGGAGACGTCGCGCCGCTGCGTGAACTCGGTCGGGTTCATGATCTCGTTGCCCTGGGCGTCCTGGGCGCGCACGCGCACCTTGAGGAACAGCGAATACTCGCGCACCCGGCCCTGAGCGTTCACGGTCAGTGACTCGCGCGTGCGTTCCTCGCCCAGCAGGTCGATGCGCAGGGCCGCAGCCTTGGGGTCGCGCACAATCTTGCTGGTGGTGCTGCCGGCGATGCTGCGGCGCAGTTCGGCGGCAAACACCGAGTCTTCGGGCGCCTGCACGGCCACCGTCTCGAACTGCATGGGCGCCGCACCGCGCAGGGTGAAGCCGCAGCCGGCGGCCAAGCTGACCGCGAAAGCGAGAGCACCCAGGCGCAGCACCAAAAGGCCTTTCCGCTTGTCTGAAGCGGGTTTCCAGCCATTTTGGCCTGAAGAAGCGCATGGATGCTCGATCTTCACTTACGCCACCACGATGTTGACGAGCTTGCCGGGCACCACGACCACCTTCTTCACGGACAGGCCGTCGGTGAACTTGCGCACGTTCTCATTGGCCAGGGCGGTGGCTTCGATGAGTTCCTTGGTCGCTTCCTTGGGCACGACGATGTCGCCGCGCAACTTGCCATTGACCTGTACCACGAGCGTGATCTCGCTTTGCTCCAGCGCCGCCGGGTCCGGCTTGGGCCAGGGAGCGTCGAGCAGGGGACCGAACTCGTCGGCGTAGCCGATGTCGGCCCAGATCTGGCTGGTGATGTGCGGCGCCACGGGGTAGAGCACGCGCAGCAGGATCGACAGGCATTCACGCACGCCGGCATTGGCCACGGGCGAGGGCGCCAGCTTGGCGTCTTCCATGGCGTTGAGCATCTTCATCGTGGCGGAGACCACGGTGTTGTATTGAAGGCGCTTGTAGTCGAACTCAGCCTGCTGCAGCGCGCTGTGGATCGTGAAGCGCAGCGCCTTCACCTCGGCACCGGCACCGGCCAGGCTCACGCCGCGCGCGCCCTGGATGCGCTCGCGCATCTCGTAGGCAAAGTTCCACAGCCGGCGCAGGAAGCGGTAGGCGCCTTCGGCACCGCTGTCGCTCCAGGCGGCAGACTGATCCGGCGGGCCGGCAAACATCACGAAGGTGCGCGCCGTGTCTGCGCCGTACTTGGCAATGATGTCCTTGGGCTCGACCACGTTGTTCTTGCTCTTGGACATTTTCTCGATGCCGCCGAGCATGACCGGCTGGCCATCGGACTTGGCGGTGGCGCCCACGGGCTTGCCCTTGTCGTCGTACTGGACCTCGACCTCGCTGGGGTAGAACCACTGCTTCTTGCCATCCGCAAGCGGGCGGTAGAAGGACTCGTTGAGCAGCATGCCCTGCGTGAACAGGTTGGTGAAGGGCTCGCTGTACTTGAGCAGCTTCATGTCGCGCATGACCTTGGTCCAGAAGCGCGCATAGAGCAGGTGCAGCACGGCGTGCTCGATGCCGCCGATGTACTGGTCCATCGGCATCCAGTAGTCGTTGCGCTCGTCGACCATGGTGGTCGCGTCCGGACAGGCGTAGCGCATGAAGTACCAGGAACTGTCCACGAAGGTGTCCATCGTGTCCGTCTCGCGGCGGCTGTCCTTGCCGCAGATCGGGCAGGCGGTCTTGAGGAAGTCCTCGCGCTTGTTCAGCGGGTTGCCGCTGCCATCGGGCAGGCAGTCCTCGGGCAGCACGACGGGCAGATCCTTCTCGGGCACCGGTACCGCGCCGTGCTCCGGGCAGTGGATGATGGGGATCGGCGTGCCCCAGTAGCGCTGGCGGCTGATGCCCCAGTCGCGCAGGCGGAAGGTCACCTTCTTGTCGCCCAGGCCCAGAGCCTTCAGATCAGCGGCCACGGCATCGACGGCGGCGCCGTAAGCGAGGCCGTCGTACTTGCCGGAATTCACGCAGGTGCCGTGCTCCTTGTCGCCATACCACTCCTGCCAGGCGCGCACGTCATAGGCCTGACCCTTCACATCCACGACCTGCTTGATCGGCAGGCCGTACTTCAGCGCAAAGGCAAAGTCGCGCTCGTCATGGCCGGGCACGCCCATCACCGCACCGTCGCCGTAGGTCATGAGCACATAGTTGCCCACCCAGACCTCGACCTTCTCGCCAGTCAGCGGGTGCTTGACGAACAGGCCCGTGGCCACGCCCTCCTTGTCTTTGGTGGCCAGCTCGGCCTCGGTGGTGCCGCCTTGCTTGAGGGCCTCGATCTTGGTGGCCAGTGCAGGAATGAGCTGCCCGGCACGCACCGCCAGCGGGTGTTCGGGCGCCACGGCCACGAAGGTCACACCCATGATGGTGTCGGCCCGCGTGGTGAAGACATACATCCTGCCCTCGCCGATCAGCTTGCCTTCGCTGTCCTTGATCTCGTGCGGGAAGGCAAAGCGCACGCCCGTGCTCTTGCCGATCCAGTTGGCCTGCATGGCCCGCACCTGGTCCGGCCAGCCCTTGAGGTAGTTGGGGTCGCTTTCGTCCGTGACGGCGCTGAGCAGTTCTTCGGCGTACTGGGTGATGCCCAGGTAGTAGCCGGGTATCTCGCGCTTTTCCACCACGGCACCGGAGCGCCAGCCGCGCCCGTCGATCACCTGCTCGTTGGCCAGCACGGTCTGGTCGATCGGGTCCCAGTTCACGATCTGGGTCTTTCGGTAGGCCACGCCCGTCTCGAGCATCTTGAGGAACAGCCACTGGTTCCACTTGTAGTACTCGGGTGCGCAGGTGGCGAGCTCGCGACTCCAGTCGAAGGCCAGGCCCAGGGGCTGCATCTGGCTCTTCATGTCGGCGATGTTGGCGTAGGTCCACTCGGCCGGCGCCACCTTGCGGTCAATCGCGGCGTTTTCGGCCGGCAGGCCGAAGGCGTCCCAGCCCATGGGCATGAGCACGTTGTAGCCATTCATGCGCAGGTAGCGCAGCATGACGTCGTTGATCGTGTAGTTGCGCACATGGCCCATGTGCAGCTTGCCGCTGGGGTAGGGCAGCATGGAGCAGGCGTAGAACTTGGGCTTGCTCGCGTCTTCAGTCACGCGGTAGGCGTCCTGCGCGGCCCACACTTGCTGGAGGGCGGCTTCGATCTGACTGGGCTCGTAACGGGGGTTCATGGAGTCTGCGCGGTGGGTGCTCTGCGCGGTGGCGAGCAGGTGTTGTAAGTGTTTGATTCGATTATAGGTTTGGGGTTGACCCTGCTCCGCGCGCGGCACAGAGGGGTGAGGGTGCTTTGCTAGACTGATTTTCTCCTCTGCACCCTGCGTGCGCCGCGCCTAAACGCGTGTGCCCGCACCGTTTTCGGACACCCCCGACCATGTTCCTGTGGGATTTCTTCAAGAAGGGCCGCATCGAAGCCCAGAAGCCCGGTGCGCCCGCGCCTGCCCAGGCCGCCCAGCCGGGCAAGAGCGGTGGCAATGCCGAGACCAAAGCCGCGCCCGACCGCAGCAGCGAACAGAACAAGCGTGCCGAACTCAACATGCTGCTCGCCGTGCCAGCCGGGCCCGAGCGCGACAGCGCCCTGCTGCAGTGGATCAAGACCGCACCGGCCGGCCTGCGCCCGGACGCCGCCGAGGCCATCAGCACCGAGCAGGGCCTCAAGGAGCTGACCAAGCAGTTCAAGGACCGCGACCGCCGGGTCTACAAGCAGGCCCGCGAGCGGCTCGATGCACTCGAACGTGCCGCCAGGAAGGCCGAGGCGCTCACCGCGCTGACGCGCCAGTACGAGGCCGTGCGCGACGCCGAGGAGGTGGAAGTCACCCGCCTGGTCGAGGCCGACCATGCACTGGATGCCCTGCACGCCAAGCTGCCGTTGAGCGAGCCGGAGCGCGCCGCGCTCGATGCCATCCGCGAGCAGATCCAGGCCCGACTTGTGGCGCAGGGTGACGCGCAGCGCGGCTGGGTCAAGCTGCGCGGCGAGATCCAGCAACTGGCCAAGGCGGCGGCCGATCAGCCGCCGCAGACCGTACTCGACCAGCTGGCCGTGCTGGTGGCCCGCGTGGGTGAGCTTGAAGCGGCGCCGGGAACGGCACGGATCGGCCGTGAGATCGAAGCCGCGGCCCAGGCTCTGCAGCGCAGCACCCAGGAGCGCATCGACCATGCCGATCGCATCGGCGCGCGCGAGGCGCTGATCGCCCAGGCCAAGGCGCTGGACGCCGAGAAGATCGGCCAGCGCGATCTGGACGATCTGCAGGAGCAATGGCGCCGCCTGCCCGCACTCGACCACGCCGCCGTGGAGCTGGCCGAACGCTTCTCCAACGCGCTGGCCAAGGCCAAGAGCGCCATGGCCACCGCGCACGAGCAGCAGAAGGAAAAGGCCAAGGCCGCGCGCGAGTTCTTCGATGAGGCCGCCGGCAAGCTGGCCGCGGCGCTGGAGACCGGTCACGCCGTGGACGCCATCAAGCTGCACGACCAGATCCGCGCCCGCATGGCTGATCTGCGCTTTGCCCCGGCGGGCGTGTCGCGCAAGATCCATGCGCTGATGGAAGATGCCGGCAAGCTCAAGGGCTGGCAGAAGTTCACCAACGTCAACAAGCGCGACGAACTCATCGAGCGTGCCGAGAAGATCGCCGCCACGCCTCTGCCGGCGGATCTGCAGGAAGCCGAGATCAAGACCCTGCAGGACCAATGGAAGGCGCTCGACAAGGAGCTGGGCGGCGCCACCGACAAGCTCTGGAACCGCTTCCGCGCCGCCACCGGCAAAGCCTATGAGAGCGTGCGCGAGCACCGCAAGCTGCAAAGCAAGCTGCGCGACCGCAACGCGGACGCCAAGCAGGACCAGATCCGCCAGCTCAAGGAATTGCTGGCGCAGGTGGATTGGGTGACGGTGGACTGGAAGGCCGTGGAGCAGCTGCGCCGCGAGGCCTGGACGGCCTGGCGTGCCGCCGGCCCGGTCAACCGCAAGCTGGCCGACGCCCTGTCCAAGGAGCACGACGCCGTGATGAGCGAGCTGGATGCCAAGCTCGACGGCGCCCGCGCCCAGGAGCGTGCTCGCCGCGCGAGGCTCACCGCCGAGGCGCAGTCTCTCGCGTCAGGCGATGTACGCGACGCCATCATCAAGGTGCGGGCCCTGCAGGAGCGCTGGACCAGCGAGCGCGTTGGCGTGTTCCTCGGCCGCAAGGAAGAAGACGAGACCTGGCAAACCTTCCGCAGCGCCTGCAACGCCGTCTTCGCCCAGCGCGATGCGAAGAAGCAGGAGTTCGTCGGCGAGCTGGAGGCCAACTTCAAGACCAAGCAAGCGCTGCTTGCCCAGCTGCAGGCCGCCGCCGCCGGCGCGGACCGCAAGGCCCTGGCCGCGGCGCTCAAGAGCCTGCAGGCTGAGTGGGACGCCACCGGCGATGTGCCCCGCGCCCGCGTGGGTGAGCTGGTCAATGCATGGCGCGCCGCGCAGGACGCCGCGCGCAAGCAGCTGGCCGTGCTCGCCGCCCAGCAGGACAAGCTGCGTGTGGCGGACGCACGCGCCGCTGATCTGGCCCGCCGCGCCGAGGCCACGCCCGAGCAGCACGCGGCCAAGCGCGCCGCTCTGCTCGATCTGGAGATCGCCGCGCAGGTGGACAGCCCGCCCGAATTTAAGGACGCCCGCCTCAAGCGCCAAGTGGCGCTGCTGGCCAAGAGCTTCCACGGCGAGCGCGACGCAGCCGGCGCCGCCGGCGGCCTGACCGAGAAGCTCATCGCTTGGCATGCCCTGCCGGGTGGCGACGACGCCATGGACGCCCGCCTCGCGGTGATTCTGGCCAAGGCCGGGCTGGCCTGAGCGGCACTATTCACACGGCGTAGGCCGCTTTCCGCTTGTCTGGTGCGGTTCTTCAAGCCATTGGGCTGAAGATCCGCTCTGGTGGCCAGTCTTCAAGGGGTATGCCTGAAGAATGGCTTGCAGCAAGCGGGAGCGGCTCGCGCCGAAACAGGAACTCTTTCCAAGGACACCGGCTTGATTCGACGTGTACTCAAGGGACTGGGCTGGCTGATGCTGGCTTTGCTGGGGCTCGCACTGCTTTGGCTCGCCCTCGCCCTTACCCTCAGCCGCTTCGACGAAGCACCCACACCCGAGGTCCAGGCCGCGCTGGCCGACGCCGCCCGGCCGGTGGACTGGTCGGAGGCGAACGGCTTTGCTTGGCTGGCGGGGCTGGATGCGCCCAAGGAGCGGCGGGCGAGCGAGTTCGGCCGGGAACGGTTGGTGAGCGGGGCGCCGGCGGCCGCGGCCGAGGCGCGCACCACGCAGGATGCATTCGGCCAGCCGCTGGAGTCTGCTGCGGGGCCGGGACAGGCGCCCGGGCCAAGCTTTGATGCGTTGCGCTGCAAGCGCAATCTGAAAGGCGTGAACTGCCAGGCCTGGTACGCCGCGCGGCGCAAGCAGCTTGAACTGCACCTGCAGCCACTCGCTGCGGCAGACCAGCGCTACAGCCAGATGCTGCTGGCGCCGAAGTTCGAAGAGCCGGTGCTCTCGATCGAGCGTGCCGCCGGCGTACCCTGGGCGGATTTGGATGTGGCGGGCGAGCGCCATCTGGCTCGCGCGCTGCTTGCTGCAGCAGACGGGCAGGGCGCAGCAGCAGCCGACGCCGTGCTCGCCAAGCTGGCCTTTGAACGCCGCGCGCTGGCCGCGTCGCGCAGCCTCACCGCCAAACTGATCTGGGCGGGTCAAGCGCGCAACTCGCTTCTGGCGCTGGCCGACCTGCATGAACTTCAGCCCAGGCTCGCGGCCCTCAGCCTGCAGCATGCGGCGCTGGCCGCGCCGCTCAGCAAGGCGGAGCTTTCGATGGCTGCGGTCATGCCCACGGAAATTCTGGCCGCCTCGTCGGTGCTCGGGCAGGCCTCGGCACAGCGGGAGCTCGCGGCATCGGCGCAGGCCGATCAGCGCGTCACGGGCTGGATGTCGGCCTACCTGATCCGCAAGCAGGCGACGATCAATGAGATCGCCCGGCGCCATCTGGCGCAAGCTCACGTGTGCGAAGGCCCGGCGACGACGCTTGCGGCGCGTGGCGCCGAGGTGCATGCAGGCTTCAGCAAGTTCAGTGCGATCCGCACATTGGCCTGGCCGCGCAATCTGGCGGGCGACGTGCTGATCGAGGTCAGCACGGTCAACTGGGCGAACCTGTGCCGACGCGCTGTCGACACCGAGGCGCTGCGGCGCATGGTGCTGCTTCAGGCCATGAAGCTGGCCGGCACGGCGCAGGCCGACCTGCGCGATCCGACGACCGAACAGCCCTTCGCCAGCGATGCCGCAGGCAGTGAACTGCGTTACCTGAGCACCGCGAGCGGCGAGCCGACCGAGTTCATAGTGCGCCTGCCCGTGCAGCGCTAGACCGGCACGGCGCCGCCTCGGTCTGGTGCGGACCACGACAGCCCGGACAGGCCGTTGAGTTGCACGTCTCGCATCCCTTGTGAGGGCGCTGCGTGCGTTTCGCGAGAAGCCGCTGGGCCGGAGTGCAGAAGCGCGAGTTGAGCCATTAAGCTCCGACGGTCGTTTGCCCCCGGCCGCAGGCGTTGCCCCGCGTGCGCCGGGCGATGCTCCTCACCGTCTCTATCGTCTTGTCCGTGCCCGCACAGCCCCTCTTCGCCGGCCCCGCATGCCTGTGCCACCCTGGGCGCGCCGGGGGCTTATGCGTCCGGCTTGCGCTGACGCTTGTCTTGCTGGTTGCTGCATCTCTGCCGGCTCGGGCCGAGACAGGGCTGATCTACATGTTCTCGGAGGCGCCGCCGGCCGTCAGTTCGGCGCTCGTGGTGCATGCGCATGCGGGCGGCGAATCGGCGCCGGAGCAGTTCGCCGCGGTGGAGCCTTGGCTGGCCCGCAAGGCCGCGCTGCCGCGCGTGGACATGCGGGGCGGGCGCTACTGGCTCAGCCTGCGCATCGCACCGCAGTCTGCGCCCGGCCTGTGGGTGATCGAGCCGGCCAACAGCTTTTTCAACGACGCGCACGTCACGGTGCTGGGCAGTGACGGTTCACGCCAGAGCTTCCAGACCGGCCTGACGACCGACACCGAGTTCGTCCTGCACCGCGGCAAGAGCGTGAAGCTGGCGGCAGATACGCGCTACTGGGTGCTGGTGGACCTGACCACGCCCTTTTTCTCCTCGCAGCCGCGCGTGGATGTCTGGCCGATCGAGCAGTACCGCGAAAAGGTGCTGACGCAGACCGTGCTGCTGCTCATGGCGCTGGGTGCGATGCTCGGCCTGCTGATGTTCAACCTGTTCATCGGGCTGTGGTCACGCCAGCGCACGGCCGTCCTGTACGCGCTGCAACTGATCTGCAGCGTGGTGGGCTGGGCCTTCTATTTCAATGTGCCTTACGACTGGCTGGGTGTGTCGGACTGGCATGTGAACTACGCACCCTGGTTCTTCCTGCTCTCGATCACTCACTGCTACTTCTGCATCCACTTCCTGGAGTTGCGCCGCATCGGCCCAAGCCTGGCGCGAGCGGGTGATTGGCTGGCCCTGCTTGCGGCAGCTCTGCTGCCTGTGTGCTGGCTGGCGCCTGCGTACTCGCATCTGGTGGCGACCTTCGCGGTCGGCAGCGCGGTGAGCTTTGCCGTGGCCAGTGCCATCTGGGCACTTTCGCGCCGCTACCGGCCCGCGCGCTTCTTCCTGCTGGCCTATCTGGCAGTGTTGATCCCGGGGCTGATCATCCTGCCGCCGAACCTGGGCATCATCCCGGACTTTGTCGACAACTCCGACCTGCTCACCCTGCTCGGCACAGCGCTGGAAGCCATGCTGCTGGGCTTTGCGCAGGCCGATCAGCTGGCGCTGGCCGAGCGATCGCGCGAGCAGTTCCGTCAGCAGATGCAGGATGCCCGCCGCCTGGCCGACACGGACGCGCTGACCGAATTGGGCAATCGCCATGCATTCGACAAGGCGCTCGAGGAGTACCTCACCCAGCAGCGCCTGGGCGCGAGTGGCGCGTTGCTGATCACGATCATCGACCTGGATGGTCTGAAGGTCATCAATGACACCCGCGGTCACGCCCATGGCGACGCGCTGATCCGCGCGGTGGCGGCGGAGCTGGCCGCGCTGCAGATCGGCCGCTGCCGGGCCTACCGGCTCGGTGGCGACGAGTTCGCGCTGCTGTCGATCAACGGCGACAGCCAGGCGCTGGCGACCGCCCTGTCGGCCTGCGAGCAGCGCCTGCGCGAGACGGATTTCCCGGAAGCCGGCCTGTCCTTCGGCATGAGCATGGCCTCGAACCCGCGCAGCCTGATCTCGGCGCGCGAGCTCAGCGAACTCGTGGCGCTGGCCGATGGCCGGATGTACGAACACAAGCGCGACCGCCGCCAGGGCCCCAGAGCCCTTCGTGCCGAGGCCGCGTGAAAACAACCCTGGAGACTGTATGCCTTTGAACACCACGCGCGCCGGCTTGACCGCGTCCGCTCCCCTGACCTTGCGCTGTCCCCATATTGCAGCCTTAGTCGCTGCCTTGAGCGCAGCCTTTGCCGCCCCCGCGCTGGCCAGCGGCTTTGCGGTGCAGGATCAGTCCGCGGCAAGTCTCGGCCTGGGCCATGTGGGCGTGGCCTTGGCCGATGACGCGTCGACTGCGCTCAACAACCTCGCGGCCACCACCGAGCTGCGAGGCGCGCACTATGCGCTCAATGTCGGCGGCATTCGCCTGGGTGCAAGGTTCAGCAATCAGGGCTCCTTGTCGCCTGCCGGCACGTCGGCCAACGGCGCTGCGCAGGCCAGCGCGGATGGCGCCGCGCCGCTCGTGTCCTTCTTCTATGCGCGGCCACTGGCCAAGGACCTGAGCCTGGGCTTTGCCCTGTTCACACCCTTCGGGTTGTCGACGACCTATGAGAACAGCTGGGTAGGTCGCTACCAGGTGCAGAAGGCCGAGTTGAAGAGCTTGTCGCTCATGCCGAGCGTGGCCTGGCGGGTGTCGGACCAGCTGTCTCTTGGCGCAGGTCTCAATGTGATGCGTGCCCAGGCTACGCTGCGCAGCGCTGTGGATTTCGGCACCCTGTGCTTCGTCGCCGTCAGCCCCGCCGCTTGCGGCAGCGCCGGCATCGCGCCGCAGAGCGCGGACGGCGTAGCCACGATCAAGGGCAACAGCTGGGATGTGGGTTACCAGCTCGCCGCGCATCTGCGACCCGTAGAGGGCACGCGGATCGGTCTTCAATACAAGAGCCGCATGACGCAGGACATCAGCGGCGACGCACGCTTTGCCAACCCGGCCTTGCCGGGGCCATTTGCTGCGCTGACCCAAACACCAGCCACCACCAACGGTGGTATTCGCAGCGCGCTGAACCTGCCGGAATCACTGACCCTTGGCGTTGCTCAGGCGCTGAGCAAGGACACCGAACTGGTCGCGGAATACGCATGGACCCGCTGGAGCCGCGTTCAGGACCTGCGCATCCGCTTTGCCAACGGTGCAGCAGATTCCGTGACGCGCTTTGGCTGGAAGGACACCAGCAAGTTCGGTCTGGGTGTGAAGCACCGTCTCAATGCAGAGTGGCTGTTGCGCGCTGGGCTGGAAACAGAGAGCAGCGCCGTGACTGATGCCAACCGCAATGCAGTGGTGCCAGACAGTCGCCGCAGCTTTGTCGGCCTGGGCGCGCGCTATCAGAGCAGTGCGACAACAAGCTGGGATGTCGGCTACGGGCACATCCGCTTTGCGCGCGCGAGCATCAACAACGCCGTGCCAGGGCAGGGCACCGTCACAGGTCGATACGCGCTGGACTCCGACCACATTGGCGTGCAGTTCAACCGTCAGTTCAAGTGAGAGCTCGCGCTGCGCCAGTAGGACTATGCGCAGCGCGTTTCCCCACAGGTTCAAAAGCCCTCTTCACCATGGATCACGGCGGGGTAGCCGCTGATGGCGCGGCTGGCCTGCATGCCGCCCATCACTGCGGCCTCCACGCAGCCGGCATCCAGCCCGGTCTTGAGCCAGTCCCCGGCAATCACCATGTTCACGAAGCCGGTCTGGTCTGCCCTGAGGCGATATTTGCTGCTGTTGACCACTGAGATCACATAGCGCTCGCTGGGGTCGATGTTGGCGCGCCAATACTGGCTGTTGAAGCGCGCCTGGCCGCTCTGCTGCTGCAGATCGACCAGCCAGTCGAAGCGGAAGGCCCCGGGCTGGGGGAGCGCGTTTGGCCAGAGCGGGGCCATTTCGGTGTTGAGCTGATAGATGGCCGACTGCTTGACCTGTTCCGCGCAGCGAGCCGGGAAGCTGCTGTCGCTGTACGGTGCGTAATGGCTCATGGGCAGCGCGCTGCAGAAGTAGCTGACATTACGTGGCTCGTGGCCGGTCGGCCAGCTTTCGCGGCAGAGCAACTGGTCCATCGGCGCCCAAGTGTCGAAGGGCTCCACGAAGGAGGACAGCACGGGCTCCTGGCCATCGCGGTTCAGCAGGGTCCAGCCGAGTCCGGCAATGTCCTGGCTCAGCCAGACCTGATAGGCCTGCGTGGCCACGGCCTTGACCTGCGCCGCGCACTGCGCCAGGCCGGCGCTCATTGGGAACAGCTTGGCCGCCACGTCGGGCAGGCTGGCCACTGACAGGCCGAAGACCACGCGATCGAAGTCCGTACCGCGGGTGAGCTGCACCGTGGGCAGGGGTTGGCCGCTGGCGGCGCGCCAGACCTCGGGCCAGTCGCTCCAGTTCGATTCGAGGTTGATGTTGTGCGTCTGCAGGAGCGTGGCCTGCTGCTGCTCGATCTGCCCGTACTGCGGGATCGACGGCCAGCTCGGCAGACCCAGCACATCCACCAGCGGGTCGTACTCGCTACGGCCGGGCACAAGGGCCACCTGCTGCTGCAGGGTGATGCCGTCCACGGTGGGCTGACCGTGCGCGTCGGTGCCCGGCTGCAGGTCGGTGAGCTTGTGGAAGAACTTGAACTTCACGCCGCGGGCCTTGAGCACCTGGTACAGCGGGCCGAAGACTACGTCGCCCATGCCGGCCTGCATCTTGAACATGATGCCGCCGTGGTAGCACATGGCCACCTTCATCATGCCGCGCAGCATGGTGCCGGCCTCGATGTTGGGCTTGTTGAAATCCCCATCCTCATAGGCAAAGACCAGGTCGTAGAAGCCGCGCACGGGCGCGCTGTACACCGTGTACTTGGGGTTGGCGCCGTGCTTGATCAGCCACTGGTAGAAGTCGATGTCGTTGATCGCCTCGAAGCCCTCGGTGAAGACGTGATCCTTCACCATGCCGGCCAAGGTCGTGGTGGCCAGATCGATGCAGATGTACAGGCGCCGCAGGTCGTCGCCGAAGTCCTTGGCGCCTGCAATCTCGTCTTCGAGCAGCTCGTTGATCCAGGCGCGGATGCCCAGGGCTGCATCGGTCAGCAGGCCGTGATGTGCGGCGTCATGGTCTTCGATGTTGAGCTCAAGGCTTTTCACGAGGGCTTCGACGGCGCTGCCTACTTCGTGCAGGTCGGCGCGCAGATCCTCGATGTCGGCTTTCAGGTGCGCCGCCAGCTTCTCGAGCCATGAGGCGTTCGACGCCGGTGCGGGGCGCGCAGCGGCGCGTGCTGCGGCGTGAGCCGTGTGCAGCTCGCCGAGCCACATCTTGAGCCAGGCGATCCCGGTCTGGATGGCGGCCCAGAGGGTCAGGCGTTCACTGTGGTTGCCCGGCACGCCGGGGCGCAGCGGGGTGTTGATGGGCCACAGGCGCCACTGGCCGTCCACGTTCTCGGTCAGGGTGATGAACTGCTGCGGCTTGAATGCATCGGTCCAGGCGGCCAGCGGGCTGCCTGCCGGGCGATTGAGCTCGCCGTAGGCCTGCTGCATGACTTTGAAGGCGTTGTCGTAGAAGCCGAACCAGATGTGCAGGCCATGCTCCTCGATGCGCTGGCCCAGCTTGGGGTTGCGCCCGCTGGCGCCCTTGCCACCCAGGCGCCACCCCATCTGGTAGACGGTGATGTCGTAGCGGTTCTGCCAGCCGGGCTCGTTGCTCAGGCAGAAGGCGGCGGTCATCGCACCCACGCCACCGCCCAGCACGGCGATCTTCTCGGGCTTCACGACGGAGTTGTCCACCAGCTCCTGGCCCGGCTGTACGGCAAAGTCGTACTCGACCCGGAAGGGCAGGATCGCGTCCTGAACCCCAATCTTCAACCCGAGACTTTCACTGAGCGGGAAGCTGTCAAAGGCATGCAGATTCACCTGCCACTGCCCGCCGAGCATCTTGACGCTGCGGATGGCATTCACGGGCGTATGCGCGGCCACCACCGCCTGGTACACCGCACGCTCGCCGGCGGCGTCCGGAAACTGCTTCAGGAAGATCTGATCCATCGCCGGGTGAAACAGCATGTCCGCAAACTGCGCATAGGCCGCTTCGCCGAGATGCAGGCCCGCGGGCTCGCTCTTCATCAGGTCAATGATCTCTGCGAATGCCTCGCCAAAGGCGGCCAGCGGCTTGTCGCTCTGGCCATTTGCACTGACGTTCACGTCCAGCAGGGGATGGAAGGCCAGCTGCGTGTCAGGCGAGAAGGGCTCGAAGCCCTTGGCCGCCAGCGTGAGCTGCTGCACCGGCTGGCCGGGTGCAGGCATCGTGTACTGGCATTCGTACTTGGGGTAGCCGTACAGCTCGCGCCCGTTGATCAGGGCCATGCAGTCGTCCACCCAGATGTGCATCGGGTAGAAGTACACATGGCTGACCTCGGTGCTGCCGGCCGGCACCTGCCCCACGACCACCCAGGTGATGATGTCGGTTTCCTTGCCCCAGCCCTTGGCACGATCCACCGGAAAGTCGCTGTGTGCCTTGGCAATCGCCGTGAAGGTCAGCATCACATAGCTGCTCATGACCTTGAACTGCATCTTGCCCTGCGTGGCCTGGTTCAGCGTCGCATCGACACTGGCCTGCAGTGCGCTCAATGAACCGGGGACCCAGCAGCCGATCATGTCGGCCTGATTGAGCGCCAGTGGCGGGTGCATCAATACGGAGCCCTTGGGGTAGAGGTAGGGCGGGCGCTGGGTCATGATCCTCTCCTGAATCTGATTCTGTGCGCTGGCGAGTCTAGGGGTGTGAATGCCGCGCATCACGGCTTGTGTGCGATGTCGTTGGATTGCCGACACGTGGACTGCGCCTCGGCTGGCCAGGCGTGCGGCATGTCTCAAGCGGGGTCGCGGCGATAATGCCGCCCATGTCCGACACCCTGCTTGCCAACCTCAACCCCGAACAACTTGCCGCCGTCACGCTGCCCGACCAGCCGGCGCTCATCCTGGCGGGGGCGGGCAGCGGCAAGACGCGGGTGTTGACGACACGTATTGCCTGGCTGATCCAGACCGGCCGCGTGTCGCCGCAGGGGGTGCTGGCGGTGACCTTCACCAACAAGGCCGCCAAGGAGATGCTCACGCGCCTGTCGGCCATGCTGCCCATCAATGTGCGCGGCATGTGGCTAGGCACCTTCCACGGCCTGTGCAACCGCTTTCTGCGCCTGCATCACCGTGACGCCGGCCTGCCGCAGACCTTCCAGATCCTCGATACGCAGGACCAGCAGTCCGCCATCAAGCGCCTGATGAAGGCCAACGGCGTGGATGACGAGAAGTACCCGCCCAAGCAGGTGGGCTGGTTCATCAACAATTGCAAGGAAAGCGGTCTGCGCCCGGGCGATGTGGAGGTGAACGACGAGTTCAACCGCAAGTACGTCCAGCTGTACCAGCTCTACCAGGACCAGTGCGAGCGCGAGGGCGTGGTCGACTTTGCCGAGCTGCTGCTGCGCACCTACGAGGTGCTGCTCAAGAACATCCCGCTGCGCACGCACTACCAGCACCGCTTCTCGCACATCCTGATCGACGAGTTCCAGGACACCAACACCCTCCAATACGCCTGGCTGCGCCTGCTGGCCGGGCAGGGGGAGTACATGAGCGACATCGACCGTACGCGTGCGGCCGAGAGCAAGCGCATCGCGGTGGCCAACATCTTTGCGGTGGGCGACGACGACCAGAGCATCTACGCGTTTCGCGGTGCGAACGTGGGCAATATGGACTCGCTGGTGCGCGACTTCCAGGTGCGCAACCTGATCAAGCTCGAGCAGAACTACCGCAGCCACGGTCACATCCTGAATAGCGCCAATGCGCTCATCAAGAACAACGCCAAGCGCCTGGGCAAGGAGCTCTGGACCGATGCGGGTGTGGGTGAGCAGGTGCGCGTGTTCGAGGCGCCGAGCGATCTGGCCGAGGCGCAGTTCGTGCTGGAGGAAGTTGGCGGCCTGACCCGCGACGGCTGGCCGCGCAGCCAGTGCGCCATCCTGTACCGCAGCAACGCTCAGAGCCGGGCGTTTGAACAGGGCCTGATGCGCCACGGCATTCCTTATCGCGTGTACGGCGGCCTGCGCTTCTTCGAGCGGGCCGAAATCAAGCATGCGCTGGCCTACCTGCGGCTGATGGAGAACCCGCACGACGACACCGCCTTTGCGCGGGTAGTGAATCTGCCCACGCGCGGCATTGGCGCCCGTTCGGTTGAGCAGCTGCAGGACATGGCGCGCGAACGCGGTACATCGCTGTACGGTGCGGTGGCCTTTCTTGCGGGTAAGGCGGGCACGAGCATCGGCGCCTTCGTGAAGCTGATCGACGGCATGCGCTTTGCCACCCAGGGCCTGCCGCTTCACGAGATCGTCGAGCACATCATCGACGCCAGCGGCCTGCTGGCCATGTATCGCGCTGACAAGGAAGGCGAGGAGCGCATCGAGAACCTTGAGGAACTCGTCAACGCGGCGCGCAACTTCAATGCCGAGGAAGGCTATGCGCTGGACGCCCCGGCCACCCAGGCCGAGGCCGAAAACGAGCTGCCCAGCCCGCTGGCCGCCTTCCTTTCGCACGCCTCGCTGGAGGCCGGCGACAATCAGGCCCAGGCGGGCGAAGACGCCGTGCAGCTCATGACCGTGCATGCCGCCAAGGGCCTGGAGTTCGACGCGGTCTTTCTCACGGGGCTGGAGGAAGGCCTGTTCCCGCACGAGAACAGCCTGAAGGAAGACGGCGGCATCGAGGAGGAACGCCGGCTCATGTACGTGGCCATCACACGGGCGCGCAAGCGTCTGTACATCAGCTTCTGTGCCAGCCGCATGATGCACGGCCAGACCCGCTATGGGCTGAAGAGCCGCTTCTTCGACGAGCTGCCCGAAGAGGCGCTGCGCTGGCTGACGCCGAAGATCAGTGGCATGGGTACCGGATTCTCCGCCGGCATGCGCGACGCCTGGCAGCGCGGCGGCGGCAAGCCCTTCGGCGATGCCGACTACGGCGGCGGCGCGGTGCCTGCCTTCGCCAAGCCGCAGACCAGCCACGGATGGCGCCTGGGTCAGGGCGTACGCCACCCCAAGTTCGGTGAAGGCGTGATCGTGAACCTCGAGGGCGCGGGCAATGATGCCCGGGCGCAGATCAACTTTGGTGAGGCTGGCATGAAGTGGCTGGCGCTGTCTGTTGCTCGCCTGGAGCGGGTCTGAAAACGTAAACCCAGCATCCATGCGGTTCTTCAGGCAGAAGTGGCTGGAAATCCGCATGGGACAAGCGGAGAGCCCTTCCGGATGCGTCGTGATCGAGCTCTCCTTCGGTCTGGAACTCCGTGAGCGGCTAGCGAGACCGTCAGGGCCAAGCCGCTAAGCTGCCGCCGTGCACTCTTTGCCCGAAACGCTGAGTCGATTGAAGCCGCGCCGCACGCTGCACTGGTTTGCTGCGTGGATGGTGCTGTGTCTGCTGGCGACTCAGGCGGCCGGGGTGCTGCACCGCGTTGGCCACGCGCATTTCGATGCCGGCCACGGAACGGTTGCGGCTGCGTTCACGACGACCGACGCCCCGGTGCATCCAGATGGGTGCGAGCACGGCGACCATTCGCACGATGCCAGTTGGGTGTTGCATCTGGCCGATGTCTTGCACGGGGCGAATGGCACCTGTGCTGATGTGGACCATCAGCTCTGTGCCGACGCACAGGCGGCCCCATCGGCGGCAATCCCCCAGTTCAGTGCAGCCGCAGTCCTGCAATCTGGACCCATCCCTCAACCCAGCTTCAACGCTCGCCTGGCTCCCCGGGCGCGCGGTCCGCCGGTACGGACCTGAACCGGCCCATCGTGCGCGGCTGAGTTCCTCGGCCCGCCGTCTCTCGATTTCCTTTGCACCGCACCCGTCAGCCCGATGCGTTTCGCGTCGGCTGTAGCGGGTCGTGCACATCCATTCAGGTACACCCATGAACTTGCATCGTCATCCCGGCCTGCGATCCAGGCCGCTTCGTCGCGCCTTGGTCGCGGCTTTTCCCTTGGCGCTCGCAGCCAATGCACTTGCCCAGACGGCTTCACCGCCAACCCCGACTGAGCCCGAGCCGCGCAAAATTGAACCGGTCGTCGTGACTGCCACACCCGTAGCGCGCAGTGCAGACCAGCTCAGCCAGCCTGCCACCGTCATCACCCGCAGCGAGCTGCAGGGGCTGAATGCGGTGAATCTCGGCGACACGCTCTCGGCGCTGCCTGGCGTGACCAGCAGCGGCTTTGCGCCGGGTGCCGGCCGCCCCATCATCCGCGGCCAGGACGGTCCGCGGTTGCAGATGCTGGAGAACGGACTGGGCATTGCAGATGTGTCCGTCCTGTCTCCAGATCATCGTGTGGCCACCGAGACCCTGAACGCCACGCAGGTTGAAGTCCTGCGCGGCCCTGCGACCCTTCTGTATGGCTCGGGCGCGATTGGCGGCCTTGTGAACGTGGTGAATCGGCGCATTCCGCTGACCGTCCCGGCCGCACTTGGCGGCGAGCTGCAGCTGCGTGCAGCCTCAGGCACGGGAGAACGCAGCGGCGCGCTCGAGGGCAACGGAGGCGCAGACCGGTTCGCGTGGCATGTGGACGCCTTGAAAGCGCGCACGGATGACTATGCGTTCCCTGGACTGTCCGTGAAGAACGATCCCGCGTCATTCTCGGGCCGTCTGCCCAACAGCGACACCGACAACCGCGAGTACGGTCTGGGCGCGAGTTTCGTGGCCGATCGCTGGCTGGTCGGCGCGTCCGTCCAGGACGAGCGCAGCACCTATGGTGTCCCGGCGGAAGAAGCCTTCCTGGACATGAAGCAACGGCGTGCCGACCTGTTGGCGCGCTACACCGGGAGCGGTTGGCTGGAGTCCGCCACGTTTCGCCTTGCGCGTACGAACTATGAGCACAGCGAGATCGAGCTGCCGACGCGCGAAGTGGCTGTGACCTTCAAGACGGACGCAACAGAAGGGCGAGCCGAGTTCAAGCATGCGCCTTTGGCCGGCTGGCGCGGCACGCTCGTCCTGCAGGCGCAGCGGCGCGACTTCTCGGCGCTCTCGCCCACAGGCGATGTGGAGATCGTCGAACCTGTAAAGACTCAGGCCGACGCGTTGGCGCTTGTCGAAGAGCGTGACTTTGGCGCCTTCGCGCTGGATCTGGGTCTGCGCACGGAGCGTGAAGAGCATCGGCCCACACTGGCTTCCACGAGCAATCGCGCACGCAGCTTCAACCTGATGTCCGTCTCTGCAGGAGGGCTGTGGCGGTTTGCACCGGGTTTCAACGCGGGCTTGACCCTCTCCAGCAACGAGCGCGCGCCAACACCCTCGGAGCTGTACACCAACGGCCCGCATGAGGCCACGGCAACCTTCGAGGTCGGTGATGCGAGTTTGCGCAAGGAACGTTCCCGCGCAATCGACCTGACTCTGCGCAAGACCGACGGCCCGGTACGCGGCAGCGTGAGCCTGTTCCAGCAGCGCTTTTCCAACTACGTCTTCGGGCAATTCATCGACGGGAATGGAGATGGCGTGGCCGATCGCGTGGATGAAGCCGGCACCGTGGATCCTGCTGGCGAGTTCGTTTTCCTGCAGTATGTGCAGACCAGCGCGCGCTTCCGCGGTGCGGAGTTTGAATTGCTGGCCGACACCCCGCTGGCAGGGCTGACTGCACGGATCTTCGGCGACACGGTGCGTGCAACCTTGGCCGACGGCAGCCCCGTGCCGCGCATTGCGCCCCAGCGACTCGGCGTCGGACTGCGCTATGCGGCAGGCCCGGTCAAGCTGGGTGGCAACCTCACCCGCGTGTCAGCGCAGAACCGGGTGTCACTGCTGGAGACGCCCACTGAGGGCTACACACGTCTGGACCTGGATGCGAGCTGGCGTATCCGCGCTATGGGCGTCGATACGGAACTGTTCGCCCTGGTTCGCAACGCGACCAACGAAGCGTATCGACTGCACACTTCAATCTTGAAGGATGAGGCGCCGCAGCCCGGACGCAGTGTGGTGCTTGGTCTGCGCTCTCGCTTCTAGCGTCTGATGCGGGCGGCGCCAAGCAGGCGCCGCCACCGCAGCTCCCTAGCGGTAGAACTGGCCGCGCCCGTCCTTGGGGCCGCGCTGGCCCGTGATTTGCCACGCCGTCCGCTGACCGATCAGGCTGGCCAGGAACTCCAGTTCCTGGTCTTCGTGGTTCTTGGGCGGTGTGAGCTCGGAAATCATTCCGCGCCTTGGTTCTGTGAAGAAGGTGCGGCTGGCGTGGTACTGAGCCTCGAGCCGTTCGCGCACGCCGGGTGCGTTGTTCAGACTCACGTCCACTTCGCCATAGCAATTGCAGAAGTAGGTGTTGTCATTGCGCTCGTGCTCCATGTAGATGCCGGTGCCGCGTACACCCACCGTGATGGTGGGGGTCGTGAGGTGGCGTGATGCGCCCCGTCCACCTGGCAATTTGCCGAACACGGCCAGTACTGCACCGGTGACCATTCGCAGTCCAGATACGGCATTGATGCTGTACCCGCGGTGCACGGTCATGCGCGTCAGGGGCCGCATCCAGAGGGCGGTGTCGCCGATTGTGAACACCACGGCTGAGGCCGGCCCGGTCTCCACCGTGTCGCCGGTCTGGATCCAGCCGTCCGGGTAGAGACGGCCGCCGTTGACGAGTACGTCGCCGCGCAGGCGCACGACATTGCCGCCGGCCGCTCGCGTACAGGGCACCGTGAGCAGAAGCAGACTGGTGGCGATCAGTTCACGGCGTCGGGTCATTCATGTTCTCGCTCAGTGCAGGCTCGGGCGCAGCAATGACGACCACATCCTCGTAGCTCGCATGGAAGGTGCAGAAGACAAGTACAAGGCAGAACAGGCCGATCGGCACCATCATCACCGTGGCGATGCCTTCGGAGCCGAAGATCATCGCGAAGAGAGATACCACCAGCGCGCCGATCAGGAGAATGATCAGGAAGCTGCCAAACATGACGATGATGGCGCCGAAGTTGCGCACACAGCCGAAGAAGCTGAAGAAGCAGGCCTTTGCAAAACCCATCGCGTGCCAGGCCATGAACTGAGGCGCGAACCAGAAAGCGAACACCGTGGGCATGAGCGCGGCCAGTGCAATGAACTGCGCCAGCGTGAGCGCGTTGATGTTCTGCGGGCTGGCATCAATGGGCTTGCCCAGGATCGCGCCCCCAAAGAGCATGCCTCCATCGCCCAGGGTGCTGGCCAGCATGGCAATGAAAAAACCGATCAGGTAAAGCACGCCGCCAAGCAACAATTGAGTGCGCGCTGCGGGGTCGCGAAAGCCGATGACCAACTGCCCAGCGGAGGGCGTGGTCTGCAGCGCCGCCGAGCGAATCACCGTCATGACACCGGCCACCAGCGCCGGTGCCACCAGCGCGGGCAGCAGCCCGCCGAGCACCGGGACCTGCTGCAGCAATAGCGTGCTGAGCAGATAGAAGAAGAAGGCCCCGTGCACCGCCAGCGGCTGCGCCATCATGATGGCCAGCCCGCGCTTGATCCACTGCACGCCGTGTGATGCCGGTACCTGTCGGATGGAAATGTTGCTCATGAAAGATCCGCGAGTGACAGGGGCGAATTTTGCCGTGCGCGCAATATCCGCTCGAAGTGTGTGGGATCTTTCGGTGTGAGCAGCGCGGCTGCCCGGGGCATGTACCAGTCCGACAGGCGGCTGACCCAGAAGCGCAGGGCAGCGAGGCGGGCCATCAGCGCGAGCGCCGGCACTTCATTGTCCGTGAATGGCCGAACAAACTGGTAGGCGCTGCCGAAGGCGCGCGCCCGATCCCGATCCAGCAGACCGCTGTCCTGGTCGATGCACCAGTCGTTGAGCGTGACGCAGAAGTCGAACAGCCAAGTGTCGTTGCCGGCAAAGTAGAAGTCGATGATGCCGGACAGGCGCCCTGCCTCAAACAAAGCGTTGTCGCGGAACAGGTCAGCGTGGACCGGACCGGCCGGAAGTGCCGCGCATCGCACTGCAAAGTCTTGCTGCGCTGCGATCTCGGTGGTGAGCAATTGGCGCAGATCGGCGGGAAGATGCGGCGCAAGCGGTTCCAGCTGCGTTGCAATCCAGGGCAGCCCGCGCAAGTTTGGCTGTGAGTGGCCGAACAGTCGGCCGGCCAGATGCATCCGCGCGAGCACCGTACCCATTTGCGCGCAATGGTCTGCAGTGGGCCACAGCACGTCCTGCCCTGGAACGCGCTGCACAAGCGCGGCCGGCTTGCCCTTCAGCGTGACGATGAGCTCGCCTGCGCGCGTGCGCTGCGGCGCCGGTACCGGCAGGCCCTGGCGCGCCAGATGCTCCGCCAGCTCCAGGTAGTAGGGCAGCTGCCCTGCCGTCAGCCGCTCGAAGACCGTGAGTACCCAGCGGGACTGGTGCGTGTCCAGGAAGTAGTTGGTGTTCTCGATGCCGGCGCCGATGCCGACATGGCGTAGATAGTGACCGACGTCGTAATGCGCAAGCAGTGCTTCGCAGTCTGATGCGTCCAGCGAGGTGTAGACCGCCATTCAATCCCTGGGCTTGAGGTGAGTCGTGGTTCAGAGCTGGAGCATCAGCTCGCGTTCGCGCGGCGTCATGCCGAAGCCGCGGTTCTCGTAGAAGGCAAAGATGGCATCGACGACGGCCTGCGGCTCGTCGATGATCTGGATGAGATTCATGTCCTCGGGGCTGATCATCTTTTCGGCCAGCAGCGTGCCGCGGATCCAGTCGATTAGACCCGCCCAGAAAGCGCTACCCACAAGAATGATGGGCATCCGCCGGGCCTTGCCCGTCTGGACCAGTGTTAGCACTTCGCACAGCTCGTCCAGTGTGCCGAAGCCGCCGGGCATCATCACGAACGCGTTGGCGTACTTCACAAAAGCCACCTTGCGGGCGAAGAAGTGCCGGAAGCGCAGGGCGATGTTCTGGTGCGGGTTGCCGTGCTGCTCGTGTGGCAGCTCGATGTTCAGGCCCACGGACGGAGAAGCGCCCGCAAATGCACCGATATTGCCGGCCTCCATGATGCCGGGGCCACCGCCCGTGATGACGGCAAACCCGGCATCAGACAGCAGGCGGGCCAGCTCCACGGTGGTCTGGTAGTACGGGTGATCCGGCTTGACGCGGGCCGAGCCGAAGATAGACACGGCGGGCCGGACTTCGGAGAGCGTTTCAGCGCTTTCGACGAACTCGGCAAGGATGCCGAACAGATGCCAACTCTCCCGCGCCTTGCGCATCGTGGCGCGCTCGGCGTTGTCGATGGCGCGCAGCTTGGGTGGCAGCGGCTTGTGATTGCCGTTGCCCTTAACATCCTGTGCCATGGATAAGACCCTGCTCCTTGTGGACGGCTCGAGCTACCTGTATCGCGCGTTCCATGCCATGCCGGATCTGCGCAACAAGGCCGGCGAGCCTACGGGGGCGCTGTACGGCATCATCAACATGCTCAAGCGCCTGCGGGCAGATTACCCCAGCGCCACCCATCTGGCCTGTGTGTTCGACGCCAAGGGCAAGACCTTTCGGGACGATCTCTACCCGGACTACAAGGCCAACCGGCCCAGCATGCCCGAAGACCTGCGCGCCCAGATCGAGCCGATTCATGAGGCTGTCGGCGCGCTAGGCTGGCCGGTGCTCGCCATCGAAGGGGTCGAAGCCGACGACGTGATCGCCACCTATGCCCACCAGGCGACCCAGGCCGGCTGGAAGACGATCGTCTCGACCGGCGACAAGGACCTGGCCCAGCTGGTAGACGATCATGTGACGCTCGTGAATACGATGAGCAACGAGAAGCTCGATCGCATGGGCGTCATCGCCAAGTTTGGCGTGCCGCCGGAGCGCATCGTGGACTACCTCGCGCTGATCGGCGACAGTGTGGACAACGTGCCGGGTGTGGAGAAGTGCGGCCCCAAGACGGCGGTCAAGTGGCTCACCGAGTACGGCACGCTGGACGACATCATCGCCAAGGCCGAGTCAATCAAGGGCGTAGTGGGCGAGAACCTGCGCAAGGCCCTGCCGATGTTTCCCATGACGCGTGAGCTGCTGACCGTCAAGCGCGATGTGTCGGGCATCGTCCCGATTGACGGCCTGGACGCCATGCCGATCGATCTTGACACGCTTGCCGGGGTGTCGGATCGCTACGGCCTGCGCAGCCTGCTGCGCGAGCTCACCGGCGACGCGCAGGCTATCCCCAAGGGCGATGCACGCGTGCAGGACGACGTGCCCGCACCCGGACTCGGCAAGGCCGACGCGCGCTACGAAGCGGTGCTCACCTGGGAAGCATTCGATGCCTGGCTGAGCCGCATACAGTCGGCGGAGCTTGTGAGCCTGGATACGGAAACCACCAGCATCGAGGAGATGCAGGCGCGGCTGGTCGGCATCAGCCTCTGTGTGGAGGCCGGGCATGCCTGCTATATCCCGCTGGCGCACCGGTATCCGGACGCACCCGCGCAGCTTCCATTTGACGAGGTGCTCGCGCGCCTGAAGCCCTGGCTGGAAGATACAGCGCGCCCCAAGCTGCTGCAGCACGCCAAGTACGACATGCATGTGCTGGCCAACCACGGCGTGGCATTGGCCGGCGTGGTGCACGACACCATGCTTGCGAGCTATGTCCTGGAGAGCCACAAGAGCAGCAGCCTCGATGCGCTGGCGGAGCGTTGGCTGTCGCGCAAGGGGCTCACCTATGAAGAGGTGTGCGGCAAGGGGGCCAATCAGATCGGATTCGATGAAGTCAGCGTCGAGCGAGCCACCGAGTACAGCGCCGAGGATGCCGACCTCACTCTGCAGGTCCATCAGCGTCTTTGGCCGAGGATTCAAGCCGATTCTGGCCTTGCGCGCATCTATGCGCTGGAACTGGCCTGCCAGCCGGTCCTGTTCGAGATCGAGCGCACCGGTGTGAGCATCGACGCGCAGCGTCTTGCAGATCACAGCCATGCCATGGGCGTGCAGATGATGGCACTGGAGCAGCAGGCTTACGAGCAGGCCGGGCAGCCCTTCAATCTGAACAGCCCGAAGCAGCTGGGCGAGCTCTTCTTCGACAAGCTCAAGCTGCCGGTGGTGAAGAAGACGGCTACCGGTGCGCCCAGCACCGACGAAGAAGTGCTCACCAAGCTGGCAGAAGACTTCCCGCTGCCCAAGGTCATTCTGGAGTATCGCGGACTGGCCAAGCTCAAGAGCACCTACGCAGACAAGCTGCCCAAGATGATCCACCCCGCCACGGGCCGCGTGCATACCCACTATGCCCAGGCCGCGGTGGTCACGGGCCGTCTGTCCAGCAGCGATCCGAACCTGCAGAACATCCCGGTGCGCACCGCGGAGGGCCGCAAGATCCGCGAGGCCTTCATCGCGCCCCCGGGAAAGCGCATCATCAGCGCCGACTACTCGCAGATCGAGCTGCGCATCATGGCGCACATCTCGGGCGATGCTTCTCTCAAGCGAGCCTTTGCCGAGGGCGAGGATGTGCACCGCGCAACGGCCAGCGAGATCTTCGGCGTGGCGCGCGACGCGGTGACGAGCGAGCAGCGCCGCTACGCCAAGGTCATCAACTTCGGGCTGATCTACGGGATGAGCGCCTTCGGCCTTGCATCGAACCTGGGTATCGAACGCGACGCAGCCAAGCACTACATCGACACCTACTTTGCCCGCTACCCGGGTGTGGCGGCCTACATGGAACGCACCCGAGTCGAGGCCAAGCAACACGGCTATGTGCAGACCGCGTTTGGACGGCGCCTCTGGTTACCCGAAATCAACAGCCCGAACGGTCCGCGTCGCCAGGGCGCAGAACGCGCCGCGATCAATGCGCCGATGCAGGGCACCGCGGCGGACCTGATCAAGATGGCCATGGTGGACATCTCGGCGTGGCTGCATCGCGACGGGTTGCAAAGCCGCATGGTGATGCAGGTGCACGATGAACTGGTGCTGGAGGTCCCGGAGGCGGAGCTGTTGCTCATGAAGACGCAGGTGACGCAGCGCATGGCTGGTGTGGCTCAGCTGGATGTACCGCTCCTCGCCGAGGTGGGTGAGGGTTCGAACTGGGAAGAGGCGCACTAGCGCCCGGGGTCAACACTTGGACGCGCGCCGACTCGGCGCACTGCACAACACGGAGACGGCATGAGCAAGCAACGCATCACGGTGGAAGACCTCTGGAAGCTTGAGCGCATCGGCGCCCCAAAGCTGTCACCCGACGGCGCTCAGGCGGTGGCCAGCGTGACTCGGTACGACATGGATGCCAACAAGAGCAGCAGTTCGCTGTGGCTGTTCTCGACCTTCGGCGGCGACCCGCGCAAACTCACGGCCTGCGGCGAGAAGGATGGCGAAGCAGCATGGAGCCCGCGCGGCGATCTGATTGCGTTCGTGGCCAAGCGCGAGCAGGAGGGCAAGAAGGACGACAGCGCGCAGATCTACGTCATTGCCCCGGACGGCGGCGAAGCCCGCAGGGTGACCGACTACGCGCCCGGTGTCTTCGGCATCAAGTGGTTTCCGGATGGCAAGCGCATCGCCTTCCTGTCCTGGGTCTGGCCGCAAGAGATGGGCGACAAGGCGCAGACCAAGGCGCACAAGGCCTTCAAGGACCGCAAGGAAAGTGCCTACGTCACCGAGGAGCACTGGTACCGCCACTGGGACCACAATCTGCCCATGGGGCGTGCGATTCACCTGCACGTGGTCGACATCGCCACCGGCAAGGTGACCGATCTCTTCGAGGGCAGCGCATTGGAGCTGGGCCGGGCCGATGCGAGCGCCGCCGACTACGACATCAGCCCCGACGGCAAGCACATCGTCTTCAGCCATGATCCGCTGCCCGTCAAGCGCATCCTGAACACCTTTGCGCTGTCGCGCATCGACGTGAAGACGCGCAAGGTCAGCTTGCTGGTGCAGGACAAGGACTGGGACTTCCGGCACCCGGTGCATGCCGCCGATGGCAAGCAGCTCGCGGTCGTCGTCGCGCATTCCGGCAAGCGGCATACCGCGCCGGCGCTGCTCGGCATGGTCGACGCGGCCAGCGGCCGCTGGCAGGCTCTGTCGGCCAAGTGGGACCGAGAAGTGGTGGGTGTGCCTGCCTGGAGCACGGAAGGCGATGCCTTGTACTGCATGGCCGAAGACCTGGGCCGCTGCCACCTCTGGCACTTTGATCTGAAGACCCGCACGCCCAAGGTCCTGGTGCAGGGTGGCTGGGTGCACGGGTTCTCAGTGAGTGCCGGCCAGCTCGTCTATACGTCAGACAGCATGGTCCACCCGGATCGGCTCCATGTCCTCGATGCTGAAGGCACACCGAAGCGCCTCGAGCGCTTCAACGACGAACTGCTCAAGGCCTTCAAGTTCGGCCCCTACGAGAGCGTGAGCTACAAGGGCGCGAAGATCGACGGCAAGCGTACCGATGCGCAGATGTGGGTGATCTACCCCCCGGGCTTCGATGCCAAGAAGAAGTATCCGCTGCTGCACTGCATTCATGGCGGTCCGCACACGGCCAGTGGCGACACCTTCCACTACCGCTGGAACAACCAGGTCTTTGCCAGCGGCAACGGCACGCAGGACTATGTCGTGGTGTGCGTGAACTATCACGGTTCCACGAGCTTCGGCTTCGACTACAAGGACAGCATCACGCACCGCTGGGGCGAGCTCGAGCTGCAGGACGTCGAGGCCGCCACCGACCACATGCTGACCAAGCCCTACATCGACGCCAACCGGGTCTATGCCACTGGCGGCAGCTATGGCGGCTACATGGTTGCGTGGATGAACGGACACTGCAAACCCGGCCGCTACCAGGCCTACGTCTGCCATGCCGGCTGCTACGACTGGGTCAGTATGTTCGCCAGCGATGGCGCCGAATGGTTCAAGAAGGAACTGGGCGCCTGGTACTGGGACGACATGGCCAAGGTGCACAAGCAGAGCCCGCACGCCTTTGCGAGACACTTCAGCACGCCCACGCTGGTCATTCACGGTCAGCTGGATTACCGCGTACCCGATGCCCAGGGTCTGGCCTACTACAGCACCCTCAAGGCACAGGAGATCGACGCGCGCCTGGTGTGGTTCCCGGACGAGAACCACTGGATCCTCAAGCCGCGCAACAGCAAGCTCTGGTATGCCGAGTTTTTCGACTGGCTCAAGCGTTACCCCAGCAAGAGCACGGTCAAGCCGCCAGCGAGAAAGAAGGGCGGAGGCGCCAAGTGATCGGTGGCAAGCTTTTCGACTTCAAGTTCAAGATGGCCGCGGTTGGCGCGGGCGCCGGCCTGCAAGGGACGGCGCTGGGCGGGCAGATCATCGCCTGCCGTCTGCGCAACTATGGAGAGCTGTTCTATACCAGTCCCAAGGCGGTGTTTGATGGCAGCGCACCGATCCGCGGTGGGGTGCCGGTGCTGTTTCCGCAGTTCTCCGATGCAGGCCGCCTGCCCAAGCACGGCCTGGTGCGCACCCGGGAGTGGGCCATCGCTGCCGGCAACGATGACAGCGAATTCCAGGCTGACTTGACCCTGGGGCCGAATGCCGACCCTCGCTGGCCTGGTCAGGCCGAGCTCACCGTGCTGGGCGAGGCCGACGAAGACAGCCTGGAGATCACGCTCACCATCAAGAACGTCGGCACCGACAGCGTCTGGTGGACTGGCGGACTGCACCCCTATTTCGCCACCACTGCACTCACAGCTTCGTGGGTGGACGGCCTGTCCGGCCGCTGGATGACCGACCGCATCGGCAAGCGCAAGCTCGAGCTGCCCAAGGACACCCCGCTGGCATTCGATGGCCGCGAGGTGGAGGTACTGGTGCATGACAGTGAGGATCTCACTCTGGTGCAGCCAGGGCGGACGCTTGAGCTGTCGTCCGAGGGCTTTGCCGAATGGATGATCTGGAATCCGGGCGAAGTCGGTGCCGCCAAGATCGGCGATCTGCCGCCGGAAGACTGGCAGCGTTTCGTGTGCGTGGAGCCGGTGTGCGTGAGCCGGCCGATCACCCTGGACCCGGGCGAGGAATTCGAGGGGCGGCTGACGATCAGCGTGCTTTGAGGCGCAGTGCCCCAACGAGTACCGGCGCACCGGGGCCGCCGGAGCAGGCTTGCGGTGCTCGCCCGACGCGCCGAACCAGCGTAGGCTTTGGCACTCTGCTCATCCAGGAGACAGTCATGGATCTCGTGAAGGACTACGACGCGCTGCGGCCGGAACTCAAACTGTCACGTCGGGCCTTTGTCGGCGGCAGCGTCGGCATCGGCTTTGCAGCGGCGACTCTGCCGGTTTGCGCCCAGACCATGATCACCACTGACACCCAAGGCCTGGAGGTTGGCTGGGCCAAGGTCAAGACATCGACTGGTGATTTGCCGGTGTATGCCGCCAAACCCGCCGGCAAGAAGGGGCTGCCGGTGGTGCTGGTGGTGCAGGAGATCTTTGGTGTGCACGAGCACATCGCCGATGTGGCGCGTCGCTTCGCCAAGCAGGGCTATCTGGCGATCGCCCCGGAGCTGTTTTTCCGTCAGGGTGATCCAAAACCCTACACCGACATCGCCAAGCTCATCAGTGAAGTCGTCAGCAAGGTGCCGGACGCGCAGGTCATGAGCGACCTCGATGCCGTGGCGGCCTGGGCGCGTGTCGGCGACGGCAGTGACAAGCTGGCCGTGACCGGCTTCTGCTGGGGCGGGCGCATCACCTGGATGTACACAGCGCACAGCAAGGCGGTGAAGGCCGGTGTGGCCTGGTACGGCCGGCTGGTGGGGCAGGGCAGCGCAAACACGCCGCGCCACCCGCTGGATGTCGTTGGAGAACTGAACGCGCCGGTCCTCGGCCTGTATGGCGAGGCTGACACCGGCATTCCCATGGACACGGTCTGGAAAATGGAAGACGCGCTGAAGGCCTCGGCGAACCCGGCCGCCAAGGCCAGCCAGTTCAAGGTCTACGACCAGGCGCCACATGCTTTCCATGCCGACTACCGGCCCAGCTACCGGAAGGACGCGGCTGAGGACGGCTGGAAGCGCTGCCTCGCCTGGTTCAAGACCCACGGCGTGGGTTGATTTGGGCGCAGCCAAGGGCCTCCAGGGGGGGCTTGACAGCTTTTCTATACTTCTTTGAAAGCTTCAAGCGCGCTGCTCACCCAGCGCGCTTTTTGTTTGTTCCCCAGTCTGATTGCTTGCCGAGTCTTCGAAGCGCTATGTCCACCTTATCCGTCATCATCCTGGCCACCCTTGCCTCCGGCGCCCTGAGCATGGTGCTCGCCGGACTGATTGCCTACACCATGCTGGGCAAGGTGGTGGAGCGCATGGTCAGTTTTGCGATTGGCGTGCTGCTGGCTGCCGCACTGCTTCATCTCATCCCGGAAGCCACGCAGAGCCAGGCGGACGTTTACGACCTGTTTGCCGTGCTACTCGGCGGGATCTTCCTGTTCTTCATGCTGCAGAAGACCATGCTGCTGCGGCACAGTCACCACCATGAGCACGACGGTCATCATCACGATCACGGCTTCAACGCCCGCGAGGCCGGCCCCGGCGGCTACCTGATCCTGATCGGCGACGGCCTGCACAACTTCTGCGACGGCATCCTGATCGCCGCGGCCTTCCTGATCGACTGGAAGCTGGGCATGCTGACCGCACTGTCGATCGCCGCCCACGAGATCCCGCAGGAGATCGGCGACTTCATGATCCTGCTGTCGAACGGCTTCTCCAAGACCCGTGCCTTCATGTTCAACATGCTGGTGAGCCTGATGAGCGTGGCTGGCGGTGTGCTGGGCTACTTCCTGCTGGACACTGCGCAGGAGGCGCTGCCCTACGTGATCATGCTGGCCGCATCAAGCTTCATCTACATCGCGATGAGCGACCTGATTCCCTTCGTGAATCGCTCAAGCCGCGAGCGCAGCTACTTCGCCGATGTGGCGCTGATGGGTCTGGGCGTGGCCTTCATCGTAGGCGCGCACATGTTGGTGCCACATTCGCACTAGATGGCCGATTTCAACTTATGAGGAGTCGGTTGAAATGCCACGTTCCGCATTGGGTATGCGGAATGTGGCCAATCACTCTTGATCAAAATCTAGTCCGAAAATGATTTATTGATCAACCTTTTGCGACCGGGCGCGTGCGGTCTGCCACCCACTCGCTCCAGCTTCCGGCATACATGGGTGGCGTGCCCAGTCCGGCAAGTTCCATGGCCAGCACGTTGTGGCAGGCCGTTGAGCCTGAGCCGCAGCTCATCACCCACTGGTTGGCCGGCGTGTCGCCCAGCACGGCCTGCAGCTCACGGCGCAGCTGATCAGCCGGCTTGAAGCGGCCGTCCGCCTCCAGGTTGTCCTTGAAGAAGCGGTTGCGGCTGCCCGGAATGTGGCCGGCCACCGGGTCGATCGGCTCCACCTCGCCGCGAAAGCGCTCCGGCGCCCGGGCATCGAGCAGGGTGAACCGGGGTTCGAGCAGGTTCGCCTCAACGGCGGCCACGTCAACGGCCTCCACCAGCGCAGCGGCCGGCTGAACCTGCCCTGCTGCCGGGCTGGGTACCACCGTCGTGCTCTCGCCGCCGGCTGCCAGCCACTGCGGCCATCCGCCATCCAGAACCGCCACGGCCTCCAGGCCCAGCCAGCGGCACATCCACCACAGGCGTGCGGCAAACATGCCGCCCGAAGCGTCATAGACCACCACCTGCATGCCGTTGTGCACCCCGCGGCTGCCGAGCCACTGCGCAAACTTCTCACGCACCGGTAGTGGGTGGCGGCCATTCGCACCGGTCTTGGGCGCGGAGAGGTCGTCGTCCAGGTGCGCGAACTGTGCGCCGGGAATGTGGCCTTCCGCGTATTGGCGGCGGCCCAGCTGCACATCCATGAGATCGTGCCGGCAGTCGAACACCGCCACGCTCGCGCCGCTGGCCAGCAGCTTGCGCAGGGCGGGGGCACTAATCAGCGTTTGAAACATTCATCGTTTCCTTTGTGGGGAGCGATTCCCGGCTGCTCGATGCGCTGCCAGGGTGAGATACCACCGAAGTGGCGGCGCGAATGGTAACGAGCGTGGCCACCACACCGGCTGTCAGCACGATAACGATGCCAGTGATCGCCATAGTGCTCAGCGCATCGCCTGCCACCCACACGCCCAGCAGGGTGGAAAACACCACCACCGTGTATTGCAGGCTGCTGGTCAGCAGCGTCTTGCCGCGCGAAAAGGCACGCGTCATGGCCAGTTGCGCCGCCAACGCCATCACACCGATTGCCAGCAGCATGACCCAGCCATTCGCCGAAGGCCACACCATGCCAAAAAGCGCCATGCCCGTCACCCCCACCAGCGCGGTCACGGCGGAGTGATAGAACACCGTGCGCCATTCCGGTTCGCCGAGCTTGCCCAGCGCGCGGATGTTCCAGTAGGCCAGGGCCGACAACAGCCCGGAGAGCAGCCCCAGCAGCGCGGCCCCTGTGTCACCTTGGGAGAACACGGGCTGCAGAAGCAGCACGATGCCTGCGAACCCCACGACGATGCAGGCCAGCAGCGCCCAGGGCAGCTGTCGGCGGCCGGCCAAGATGGTCGCCATCACCGTGAACAGCGCCACGAACAGCGGCGAGGTGTAGTTCAACGTCGTCGCTGTGGCCAGTGGCAGCACGCTGATGGCGTAGAAGAACAGCGTGAGCGCCGCCACGCCGCTGGCCGTGCGCTGCACCTGCAGCCGCACATGCGGCGTGCCGAAGGCCAGGCGCCGCCAGGCCATCCAGCCGCCAAGGATCAGCGCCGCCACCACGCCTCGAAAGAACACGGCCTGGCTGACCGGCACTTCGGCCGACACCAGCTTGACCAGCAGACCCATCACGGCAAACAGCAGTGCGGCCAGCAGCATCCAGAGTGATTGCATGGGCGCGCAGTGTAGGTGCGACGAGGCTGCGACGTCGGCGCAGCGCATCATGCTGACGCCGCGACACGGCACGACCCCGCCGGCTTGCCGTTCGAGGCAGCACAGTTGCTTCGCGCCGCCAAGGGCGGTCACCGTCAATTCGTCATCAAGCCGCGTGGCGGCGAGGTCATTCCGTCATCGCAGGCGCTGCGCTAGCCTCTGCGGCATGAATACGGAGACAGACAAGACTTACGACTACGTGATTGTCGGGGCGGGCACCGCAGGGTGCCTGCTCGCCAACCGCCTGTCGCGCGACAAGGGCACCACCGTCGCGCTTGTGGAAGCCGGCGGCAACGACAACTACCACTGGATCCACATCCCGGTGGGCTATCTCTACTGCATCAACAATCCGCGCACGGACTGGATGTATCGCACCCAGGCCGATGCCGGCCTGAACGGCCGCAGCCTGATCTACCCGCGCGGCCGCGTGATCGGCGGGTCGTCGAGCATCAACGGCATGATCTATATGCGCGGTCAGGCGGCCGACTATGACGCCTGGGCCGCCGGTGACGGCTACGGCCCCAACCCCGGCTGGCGCTGGGACGAGGTGCTGCCCTTCTTCAAGGAGCATGAGGCCTATCACGGCGGCGCCGACGCCCTGCACAACGACCGTGGCGAGTGGCAGGTCAGCCGGCAGCGCCTGTCCTGGGAGATCCTCGACGCCTTTCGCGAGGCCGCGGTGCAGGCCGGCCTGCCGCGCAAGGACGACTTCAATCGCGGCGACAACGAGGGCGTGGGCTACTTCGAGGTCAACCAGAAGAAGGGCTTCCGCTTCAGCGCCGCGCGCGCCTTCCTCAAGCCCATCCTCGCTCGGGACAACCTCTCGCTCTTCATCCACGCGCCGGTGCAGCGTCTGAACTTCGAGGGCCGCCGTTGCACGGGTCTAACTGTGCTGCGTGAAGACGGCGTCACGGTGACCTTCTGCGCCAACAAGGAGGTCATTCTCTGTGCCGGCGCGGTCAACACGCCGGTGCTGCTGGAGCGCAGCGGCGTGGGGCAGGGCGCGCGAGTATCCGCGCTTGGCGTGCCCGTGGTGCACGACTTGCCCGGTGTGGGCGAGAACCTGCAGGACCACCTGCAGGTGCGCATGGCCTTCAAGGTGCAGGGCGTGAAGACGCTGAACACCCTGGCGAGCACCTGGATCGGCAAGGCGCGCATCGGCTTGGAATACCTGCTGACGCGCACCGGCCCCATGAGCATGGCACCCAGCCAGCTCGGCGCCTTTGCGCGCAGCAGCGAGCGGCACGCCCGTGCCAACGTGCAGTACCACGTGCAGCCGCTCACGCTGGAAGCCTTCGGGCAGCCGCTGCACAGCTTCGATGCCTTCACGGCGAGTGTGTGCAACCTGCGGCCCACCAGCCGCGGCAGCATCCATGCCGCAAGCAGCGACCCGGATGCCGCACCGCTCATCACCCCCAACTACCTGGCCACCGACGAAGACCGGCAGGTCGCCGCGGAGTCCATCCGGCTGACGCGGCGCATCGCGTCTCAGCCTGCGCTGGCGCGCTACCAGCCCGAGGAATTCAAGCCGGGCATGCAGTTCGTCTCTGACGCAGACCTTGCCACCGCGGCGGGTGCGATAGGCACCACCATCTTCCACCCCGTGGGCACTTGCAAGATGGGCCCGGCGGCCGACCCGATGGCCGTGTGCGACGCGCAGGGCAGAGTGCATGGCATGGGCGGGCTGCGTGTGGTGGACGCCAGCCTGATGCCGACCATCACCAGCGGCAACACCAACTCGCCGACGCTGATGATGGCCGAGAAGATCGCCCGGGAGATTCACGGGCGCTAGCCCGGGAACGAAGGGCTACATCGAGGTTTGACGCGCTTCTTCAGGCCAAAATGCCTGAAGAGGTCCGCCAGACAAGCGGAAAGGCATCTCGGAAGCAAGGTGGGGTTCTCGCGCCGCTTGTCCACTACGCAGCCTGTGGACAAGAAGAGCTGCTTCTGAAGAACCCCGGATCAGAACTTGATCTGGCCGGTCAGGATCTGGAACCACATCCGCCAGTCGCCCATGAAGCTGTAGAGCGGTTGCTTGAAGCTGGCGGGCTTGTTCTTTTCGAAGCCGAAGTGACCGATCCATGCGAAGGCGTAGCCGCACAGCAGGGCATAGAGCAGGTAGATCGGCTGGCCGCGCCACAGCCCGGCGGCCGCAATCAGCAGCGCCAGTGACGAACCGACAAAGTGCAGGCGGCGGCACGTGCGGTTGCTGTGCTCGCTCAGGTAGAAGGGGTAGAACTCTGCAAAGCTCGTGTAGCGCTGTGGTGCGGCGGTGGTCTCGCTCATGGTGTCTCCTTGGTCTTTTGGTGGCGAGCGTAGAACCGGTGCCGCAGAGGTTCAAGCCACGGCCTGGAGGTGCGCAGCCAGTGCCTTGAGCAGGGCGTCGGGCGCCTCACTCATGATCTGGTGGCCGGCACCGTCCAGCACCACGAGCCTTGCACCAGAGATGGCACTCGCCACGGCCTTGCCGGCCTTGGGGGGCGTCATCTGGTCTGCGCTGCCCGCCACCACCAGGGTCGGACACTCGATGCTCTTCAGCAACGCATCAGACGGCGCGTAGGCATTGCAGGCGGCAAAGTCCGTCGGCAGCACCTCGGGTCCGTTCTTGACATGGATGCGATGCATCAGCTGCAGCGCACTCCAGGGCGTGGCAAAGCCGGGGCCGGGCGCCTGCGGCCGGTGAGAGAAGCCGCCCCAGGCGCTGGAGAAACTCCAGGCATTGATCATGTCCATCGCCTTGGCTGGCGCCTCGCGTGTGGCCGCAAGCAGTGCATCGCTGACCTTCATCGGCAGTGCCGTACCGACGAGTGTGAGGCTGCGCGCGCGCTTGAGCCGCCCTGCGAGTTCAAGGCCGATGAGCGAGCCCATGCTGTGGCCCACCACATGCACCTTGTCGAGATTCGCGGCATCCAGCGCTGCAGCCATGGCATCGGCCAGAGCCTCGACGCTCGTGCGCAGCGGCCCGGCGCTTTGACCGTGGCCGGGCAGGTCGATGGCCAGGGTGTTGTAGCCGTGGTGGGCGCACCAGCGGCTCTGCAGGATCCAGACGGAATGGTCGTTTTGCGCGCCGTGGATGAAGAGCACGCTGGGTTTGGCGGCGTCAAACGTCTTGCCGCCGCTGTAGGCATACAGGTCGCCGAGCTTCATGACTTCATGATCCGTTCCGCTGCCTTGAGCGCCCGTTTGAGATCGTCGATCAGGTCGCCTGCGTCCTCCAGCCCGATCGACAGGCGGATCGTGCCCTGCGTGATGCCGCTCTTGACCAGATCCTCGTCGGCGACCCGGAAGTGCGTGGTCGAGGCCGGGTGAATGACCAGCGACCGCGCATCGCCCACATTCGCCAGATGCGAGAACAGCCTCAGGCTTTCGACGAATGCTCGGCCCGCAGCGCGGGTGCCGCGCAGATCGAAACTGAACACTGCGCCGCAGCCGCGCGGCAGCAGGCGCTGCGCCAGTGCGTGGTCCGGGTGGCTCTCCAGCTCCGGATAGCCCACGCGTTCCACCATAGGGTGGGCCGCCAGCATCTCCACCACCCTGCGTGTGTTGGCCAAATGCCGCTCCATGCGCAGCGGCAGCGTTTCAATGCCCTGCAGCAGCAGAAAGGCCGTGTGCGGGCTCATGCAGGCACCGAAGTCGCGCAAGCCCTCGCGCCGGGCACGCAGCAGGAAGGCGCCCACGGTGGACTCCTCCGTGAAGACCATGTTGTGAAACCCGGCGTAGGGCTCGCACAGCTCGGGAAAGTGGCCGTGGGCTGCATGCGCGGCCTGCCAGTCGAAGCGGCCGCTGTCCACCAGTACCCCGCCAATCGCAACGCCATGCCCACCCAGAAACTTGGTGGCGGAATGGAACAGCAGATCGGCCCCGTGCTCAAAGGGTTGCATCAACCACGGCGAGGTGAAGGTGCTGTCCACGAGCAGGGGAAGATGCCGCGCGTGGGCGATTTCGCTGACGGCCGGAATGTTGAGCACGTCCAGTCCAGGGTTGCCCAGGGTCTCGCCGAACAGCAGCTTCGTGTTCGGCCGAATCGCGTTGCGCCATTCGTCCAGTTCACGCGGATTGATGAAGGTGGTCTCGATGCCGAAGCGCTTGAGCGTGTAGGCCAGCAGGTTCTGGCTGCCGCCGTACAGCGAGCGGCTTGCCACGATGTGGCTGCCGGCACCGGCGATCGTGCAGATGGCCAAATGCAGCGCGGCCTGACCGCTGGCTGTTGCAATCGCGCCGATACCGCCTTCGAGCGCTGCGACGCGCTCCTCGAACACGGCCACCGTGGGGTTGGAGATACGTGAATACACATGGCCGGCCCGCTCCATGTTGAACAGGCTCGCGGCGTGCTCACTGTCCTCAAACACAAAGGAGGTGCTGGCGTAGATCGGTGTGGCGCGCGCGCCGGTGGCCGGATCCGGTCGGGCACCGGCATGTAGCGCCAGGGTGTCGAAACCGGGATAGGGACGATCACTCATGGGATGGGCCCGCGGTTGCAATCAAACGAGGCTGGGATAGTATCTGTCGAACCCCTGAGACGAGCGTGAGCACGAGGAGGCGCCATGAAGGTTTACGAGATCCTGAAAGTCAAGGGCGACGTGCTGTTCACCGCCAACCCGGACATGCCGCTCGCCGAAGCCATCAAGACCATGGCCGAGCGCGACATCGGCTCGCTGGTCGTCATGGAACACGGCGACCTGGTCGGCATGCTGACCTTCCGGGAAATCATCGAGACCCTGCACAAGCAGAACGGCAGCGTCGGCAGCACCCTGATCCGCAGCGTGATGGATGACGCGCCCATGACCTGCACGCCGGACACCGAGGTCAACGAGGTGCGCCGCATGATGCTCGAGAAGCACACCCGCTACCTGCCGGTGATGAATGCCCGCACGCTGTTGGGCGTGATCTCTTTCTACGACGTGGCCAAGGCGGTGCTTGAAGCGCAGAGCTTCGAGAACAAGATGCTGAAGGCCTATATCCGCGACTGGCCCGAACCCGAGGAAAGTACCGGTTGAGCTACTGCGCGCGCCGGATCGCCGCGTCCGGTGCTCGACGTACTGCCCGTACGTCTGCGCTCCTCGGCGGCGCTGCGGCACGCTCGCTACGCTCACCCGGCACTTTCATGCGCTGTGGCTGCCTTTCGTCCTGTGTTTCGTGTCTCGATCGTGTTCTTCCCGGCTGCCGCTGGCGCAACAGCCTTGAGTCGCTCATTGCGCTACTCCCCGTAGCCGCCGCATAGCTCGCCGCATCCCTCGCTGTACGCTTGGCGGCCACGCACCGCAGAGTGCGCACCTGTCCGTCATCGAGGGAGTCTGAATGTCCACCGAGCACAGCCAGTGGTCGCTGCTGTCGCAGCGCCGCTTTGCGCCGTTCTTTCTCACGCAATTCTGCGGCGCGGCCAATGACAACATCTTCAAGTTCGCCTTCACGCTGCTGGTGACCTACCACGCGGCGGAAATCAATGCCGCCAACCCGGCGCTGGTGGTGAATCTGATTGCGGCGCTGTTTGTGCTGCCTTTTGTGCTGTTCTCGGCGACCAGCGGGCAGTTGAGCGACCGCTACGGTGTCACGCAGGTGATGCGTCTGGTGAAGGTGCTGGAAGTCGCATTCATGCTCGTCGGTGCGGTGGGTTTCATCAGCAAGAATCTGCCGTTGCTGCTCGTCACCACTTTCCTGATGGGCCTGCACTCCACGCTCTTCGGTCCGGCCAAGTTCGCCTACCTGCCGCAGCATCTGCGGCCTGACGAGATCGTGGGCGGCAACGGTCTGGTGGAGATGGGCACCTTCGTGGCCATCCTGCTGGGCACCATGGGGGCAGGTTTCCTGATGAAGAGCGAACCAGGCGCGGCGGCCACGGGTGTGACGCTGGCTGCGGCCACCACCTTGGTTGTGGCGTTTGTGGGATTGGCCGCCAGCCTGATGATCCCGAAGACCGCGCCGGTGGATGGCGCTCTGAAGATCAACTGGAACCCGTTCTCGGAGACCTGGCGCAACCTGAAGCTGGCGCACAAGGACATCGTGGTGTTTCGCTCCCTGCTTGGGATCAGCTGGTTGTGGTTCTTCGGCGCCACCTTCCTCACGCAGTTCTCGGTGTTCTCCAAGGATGTGCTCGGCGGCAATGAAGGCGTGGTGACCCTGCTGCTGGCGGTGTTCTCGATTGGTATCGGCGTGGGAAGCGTGCTGTGCGAGCGTCTTTCGGGCCGCATGGTGGAGATTGGCCTGGTGCCCTTCGGCTCAATCGGCATGAGCGTGTTCGCGATCGATCTCTACTTCGCCAGCCGGGGCCTCGCGCCGGTGGGGCAGGTGGGCGTGGGTGCCTTCCTTGCGAATTCGGCGCACTGGCGCGTCATCATCGATCTGTTCCTGCTGTCGATGTTTGCAGGCTTCTATTCCGTGCCGCTGTATGCGCTGATCCAGACGCGCGGCGAGGCCACACACCGCTCACGCATCATTGCGGCCAACAACATCCTGAATGCCCTGTTCATGGTGGTCAGCGCGGGCATGGGTGCCGTGCTGCTGGGCAAGCTGGGCTTCACGATCCCGCAACTCTTCCTCGTAACGGGGCTGCTCAATGCGCTGGTGGCGGCCTACATCTTCCTGCTGGTGCCGGAGTTCCTGCTGCGCTTCATCGCATGGATCCTGGTGCACACCATCTACCGCGTGAAGAAGGAAGACACGGATCGCATTCCCGCCACGGGCGCGGCCCTGCTCACGGCCAACCACGTGAGCTTTGTGGATGCCGTGGTGCTGATGGCGATCAGCCCGCGGCCGATCCGCTTCGTGATGGACCGCAACATCTTCCGCATCCCGTTTCTGTCCTGGTTTTTCCGCACCGCCAAAGCCATTCCCATCTGCTCGGCCAAGCAGGACCCGGAGGTTTATCAGCGCGCGTTCGATGAGGTCAGCCGCGAGCTGCGCGATGGCGAGCTGGTGCTGATCTTCCCGGAAGGCGCCATCACGCATGACGGCGAGATGGGCCCGTTCAAGGGCGGGGTGATGAAGATCCTGGAGCGCGACCCGGTGCCGGTGGTGCCGATCGCGCTGCGTGGATTCTGGGGCAGCTTCTTCTCGCGCAAAGATGGCCCGGCCATGAGCGCGCCGCTGCGCCGCGGCTTCAATACCAAGGTGGGGATCGCCGTCGGACTGCCCGTGCAGCCTGATGCCGTCAGCCCTGAAGGCCTGCGCGATACCACGCTCGCGCTGCGCGGCGACTGGAAGTAGCCCCGCGGATGATTGGCGACTGGCTGGCCGTATTTGCCTTTCTGGCGGCGGGCACGATCACGCCTGGCGCAAACACGGCTGTCTCTACCGTGCTGGGCGTGAACTACGGCGTGCGGGGTGCGCTGCCGTTCATTCTTGGGGTGACGCTGGGTTTTGCAGCCGCCTATGCCGTGACGGCGGCCGGCCTGGCCGCGGTGCTCAATGCTCATCCGGCGCTGCGCGTCAGCTTGCTGCTTGCAGGCACGGCCTACATGGTGTGGCTGGCTTGGAAGATCGCCAACACCCGCGTACTCGTTCAGAAGGAAGCCCATGCGAGCATCGGCGTCTCGGCGGGGCTGCTCAACTGCCTGCTGAACGCCAAGATCTGGATGCTGGCGCTCACCGCCATCGCCCAGACGCCGCACAACACCCCGGCATGGCACGCCGCTGTGCTGGCGGGTTTTGCATTCAACGGCCTCATCACGAATCTTGTCTGGGCGTGGATTGGCGCGCAGCTCCGGGAGTGGCTTGCCGTTGGTGCACGTCTCGCGTGGTTCAACCGGGCCATGGCGCTTGCGCTGGTTGGTGTGGCGCTGTGGCTCGCGCTGAAAGGCTGGCCGGCATAATGCCCGGCGAGGAGAACAGGGTTCCATGTCAGGCAGCACCTTCGGCAAGCTTTTTGCAGTCACGAACTTCGGCGAATCGCATGGTCCGGCCATCGGCTGCGTGATCGACGGCTGCCCGCCGGGCCTGGCGCTGTCCGAGGCGGACATGCAGCCGGATCTGGATCGACGCAAGCCCGGCACCTCGCGTCACGTCACGCAGCGCCAGGAAGACGACCGCGTGGAGATCCTCTCCGGCGTCTTCGAAGGCAAGACCACCGGTGCGCCCATTTGCCTGCTGATCCGCAACACCGATCAGCGCAGCAAGGACTACGGCAACATCCTCGACACCTTCCGCCCGGGCCATGCCGACTACACCTACTGGATGAAGTACGGCATCCGTGATCCGCGCGGTGGCGGCCGTTCCTCGGCCCGCCTCACAGCCCCTATGGTCGCGGCCGGTGCTGTAGCCAAGAAGTGGCTGGCGGACCAATTCGGCACGCAGGTGCGCGGCCGCATGTCGGCCGTGGGCGAGCTGGAGATCGGCTTCGAGGATTGGGCCCATGTACCCAACAACCCCTTCTTTGCTGCGGTGGCGGATGTCACCGAGCTGGAGGCCTACATGGATGCCCTGCGCAAGGCGGGCGACAGCTGCGGCGCGCGCATTCACGTGGAGGCGACCGGCGTGCCTGTGGGTCTGGGTGCGCCGCTGTACGACCGGCTGGATGCCGACATTGCCTACGCCATGATGGGCATCAATGCCGTCAAGGGCGTGGAGATTGGCGCCGGCTTTGCCAGCGTCGCGCAGCGCGGCAGCCAGCATGGCGACGAAATGAGCGCTGCCGGCTTTGCCAGCAACAACGCGGGTGGTGTGCTGGGTGGCATCTCCACCGGCCAGCCGGTCACGGTGAACATCGCCATCAAGCCCACCAGTTCGATTCGCACACCCAAGGCCAGCATCACGCGCAGCGGCGAAGCCACCACGGTGGAGACCTTCGGCCGCCACGACCCCTGCGTGGGCATACGCGCCACGCCGATCGCCGAGGCCATGCTCGCACTCGTGCTCATGGACCATGCGCTGCTGCACCGCGCCCAGTGCGCAGACGTGAAGGTGGATACGCCGGACGTTGCTGCCCGCCAGCAAGACGCATAGGCGGCCGGTGGGGTCTGCAGTGCCTTTCCGCTTGTCTGGTGCGGGTCTTCAGCAGTTTTGGTCTGAAGATCCGCACCCAGAGCCGATCTCGCCTTTCTTGTCAGGGCTGGAGCGTCGCGCATGAGCGTGGCCATGAGCCCCGGCGCGCGCGCCGTCGCGGCCTATCTATTTGCCTACTTCGCCTATGTGGGGCTGACCAACCCCTACATGCCGCTGTATGCCGATCACCTCGGCTACACGGCAGCGCAGATCGGCTACCTGACCGCCGCCATGCAGGCCCTGCGCATTGTGTTGCCCAATATCTGGGGGCATGTGGCAGACACGACCGGCCGGCCGGAGCGACTGATGGCTGCGACCGCACTCACGGCAGCGGTGTTGTTTGCCGGCTTCCTGTTCGTGGAACGGTTCTGGGCCTTCTTCGCGGTCATGATGCTGGTGCAGCTCTTTGTGTCTGCCCAGGCGCCGCTGGCCGAAACCCTGGCCGTGGACGCACTCAAGGGCGACATTTCTCTCTACGGGCGTTTGCGCCTGTGGGGCTCGCTGGGTTTCGTGGTGCTGGTGCTGGCCGGCGGGCCCTTCTTTGAGTGGGCCGGCATCGGTTGGTGGCCGCAGGCCGGGCTTGCATTGATCGTGATCGTGGTGCTCGCCGCAGTTCGGATTCCCGGCAGTGGGCAAGTGCATGACCACGCCGCCGCGCCGTCGTTCTGGGGCCAGCTCAAGCGGCCGGATGTGGCCTTCTACTTTGCGTCGGCCTTCTTCATGGTGGCCGCGCATTCGGCCATGTACGCCTTCTACTCCCTGTACCTGGACCGCCATGGCTACAGCAAGGCCATGATCGGATTTCTGTGGGCGGTGGGCGTGGTGTTCGAGATCGCGGTGTTCTGGACGCAGCGCCGCTGGATCGCGCGAGCGTCCCTGTACGGTCTGCTGCTGCTGAGCTTGGCAGTCGCCGTCCCGCGCTTTGCACTCATCGCCGCGTTCCCGAACTCACTGCCCCTGCTGCTCGTGGCTGCCGCGCTGCATGCCATCACTTTCGCGGTGCACCACAGCTGCTGCATCGGCATTCTGCAGGGCTGGTTTGCCGGCGCCTTGGCTGCTCGCGGGCAGGCGACCTACTTCAGTGTCTCGTATGGGGTGGGCGGCACTGTGGGCGCACTGGCGGCCTCACGGCTGTGGGAAGGGATCGCGCCATCGGCCGCCTTTTGGATGGCCAGCGCACTCTGTGCCCTGGGTCTGGTGACGGGCTACCTGAGCATGCGTGCGCATCGCCGCTTCGCCGATGAATCCGGCGCCTGACAAGGCTTGGCCGAACTGACGTTTGCGTCAGTTTGGGCTCAGAGTGCTGCTGCATAATCGACCGTTGCACTGCAGCAACTCACCATGGCCAAGACCCTCTACGACAAGCTCTGGGACGCACATCTCGTTCACCAGGAAGACGACGGCACCGCGCTGATCTATATCGATCGGCATCTGGTTCATGAAGTCACGAGCCCGCAGGCCTTCGAGGGGCTTCGGCAGGCAGGGCGCACCCCCTGGCGCGTCTCCAGCATTGTTGCAACGGCAGACCACAACACGCCCACCACAGGCTGGGACAAGGGGCTGGATGGCGTGGTCGATCCTGTGAGCCGCGAGCAGATCGTGACGCTGGATGCCAACATCAAGCAGTTCGGTGCCGCGGCCTACTTCCCGTTCCTGTCCAGGCAGCAGGGCATCGTCCATGTGATGGGTCCGGAACAGGGCGCAACCCTGCCCGGCATGACGGTGGTGTGCGGCGACTCCCACACCTCCACCCATGGCGCCTTCGGTGCCCTGGCTCACGGCATTGGCACGAGCGAGGTCGAGCACGTCCTCGCCACGCAGTGCCTGCTCGCCAAGAAGGCGAAGAACATGCTCATCCGCGTGGAGGGCAAGCTGGCTCCCGGGGTGTCGGGCAAGGATGTGGTCCTGGCCATCATCGGCAGGATCGGCACGGCCGGTGGCACCGGATACACGATTGAATTTGCCGGCAGCGCCATCCGCAGTCTGTCGATGGAAGGGCGCATGACGGTGTGCAACATGGCCATTGAAGCCGGCGCCCGCGCCGGTCTGGTGGCCGTGGACGACAAGACCATCGAGTACGTGCGGGGACGACCTTTTGCACCGCAAGGCGTGGCCTGGGAGCAGGCGGTGGCGCACTGGCGCACGCTGCACAGCGACGAGGGCGCGCACTTCGACAAGATCGTGGACCTGCGCGCCGAGGAGATCCGCCCGCAGGTGACCTGGGGCACTTCGCCCGAGATGGTGGTGGGCATCGACGGCCGCGTGCCGGACCCGGACCGTGAGAGCGACCCGACCCGTCGCAGCGGCTACGAGCGCGCACTGACCTACATGGGGCTTGAACCCAACACGCCGATCGACGCCATCCGCATCGACAAGGTCTTCATCGGCTCGTGCACCAACTCGCGCATCGAAGATCTGCGCGAGGCCGCGGGTGTCGTGCGCAAGCTGGGCAGGCGCGTGGCCGGCAATGTGAAGCTGGCGATGGTGGTACCGGGCTCGGGGCTGGTGAAGGCGCAGGCTGAAGCCGAAGGACTGCACACGGTTTTTCGCAATGCGGGCTTTGAGTGGCGCGAGCCCGGCTGCTCCATGTGCCTGGCCATGAATGCCGACAAGCTTGAGCCGGGTGAGCGTTGCGCCTCCACGAGCAACCGCAACTTCGAAGGCCGCCAGGGTGCGGGGGGGCGCACGCACCTGGTCAGCCCGGCCATGGCGGCTGCTGCAGCCATCGAAGGCCGCTTTGTTGACGTCAGCCGGGTGATGTAAGCATGGACAAATTCACCGTACACACTGGGCTGGTGGCACCGCTGGATCGCGCCAACGTGGATACCGACGCCATCATCCCCAAGCAGTTTCTCAAGTCGATCCGCAAGACCGGCTTCGGCCCCAATCTGTTCGATGAGTGGCGCTACCTGGATCGTGGCGAACCCGGCCGGGATAACAGCACGCGCCCGCTGAACCCGGACTTCGTCCTCAACCAGCCGCGCTACCAGGGCGCCAGCGTCCTGCTGGCCCGCAAGAATTTCGGCTGCGGCTCCAGCCGCGAGCATGCGCCCTGGGCACTGCAGCAGTACGGCTTTGCAGCCGTGATTGCGCCGAGCTTTGCCGACATCTTCTTCACCAACTGCTACAAGAACGGCCTGCTGCCCATCGTGCTCACCGAGCTTGAAGTCGATCACCTGTTCAACGAGACGGCAGCGTTCAACGGCTATCAGCTCACCGTGGATCTTCCTGAGCAGGTGGTCATCACACCGGACGGTCGCCGCTACGCCTTCGAGATTGACGCGTTTCGCAAGTACTGCCTGATCAACGGCTTCGATGACATCGGGCTGACCCTGCGCCATGCCGACAAGATCCGCGCTTTCGAAGCGCACCGTCTGGCCACGCAACCCTGGCTCGCGCCGACTCAACCGCAAATCATTCGATGACGCTCAAGATCGCAGTTCTGCCCGGTGACGGCATCGGCACCGAAATCGTTACCCAAGCCATCGCCGTTCTGGATGCGCTGAGCCTGCCCCTGGAGTACGGCCACGCACCAGTCGGGGGCGCGGCCTACGAGGCGCACGGCCACCCGCTGCCGGAATCGACGCTTGAGGTCTGCCGCAAGGCGGACGCCATCCTGTTCGGCGCCGTGGGCGACTGGAAATACGACAGCTTGGAGCGCAAGCTGCGCCCCGAGCAGGCGATTCTCGGCCTGCGCAAGCAGTTCGGGCTGTTCGCCAATTTCCGCCCGGCCATCCTGTACCCGGAACTCGCCAATGCCTCCTCGCTCAAGCCGGAGGTGGTGGCGGGTCTGGATATCCTGATCATTCGTGAGCTGACAGGCGACATCTATTTCGGCCAGCCGCGCGGCCGGCGCGAAAGTCCAGACGGTGAATTTGCCGGCGCGCCGGAGGCCTTTGACACCATGCGCTACTCGCGCCCGGAAGTCGAGCGCATCGCACACGTGGCCTTCGGGGCCGCCCGCAAGCGCGGCAAGCGCCTGACCAGCGTGGACAAGGCGAACGTCCTGGAGACCTTTCAGTTCTGGAAGGACATCATGATCGAGGTCTCGGCCCAGTACCCAGACGTGGCTCTGGACCACATGTACGTGGACAACGCCGCCATGCAGCTCGTCAAGGCACCCAAGAAGTTCGACGTGATCGTGACCGGCAACATGTTTGGCGACATCCTGTCCGACGAAGCTGCCATGCTCACAGGTTCGATCGGCATGCTGCCCAGCGCCTCGCTGAACGCCCGCAACTTCGGCCTGTATGAGCCCAGCCACGGCTCGGCGCCGGACATCGCCGGCAAGGGCGTGGCCAACCCGCTGGCCACCATTCTGTCGGCGGCTATGATGCTGCGGTACACATTTAACCGGCCCGACGCGGCCGACACGATCGAATCCGCCGTGAAGTCTGTTCTCGCCCAAGGTCTGCGCACTGCAGACATCTTCGAAGCCGGTACCACCAAGGTGGGTACGGCTGAGATGGGTGCGGCCGTCGTTTCCGCCATCAAAGCGGGCAAAACCATTTCGAAAGAGACCTGAAACCTCAGGCGGCCCTCTTGTGACTCCTCCATCGAGCCCACAAGCGGGCTGCGGATGGGGGAGTTTTCATTTCTGGAGCTGATTTGAGAGGAAGGGGTAGATGATGAAGAAGGTAGGCCTGATCGGTTGGCGCGGCATGGTGGGTTCGGTGCTGATGCAGCGCATGCAGGAAGAGGGCGACTTCGCCCATTTCGAGCCGGTGTTCTTTTCTACCAGCAGCGCCGGTGGCGACGCACCGAAGTTTGCACCGGCCACCACCGTCGAAACGCGTCTTCAGAATGCCTATGACATCGAGGCACTGAAGAAGCTGGACATCATCATCACCTGCCAGGGCGGCGACTACACGACCGAGGTGTTCGAGAAGCTGCGGGCCGCCGGCTGGAGCGGGCACTGGATTGACGCCGCTTCGACCCTGCGTATGAAGGATGACGCCGTGATCATCCTCGACCCGGTCAACATGGACGTCATCAAGCGCGCCATGGCTGCAGGTGGCCGGAACTGGATCGGCGGCAACTGCACCGTGAGCTGCATGCTCATGGGCCTGGGTGCCCTGTTCAATGCCGGGCTGGTGGAATGGATGACCTCCATGACCTACCAGGCGGCCAGCGGCGGCGGCGCACAGCACATGCGCGAGCTGCTCACGCAGTACGGCACGCTCAATGCCGAAGTGAAGAGCCTGCTTGATGACCCGGCAAGCGCGATTCTGGAGATCGACCGCAAGGTCATCGCAAAGCAGCGCAGCTTCAGCGATGCGGAGAAGGCCAACTTCGGCGTGCCGCTGGGAGGCAGCCTGATTCCCTGGATCGATAAGGATCTGGGTAATGGCATGTCCCGCGAGGAGTGGAAGGGCGGGGCGGAAACCAACAAGATCCTGGGTCGCACCGGCAATGAGCAGATTCCGATCGACGGCCTGTGCGTGCGCATCGGGGCCATGCGCTGCCACAGCCAGGCGCTCACCCTCAAGCTCACGCGCGACGTGCCGGTGGACGAAATCGAAAGCATGATCCGCGACAGCAACCCCTGGGCGAAGGTTGTGCCCAATACGCGCGAAGCCAGCATCGTGGATCTGACCCCGGTGGCGGTCACCGGGACCCTGACAATACCGGTCGGTCGCCTGCGCAAGCTGGCCATGGGGCCGCAGTATCTCGGCGCGTTCACGATCGGTGACCAGCTGCTCTGGGGCGCGGCCGAGCCGCTGCGCCGTATGCTGCGTCTGCTGCTGGCATGACGTTGGGTCTCGAACCGTCGCGTCATGGTGAGCGGCGGTTCGGGTTCTTGCGAACTGTTGACTTGCCGTCAAGCGTTGCCGGTCGGCAACATTTGCTCACACCCCTTCGGTGTAGGCTCTACAGGTAGTGCAGCATTAAGCAACAGGACACTAGGCAAAGCGTCGAGAAAGTCTTGCGAGACTACTTAAGATTGCCGCCGTAAGTCCTTGAAGTTATGCTGAAAGTCCAGAAGAACGACATCCCGGGGTGGGTTGTGGCATCACACATGAAGAAGCGGCTTCTGGCCGCAGCAGTGGTTTCCGTATTGAGCGCGACCGCGGTCGACGCATGGGCAGCTGGTCTGGGGCGGCTCACCGTGCAGTCCGCCATCGGTCAGCCATTGCGCGCCGAAGTGGAAATCACCTCACTCACGAAGGATGAGGAAGCTTCGCTCGCAGCGCGGCTCGCGTCGGCTGATGCCTTCCGAATCGCCAATATCGAGCCGAATGCCGCGTTGTCCAGCGCACGTTTTGCGATCGAGAAGCGGCCCGACGGTCGCAGCGTGATCCGCATCACGACCGCGCAACCGGTCAACGAGCCCTTCCTCGATCTTCTGGTCGAACTGTCATGGGCAACCGGTCGACTCGTCCGCGAGTACACCGTGCTGCTTGATCCGCCCGGAACGCGTCTCGCACCGGTCGAAACCGCGCCGGTTGCTGCACCGCCCGCAGCGACGCGTCCATCCGCGCCGGCCCCCGCACCTGCAGCCGCGGCACCCGCGCCGGCCCCGGGTGGCAAGCCTGCACCTGCACCTGCTCCGGCACCCGCACCGGCCGCGGACAAGCCCGCCTCAGGCACCTACACCGTCAAGCGCGGCGACACGCTGGGCAAGATTGCCCGTGAAAACCTCACGCCCGCTGTCAATCTTGATCAGATGCTGGTCGCCCTGTATCGGGCCAACCCGGAAGCGTTCATCGGCGACAACATGAACCGCCTGCGCAGTGGCGCAGTTCTGCGCGTGCCCTCAGCCCAGGACGCAGCCAGCGTCACGCCGGGCGAGGCGCGCAAGATTGTCGTGGCCCAGTCCAGCGACTTCTCGTCTTTCCGTGACCGCGTGGCAGACACTGCGGCCAAGGCTCCGGCCGCCGCGGCTCCCTCTGCGCCCAAGCAGGCTGCCGCAGGCACCGTGGTGCCCAAGGTCGAAGACAAGTCCAAGGCTGCACCCTCTGCCGATCAGTTGAAGGTTCAAAAGGCCGAGCCGACCGCCAAGGGCGCCGGCCAGAGCGCTGCCAAGCAGGCCGAGCTCGACAAGATCGCCAAGGACAAGGCCATCGCCGAAGAGAAGGCGCGCCTTGCTCAACTGGAAAAGAACAACGCGGCGATGAAGGAGCTGCAGGCCAAGAACGCCGCGGCTGCCGAAGCCCAGCGGAAGGCCGAAGAAGCGAAAAAGGCTGCGGACGCCAAGGCCGCTGCGGATGCGAAGGCGGCGGCAGACGCCAAGGCTGCCGCTGCAGCGAAGGCTGCGGCCGACGCCAAGGCCGCAGCGGATGCCAAGGCCGCAGCAGATGCGAAGGCTGCCGAAGCCGCGAAGGCAGCGGCCGCGCCTGCGCCTGCCCCCGCTCCTGCCGCGGCGGCCCCGGCGCCCGCACCCGCACCCGCACCCGCACCCGCACCCGCACCGGTGGCGAAGCCTGCGCCCGCTCCGGCGCCCGCCGAGCCGAGCTTGCTGGACTCCATCCTTGGGAATTGGGTCGGCATGGCCGGTCTGGGTGGTCTGGTCCTGCTGGGTGCTGGCTGGTTGGCCATCCGCAGCCGCCGCAACCGCGAGACCGCGCAGTTTGAAGACAGCGTGATGGCCAATGCCGCGGGCAACTCGGTCATCGGCGAAACCGGCGGCGCCACGGTGGACACCACCAATGCCTCCTCGGTCTTCAACAGCAACTACATGCCGGCGTCCAGCCAGCTCGACTCTTCCGAGGTCGATCCGGTCGCAGAGGCTGATGTCTACATCGCCTATGGCCGCGACAAGCAGGCCGAGGAGATCCTGCGCGAGGCACTCGTCGCCCAGCCAGATCGACACACCGCCCGCCTCAAGCTGCTTGAGATCCTCGCAGGCCGCAAGGACGTCGCCGGCTTTGGTGACGAGGCCAAGGTCCTGCATGACAAGACCAATGGCATGGGTGACGAGTGGAAGCGCGCGGCCCTGATGGGCGCCGCGCTCGACCCCAGCAATGAGCTCTATCGCGTGGGCGCCGCCATGGCCCAGGCCCAGGGCATGGAAGCCACGCTGCCCGTCGGAATGAGCGCTGACCGGCTCGACACCTTCGACACCACTGCGCCGTTGGTGACCGGCAATGCCACCCAGGAAGTGAAGCTGCCCGATCTGGGCGATCCGTCCGCGGGCTTTGCGCCTACCACGATGTCCACCCCGACCGTGGACCCGAACTCATTGGACTTTGATCTCGGCGTGCCCGCGCTTGAAGGTGGCACGATGCCGATGCCCGAGCAGCTCAAGGCGCTCGATCCAGCTGGCGATTTCATGAACAGCGACAAGGGCAGCAAGGCTGAGCCTGTCGCGTCCTTCGCGGCAACCGACCCCAACTTCGGCGCGCTCGATCTCAATCTCGCCACCATGCCGGGCCTCCCGCCGGAAGCCTCGCCCCCGTCGTCGGCTCGCGACGTGCTGGGCAGCGGGCTCGACTTCGATATCGGCGGTGCGACCACGGTGGCACCCCCGCCGCCGGCCGCGCTGGACTTGCCGCCGCTGGAGGGCGACTCGGCGGTTCTGGACTTCGACCTGGGTGATGCGACTGCGCCTGCTGCGGCGCCGTTGCCGACGCTCGACATGCCTGCACCGGCGGCAGCACCTGCCCTGGCACCAGCCGGCACGGACAATGACGCTGCAACCAAGCTCAGCCTGGCGTCCGCCTATGTCGCCATTGGCGACAGCGAAGGTGCACGCGAGATCCTGAACGAAGTGATCAGCATCGGCTCGGCCGACCAGCAAGCCCAGGCCCGCGAACTGCTCTCGCGTTTGAGCTGATCATCTTGCCCGCCTGAACAAAGCGCCCGGTTCGCCGGGCGTTTTGCTTTTCGGCACTGCCCGCGGCATCCTCATCCTCATGCGAATCGCACTCGGCATCAGCTATCAGGGCGCAGACTTCCAGGGTTGGCAGTCACAGCCCAGTGGCCTGGGCGTGCAGGACGCCTTCGAGGCGGCACTGGCGCGTTTCATTGGTGCGCCGCATGTGCAGGCCGACGCGCCGCGCTGGCCGACCGTCTGCGCCGGACGCACAGACGCCAGCGTGCATGCCACGGCGCAGGTGCTGCATTTCGACAGCCCCGTGCAGCGCGACCCCGCCAGCTGGGTGCGCGGGCTCAACACCTTCCTGCCGCCCACGATTGCTGTGCACTGGGCGCAGCCGGTGAGCGATGAGTTCCACGCCCGCTTTGCCGCTCAGTGGCGTGAGTATGTGTATGTGATCCAGGACGATCCGGTGCGGCCCTCGCAGCTGGCGCCGCTGGTGGGCTGGAGCTTCCGGCCGCTGGATGCCGCTGCCATGCATCGCGCTGCGCAATGTCTGCCGGGTGAACACGACTTCAGCGCCTTTCGCGCGGCGGAATGTCAGGCCAAGTCGCCCGTGAAGCTGCTGCACTTCATCAAGGTGCGGCGCCACGGCAAGTTTGTGCTGGTGCGCGTGCGTGCCAATGCCTTTCTGCATCACATGGTGCGCAACATCGTCGGCTGCCTCGTTTACGTGGGGCAGGGGCGCTGGCCGGAAGGGCAGCTGGCGCAGGTGCTGGGCAGCCGCAGCCGCGCGCAGGCGGCGCCCACCTTTGCGGCCGAGGGTCTGTATCTCACGGGCGTGCACTATCCGGAGGTGTTCGGGGTGCCGGATGCGGCCGACCCCGCGCCTTGGTTCGCGCACCTGGCCTGAGAGGCGCTGCTAGCGTGAAACAATCCAGCACATGAGCACTGCCACGCCTGCAGCCCGTACCCGCATCAAGATCTGCGGCATCACCCGCTGGGAGGACGCGCGCGCCGCAGTGGATGCCGGTGCCGACGCCCTGGGCTTCGTGTTCTGGCCAGGCAGTGCGCGCTACATCGAGCCCGCGGCGGCTGCAGAAATCGTGCGCTGCGTGCCGGCCTTTGTGCAGACCGTGGGGTTGTTCGTACAGGCCCAACCGCTGGAGGTGGCCCGCGCCGTGCAGGCCAGCGGCGTGCAGATGATTCAGTGCCATGGCGGCGAGCGCGCTGCGCAATGCGAGCTGGCTGCAGTTGCGGCGAATCGCCCCTGGATGCGTGCATTCGGCGTGGGGCAGGGCAGTGCAGAGGGTGCCAGCGCAGACGCGTTGCTACACTCTGTGCAAGCTTTCCGGGGCGCCAGCGCCTGGCTGTTCGACACCGCGTCGGCCGGCCACGGCGGCAGCGGCACCCCCTTTGACTGGCAGATCCTTCATCAATGCGCGGCTCGTCTCAACGCCAACCCCGACAGCGCTCCTCCGCTCGTTTTGAGTGGTGGGTTGAGCGCGCAAAACGTCGCTGGTGCCATTGAGCTGCTGCGGCCCACAGGGCGGCTGTTCGCGGTCGATGTGTCTTCCGGTGTGGAAGCGCTCGACGCAGACGGCAAGCCGAAGAAGGGCCTCAAGGACCCGGCGCGCATCCGCGCCTTTGTTGACCAAGTGAACAAAGCGGACACGCGCTCATCAATCTGATGAATGCGAAGGAGGTTTCACCATGAAACCCAACGATCTGCCTCCCGGCTCCGCCCCCGATCAGGGTGAATACAACTTCCCCGATGCCCGCGGCCACTTCGGCCCCTACGGCGGCATCTTCGTGGCCGAAACCTTGATGCACGCGCTCGAGGAACTCAAGCAGGCCTATGCGAAGTACCAGCACGACCCCGAGTTCCTGGCCGAATTCCACAATGAGCTCGCCCACTTCGTGGGCCGCCCCAGCCCGGTCTACTTTGCCCGCCGCCTGACCGAAGACGCCGGCGGCGCGCAGATCTGGTTCAAGCGTGAGGACCTCAACCACACCGGCGCGCACAAGATCAACAACGTGATCGGCCAGGCCATGCTCGCCCGCCGCATGGGCAAGCCACGCGTGATTGCCGAGACCGGCGCCGGCCAGCACGGCGTGGCTACCGCCACCATCGCGGCGCGCTACGGCCTGCAGTGCGTGGTCTACATGGGCGAGGAGGACGTGCGCCGCCAGGCGCAGAACGTCTACCGGATGAAGCTGCTCGGCGCCGAGGTGCGCCCGGTCAGCTCCGGCAGCAAGACCCTGAAGGACGCGCTCAACGAAGCCATGCGCGACTGGGTCACCAACGTGGCCGGTACCTTCTACATCATCGGCACCGTGGCCGGCCCGCACCCCTACCCGATGCTGGTGCGCGACTTCCAGAGCGTAATCGGCGAGGAGTGCATCACGCAGATGCCCGAATTCGCCGGCCGCCAGCCCGACTACGTGCTGGCCTGCGTGGGCGGCGGCAGCAATGCCATGGGCATCTTCTACCCCTATCTGAAGTACCCGCAGGTCAAGCTCGTGGGCTGCGAGGCGGCCGGCGAGGGCATTGCCAGCGGCAAGCACGCCGCGTCGCTCTCGGCCGGCTCGCCGGGCGTGCTGCACGGGAACCGCACCTATCTGCTGCAGGACGACAACGGCCAGATCATCGAGACGCACTCGGTTTCCGCCGGTCTGGACTACCCCGGCGTCGGGCCAGAGCATGCCTGGCTGAAGGACTCGCACCGCGCCGAGTACGTGGGCGTCACGGACGACGAAGCCCTGGCCGCTTTCCATGACTGCTGCCGCAAGGAAGGCATCATCCCCGCGCTGGAATCCAGCCATGCCGTGGCCTACGCCTGCAAGCTGGCTGCCACGCTACCGAAGGACAAGATCATCCTGGTGAACCTGTCCGGCCGGGGCGACAAGGACATGCACACCGTGGCCGAGCGCGGCGGGCTGAAATTCTGAGCCGCTGCAGTCGCGCCGTACGTCCAAGTGTTAATGAATCAATTTCGGACGTATTTTTCAGAACTCATTAGTCGGCCATTTACCGTGCCCAAAAAGCGGGAAGTGGCGATTGATCTCGATATATACATTCAAATTCGGCCAAAAATGACTGAGACTGTTGCTCTTTCGGGGATTCAGCGCATCGACGCGCGCTTTGCCGCGCTCAAGGCCGCCGGCCGCAAGGGCCTGATTCCGTTCTTCACCGCAGGCGATCCGGCGCCCGAATCCACCGTGCCGCTGCTGCACACCCTGGCCCGCGCCGGGGCCGACGTGATCGAGCTCGGTGTGCCCTTCTCGGACCCCATGGCCGACGGCCCGGTGATTCAGCGCTCCAGTGAGCGTGCGCTGGCCAGGGGCGTTGGTCTGAAACAGGTGCTGGCCTGGGTGGCGCAGTTCCGCGCCGAGGGCGGCGCCACGCCCGTCGTGCTGATGGGCTACGCCAACCCCATCGAGCGCATGGGCTTGAGCGCCTTTGCTGCCGCGGCGCGTGAGGCCGGTGTGGACGGCGTGCTGGTGGTGGATTACCCGCCCGAGGAGGCCGACGACTACGCCGCCACGCTCACCGCAGCCGGTCTGGCCCCCATCTTCCTGCTCGCGCCCACCTCCACCGCAGACCGTATTGCGGCCGTGGTGGCCAAGGCGCGCGGCTATATCTATTACGTTTCGCTGACCGGCGTGACGGGTGCATCCACGCTCAACGCCCAGCAAGTGGCTGGCAAATTGCCGGAAATTCAGGCAAAGGCACGCGTACCGGTGGGCGTGGGCTTTGGCATCCGCGACGCTGAAAGCGCCCGGGCCGTGGCGCGCACGGCAGACGCGGTGGTCATCGGCAGCCGCATCATCCAGCTCATGGAAGAGGCGGGCGGTGCAGCGCGTGCATCGGATGCAATCGCCGCAGCGGAGGCGTTCTTGGCTACGATTCGCGCTTCGCTTGATTCTGGAGTCTGAGCTCTAACCGAGCCCAACCAACCCAATGAGCTGGATCGACAAACTCCTGCCCCCCCGCATCAAGACGACCGACCCGGCCACCCGCAAGAGCGTGCCCGAAGGTCTCTGGGTCAAGTGCCCCAGCTGTGAAACCGTGCTCTACAGCGCCGACCTGCAGGCCAACCAACACGTCTGCCCCAAGTGCAGCCACCACCTGCGCATCCGCGCCCGCGAGCGCCTGGACGCCCTGCTGGACGCCGAGGGCCGCTACGAGATCGGCCAGGAGGTCATGCCGGTCGACAGCCTCAAGTTCAAGGACAGCAAGAAGTACCCGGATCGCCTCAAGGAAGCCATGGACGCCACCGGCGAGACCGACGCCATGGTCGTGCTGGGCGGCGCCATCCACACTATTCCGGTGGTGGTGGCCTGCTTCGAGTTCGAGTTCATGGGCGGATCGATGGGCTCCGTGGTGGGCGAGCGCTTTGCCCGCGGCGCCCAGACCGCGCTGGAACAGAAGACCCCCTTCATCTGCATCACCGCCACCGGCGGCGCCCGCATGCAGGAAGGCCTGCTCTCCCTGATGCAGATGGCCAAGACCACGGCCATGATCACCAAGCTGGCCGAGAAGAAGCTGCCCTTCATCAGCGTGCTGACCGACCCCACGATGGGCGGCGTGTCCGCCAGCTTCGCCTTCATGGGCGACGTGGTGATTGCCGAGCCCAAGGCCCTGATCGGCTTTGCCGGCCCCCGCGTGATCGAACAGACCGTGCGCGAAAAGCTGCCCGAAGGCTTCCAGCGCGCCGAGTTCCTGCTGGAGAAGGGCGCCATCGACATGATCGTCGACCGCCGCGAGATGCGCACCGAGATCGCCCAGCTGCTCGCGCTGCTGACGCGGCAGGCGGCGGAAGCGGTGGCTTGATACGCACGCAGTAGCCGATTCATCGGCAGGTGCCGAACGGGCAGTGTGCGACAGCAGGCTGCCCGTTTTCATTTGTCCCATGCGGTTCTTCAAGGCCTCCGCCTGAAAACCCGCATCCGGCAAGCGTCTCCAGTCACATCCCTTGGAAACCCGCATGTACCAAGCGGGAACGGCCATGCGGCCCTCCGCCGCCGTAGAGCACTCTTAAACTCCCGCGCCATGAATGAATCCCCCGCGCTGGCAGACTGGCTCTCGCGCATCGAGCGCCTGCATCCCAAGACCATCGACATGACCCTGGAGCGTGTGCGCGAGGTGGCGCAGCGCTTGAACATTCGCTTTGACTGTCCGGTAATCACCGTGGGCGGCACCAACGGCAAGGGCTCGACCTGCACGTTTCTGGAGTCCATCCTCACCCAGGCCGGGTTCCGGGTGGCGCTGTACACCTCGCCGCATCTGGTGCGCTTCAACGAGCGGGCGCGCTTTGCGCAGGAGTTTGTGCCGGACGCGGCGTTGGTGGCGGCGTTCGAGCACATTGAGGCCGCGCGCACAGACGCTACCAAGGGCGAGGTGAGCCTCACCTACTTCGAATACACGACGCTCGCCTGCTTCCTGTGGTTCATGGACTGCAAGCCGGACGCCGTGGTGCTGGAAGTGGGCATGGGCGGGCGGCTGGATGCGGTGAACCTGATCGACGCGGACGTGGCGATCGTCACCAGCGTGGATCTGGACCACATGGAGTATCTGGGCCCCACTCGCGAGCACATCGGCTGGGAAAAGGCGCACATCTACCGCGCCGGCCGCACTGCCATCTGCGGCGACCCCGTGCCGCCGCAGCGCCTGGTGGACTACGCCCAGGAAATCGGCGCAGACCTCTGGCTCTTCGGGCGGGACTTCAACTATTCCGGCGACAAGAACCAGTGGAACTGGGCCGGGCGCGGCGCACGGCGCAATGCCATGGCCTATCCCGGCCTGCGCGGCGCCAACCAGCTGCTCAACGCGAGTGCCGCGCTGGCGGCACTCGACGCGCTCAAGGACCGCATTCCGGTCACGCAAAGCGCCGTGCGCATGGGCCTGCTCACGGCCGAGCTGCCCGGGCGCTTCCAGGTGCTGCCGGGCAAGCCGGCCATCATCCTGGACGTGGCGCACAACCCGCATGCCAGCGGCGTGCTGGCCGCCAACCTCGACAACATGGGTTTCTTTCCCTACACCTGGGCGGTGTTCGGCTCCATGGCTGACAAGGATGTGGATGGCGTGATCGAGAAGCTCAAGGGCCGAATCGACCACTGGCTGCTGACCGACCTGCCCACGCCGCGCGCGGCCAGCGCCGCGCAGCTGGCCGAGAAGCTCGCGGCTGCGGGCATCGTGGCGGGCAAGGACTGCCGCATCGAGACCTTTGCCGATCCGGCATCGGCCCTGGCCGCAGCCCAAACCGGCGCGAGTGAGAACGATAGAATCGTGGTCTTTGGTTCCTTCTACACGGTGGGTGCTGCACTCACTGCCTTGAAGCGGGCCTGAGCCGGGGTGCGAGGCGCCGCGGCTCGGGTGGTCCATCCCCGAACCTGCGGTCCCTGATGCCCCTGTTCAAACGTTCTGCCGATGCATCCGCCGCGGGCTCGTCCGCAGGCAACCTTCCACCGGCCGATCCGGCCGCCGCGCTCAAGCAGCGCGCCCGCCGCCGCCTGATCGGCGCCGTGGTGCTGGCCCTCACTGCCGCCGTGGCCGTGCCCCTGGTGCTGGACACCAAACCCAAGCCCTGGGCGGACGACGTCAACATCCAGATCCCGCCCAAGACCAGCAGCTACACGCCGCCCATGCAGGTCGATGGCGCGAAGGCCGAATCCAAGGCAGACACCAAGGCGGATGCAGGCAAGCCCGCGGCCAGCGCCACAGAAGCCGCCGTGGCCGAAGCCCCCGCCAAGACGGATGCGGCGAAGCCTGACGCTGCGGCCCACAAGGCCGAGCCGGCCCCGCCCAAGGCCGAGGTCGCTGCCCCCAAGGCGGAAGCCACGCCCGCCAAGGGGGATTCGCCCGCTGCGAAGCCCGCCGAGAAGGCGGCGCCCAAGGTCGAGGCCAAGCCGGAGCCGAAGCCTGAACCAAAGGCTGAGTCGAAGCCGGCCGCCAAGGCCGAACCCAAGGCAAACACCAAGCCCGCGGCTGGCAAGATCATCGTTCAGGCCGGTGCATTCCAGACCGAAGACAAGATCAAGGCCGTGGAGGCGCAGGTGCGCAAGGCCGGTTTTGTGCCCTACCGCGAGGCCGTGGAGACCAGCAAGGGCGAGATCACCCGAGTGCGCTTTGCCGTGGCCAATGAAGACGCCGCGAAGAAGGCCATTGCCAAGCTCAGCCTCGAAGGTCTGAGCCCGCGCATTGCCAATTGATCGTCGTTGCCTCGCACTTGCCAATCGCCCCCCAGAAGCCCCAGATGAAGTTCACGCTGGTTGACGCCGCTGTTCTGTTCATCCTGCTGGCCTCGGTCATCGTCAGCGTGATCCGCGGCCTGATGCGCGAGATCCTGAGTCTTGTGGCCTGGGTGGCGAGCTTTGTGCTGGCGCTGGCCTTTGCCACCACGGCGGCAGACTGGCTGCCGGCGAGCGTGGAAGGGCCGATCTGGCGCATCGCGCTCGGCTTCATCGTGGTGCTGGTGGCCACACGCATCATCGGCGCCGTATTGATCTGGCTCGTGGACAAGGCCATTACGGCAGCCGGCCTGAAGCTGGCAGACCGTGGTCTGGGCGGGCTGTTTGGGCTGGCGCGGGGCTGTGTGATCGTGATGGCGCTGGCTGTGGTGGCGGGGTTGACGCGCCTGCCCGAAGATCCGGCCTGGAAGCATGCGTACACCACGCCGTGGATTGTTCTCTCTATTCAGACCATCAAGCCGGCATTACCGGCTGAAATGGCGAAGTACATCAAGTTCTAGCAGGCTATTTCGGGTCAACAACCCAGGGGATCGCTCTCATGTGTGGCATCGTCGGTGCAGTGGCCAAAAGCCCGGTCAACCAGTTGCTCTACGACTCGTTGCTGCTGCTGCAGCACCGGGGTCAGGACGCCGCGGGGATTGCCACCCTGCAGGGCAACGCCTTCTCCATGTACAAGGGCAACGGCCTGGTGCGGGACGTCTTCCGCACGCGCAACATGCGCGCCCTGCCGGGGCACATGGGCATCGGCCAGTGCCGCTACCCCACGGCCGGCTCGGCCTCAAGCGAAGAGGAAGCGCAGCCCTTCTACGTGAATGCGCCCTTCGGCATTGCACTGGCACACAACGGCAACCTGACCAATGCTGAGCAGCTGGGCGAGGAGATGTTCCGCATCGACCGCCGGCACATCAACACCGGCAGCGACTCCGAAGTGCTGCTGAACGTGTTCGCCAACGAGCTGGGCAACGCCGCGCGGGGCCTGAGCCTGGATGAGCACAGCATCTTTGCCGCGGTGCGTGCCCTGCATAAGCGCGTCAAGGGCAGCTACGCCGTGGTGGCCACCATCGCCGGCTTCGGGCTGGTGGCATTCCGCGACCCCTACGGCATCCGCCCGCTGACCATCGGCCAGGTGGACACGCCCGATGGCCGCGAATACATGGTGGCCAGCGAGAGCGTGACTCTTGAAGCCATGGGCTATCACGTGCTGCGCGATGTCGAGCCCGGCGAGTGTGTGACCATCGATCTGGACAACAACATCAAGTTCGCCCAGTGCGCCGAGAGCCCGATCCTTGCGCCCTGCGTTTTCGAGTACATCTACTTTGCGCGGCCCGACAGCACGATGAACGGCATCTCGGTCTATGAGAGCCGCCTGAAGATGGGCGAGACGCTTGCCACGAAGGTGGCGCGCACGCTGGACGTGAGCGAGATCGATGTGGTCATGCCGATCCCGGACTCCTCCCGTCCCAGTGCCATGCAGCTCGCGATGAAGCTGAACCTGCCCTTCCGCGAAGGCTTCATCAAGAACCGCTACATCGGCCGCACCTTCATCATGCCGGGGCAGAACACCCGCAAGCGCAGCGTGCGCCAGAAGCTCAACGCCATCCGCGAGGAGTTTGCCGGCAAGAACGTGCTGCTGGTGGACGACTCCATCGTGCGCGGGACGACCAGCCGCGAGATCGTCGACATGGCGCGTGAATCCGGCGCCAAGAAGGTGTTCTTTGCGAGCGCTGCGCCCCCCGTGCGCTTTCCGAACGTGTACGGCATCGACATGCCCACGCGCAGCGAACTGATCGCCTCCACCCGCACCGACGAGGAAGTGGCCCGCGAGATCGGCGCCGATGCGCTGGTGTATCAGGACCTCGCAGACCTGAAGGCCGTGCTGACGGGCCTGAACCCGAAGATCACCCAGTTCGACGCCAGCTGCTTTGATGGTCAGTACATCACCGGCGACATCGACATGGCCTACCTCGACCGCCTGGAAGCCTCGCGCAACGCGCCCAAGGCCGAGAAGGGTGGCGGCCTGATGCACAACGTCGGCTATGCCGGCGGTGGGGATTGAGCCTCGCTCGCGGGCCTGAGCGATGAGTTCCCTGCAGGACGCGCTCGCCGCCCACCATCGCCCGCCGCCTGCCTCAAGCGGCACGCGCCGCGTGGTGGCACTGGTGGGGGCAAAGGGCCTGCTGGGTGATGCGGTGCTGCATGCGCTGCTCGCGCGCATGGAGTTTGCGCAGGTGGCGGTGGCCGTGACCACCGAGCTGCCGAGCACCGAAGACAAGATCCGCCCCGTCACCACCGACCATTGGCGCGACGCCGCACCCACAGACGCCGTGCTGGTCGTGAGCGATGGCGGCACGTTGCAAGACCCGACCCAGCGTGTCGCCAACGGGCGTGACAAGGTGTATTTGCCGCTCGGTCCGGACGACGTGCTCGCCCACGCTCAGCGTCTGATTGAGGCTGGCGTGCAGCGCTTGGCGGTCATCATTCCCGTGGCGGGCTGGGCGCATCGGCCCGCAGCCATCCGCGGCCAGCTGGAGAGCGACCTCGATCTGGCCCTGGCGCGCCTGCCGCTCTCGAGCCTGCTGCTGATTCGCCCGGAGCGCGACGCCGCATCGGCCGGCGCAAGCGCCTTCAGGCGGCTGGTCGCGAGCTACCTGCGCCAGTTCCGCATGATGCAGCCGCAGCACGCGCCCGTGACCTCGGCTGCGCTGGCGAAATGGGCAGCCCAGCGGCTCGTGGGCGTGGCGCCCGGAGTGCATGTGGTGGAATTGAGCGAGATCGCCGCCGAAATCGAGCGCGCCCGCAAGGCCTGAGTGCCCCGGTGTCGTGGCACGGCGGCCCGCGCAGGGAAGGGCGCAACCCATGACTGATTCCACCAAGCCGGCCGATCCGTCCGCCTGGCACCCCGACACCATTGCCGTTCGTGCGGCCACGCAGCGCTCGCAGTTTGGCGAGCACTCCGAGGCCCTGTTTCTCACCAGCAGCTTCACCTACGAGAACGCCGCGCAGGCCGCGGCCCGCTTCAAGGGCGAGGAAGCCGGGCCGGTGTACTCGCGCTTCACCAACCCCACGGTGGCCATGTTCGAGCAGCGCCTGGCTGCCATGGAGCGCATGGAAGCCGGTGTGGCCACCGCCACCGGCATGAGCGCCATCCTGGCCTGCGCCATGGCCCTGTGCGCCCAAGGTGACCACATCGTGTCGAGCCGCAGCCTGTTCGGCTCCACCTACAACCTGTTCGCGCAGCTGATGGCACGCTTTGGCGTGAGCACCACCTTCGTCGGCCAGAACGATCTGGATGCCTGGCGCGCCGCGGTCACGCCCAGGACGAAGTTCCTGTACGTGGAGACGCCGTCGAACCCGCTGCTGGAAGTGGCGGATGTGGCCGCACTGGCGGAGATCGCACGCAGCGTGGGCGCGGAACTCATCGTCGACAACTGCTTCTGCACCCCCGCGCTGCAGCGGCCGGCGGAGTTCGGCGCGAGCATCGTGCTGCACTCGGCCACAAAGTTCCTGGAGGGGCAGGGCCGCGTGCTGGCCGGCGCCATCCTCGCGCGCAAGCAGCTCATCGAGGAGAAATTCATCCCCTATATGCGCACGGCCGGCCCGGCGCTCTCGGCCTTCAATGCCTGGCTGCTGCTCAAGAGCATGGAGACGCTCTCCGCGCGCATGGAAAAGCAAAGCCGCAATGCGCAGCTGCTGGCCGAGCGCCTGGCCGCCCACCCCGGCGTGAAGGTCGTCAACTACCCCGGCTTGCCCACCCACCCGCAGCACCAACTTGCCATGCGCATGCAGAACGGCAGCGGCGGCGCGCTGCTGAGCTTCGAAGTGACCGGCGGGCGCGATCACGCCTGGCGGGTGATTGATGCCGTCAAGGTTTGCAGCATCACCGGCAACCTCGGTGACACACGCACCACCATCACCCACCCGGCCACCACCACCCACGCGCGGCTGACGCAGGAGGCGCGCGACGCCGCCGGCATCTGCGAGGGTCTGGTGCGCCTGTCGGTGGGCCTGGAGTACGTGGAAGACCTCTGGGCCGACGTTTCGCAGGCGCTGTAGGGCCGCGGTACGGTAGTTTTCGGTCGAGTTTCCAAGAAAATGACCGAAATTATTTGAAACCGGTGTTCTTTTTGGCAGAAAACAGCTGAAGATCCTCGCAGATCAAGCGGAAAGCGGCTTTTCGCCTTTCTTGTTATTTTGTGGCCGAAAATAACTATTTTTGCAGAGTCTCTGCGGGGCTGAGCAGCAGCAACACCGTGGCCTGCACCCGCGCATCGTCCAGCAGCGCCAGGTGCCCCAGCCGCGAGAAGCGCAGGGTCTCCGCGCCGGGCAGGGTCTGATCATCCTGCGGCGCGACCACGTTGTCGTGCCGTGACAGGATCACGGTCGTCGGCGGCAGCGGGTGAGTGGCCTCATGCGCCGCGAGCGCCGTCAGCCAGGGGTTGTTCAGCTCCATCTGTCGCGCGTTGCGCCCCAGACCGAGGCGCGCGTGCTTCGTGCCCTGGTGCGGCGAGCCGATCGTGATGAGCTGGGCGACCGCCGCCGGCCCATGGATGCGCAGGTAGGCGCGGGCCACCAGCCCGCCCATGCTGTGCGCAAGGATTGCGACCTGCGCAGCGCCCGTTTCGGCGCGCAGAGTGTCCACAGCCTCGGCAACCTGCGGGACGAGATCATCAATCGAAGCCATGGCCGGGCTCAGGCTCACGGCGCGGCTCACGATGCCCTGTGCAGCCAGGCGCTTCTGCAGGTGAAACCACAGCGCCTCGTTGCAGAAGTAACCGTGCAGCAGAAGCACCGGCGCAGTGCCCGCCTGCGGGGCGAGGGGCTGCGGCTGACTGCGCCATGTCAGCCAGGGCTGATCCAGCAGGAAGATGCGCACCGAGCTGCGCCATTCGCCCAGCACGCAGCGCCACCACGCCGCAAACGCCAGCCGCTCGCTCGACCGAGCCAGCAGCAGGCCGCCGGCATTGATGCAGAGATGGATGGGAAACCAGGCGGCGAGTATCAGCGCCCAGGCCAGCAGCGCAGACGAGCCGTCCCAGCGCCATGCTGCAAGCAGCGCCGCACAGCTGATGTAGGCGAGCATCGTGGCCCGCAGCCATGCGCCGGGTGCCCAGCCGCGAGGGCGCTGCACAGCGTGCGCCTCGGGCTGCGGCGGCGCGGCCTCGCTCATCAGACGAGCGAGACCTTCTTGCCGCTGAGCTGCTCGGCCAGCGCCTCGCCCAGCTTGGTGACGATGCCGTAGATCGAGAGCTGCGGGTTGGCGCCGATCGAGGTCGGGAAGAGCGATCCGTCGAAGATCGACAGGTTCTCGATCTGCCAGTGCCGGCCGTCGGGCCGCGTGACGCCGCGCTTGGCGTCCGCCGCGAGGCCGCAGCCGCCCATGACGTGGGCGGACACCACGCGCGTGAGCAGCGGCTTCATCGGCAGGGTCTCGATTGCCGCCTTGGCCTGGCCCCAGCTGGTGTAGCCGCCGGCCTGCTCATGAACCGGGTAGACGGTCTTGGCGCCCGCGGCGAACTGGATCTCGGCCATGGCCAGAAAGGCGCGGCGCGCGGCGGCAAAGAGATAGTCGTTGAGCGGATAGTCCAGCACCGGGCTGCCGTCACTGCGCAGCTCCACGCGGCCACCGGGGCTGTCCGGATGGAAGCCGTCACGCATCAGCGCCAGCAGCGCATGGGTGCGATCGAACTTGCCCATGATGTCGGCGTGCATGCTGCCGAAGCCGTGCACCGTGGAGGCAAACAGCACCGGATGCAGGGGCGGTGCTTCGAGCTTGAAGCCCATCGGCCCGTCGATCGGCTGGGTGTCCAGGAAGTGGTCGGTGTAGATGGTCTGCGGCGCGCCCATGAATCCTTCGACCTTCTGATCCATCAGGGCCGAGGAAATCACCACCGGGTGCAGGAAGGTGCGGCGGCCTAGGGTGCCGTGCGGGTCCGGCGCCTTGGAGCGCATCAGGAGCGCGGGGCTGTTGATCGCACCGCCCGAAAGAATCACATGCTTCGCAGTGATGCGGAAGGGGTTGCCGTCGGGGGCCAGGCCTGGCGCATCGAGCGGCTGCACCAGCACGCTCTTGATCTTGCCGTCTGCCAGCTCAAGCTGCTTGGCCTGGCAGCGTGTGAACAGGCGCGCGCCCTTGTCCATTGCGACCGGAATCGTGCTTACCAGCATGGACTGCTTGGCGTTCGTGGGGCAGCCCATGCCGCAGTAGCCCAGGTTCCAGCAGTTGCGCACATTGCGCAGGATGGCGGCGGCGGGTATGCCCAGCTTGGCCGCGCCGCGGCGCAAGAGGTCGTTGTTCTCGTTGGGCGGCGTGAGCCAGGCACTGACGTTCAGGCGCTGCTCGGCTTCCAGGAAGAAGGGCACGAGCTTTTCGGGTGTGTAGTCGGCCAGGCCGAACTTCTCGTTCCAGTAGGCCAAGGTGGGGTGGGGCGTACGAAAGCTGCTGGTCCAGTTGACCGTGGTGGAGCCGCCCACCGTGCGGCCCTGCAGGATGTTGATGCCCTTGTCCTTGGTCTTGCGCGCGGCTGACTCCTGATAGAGCTGCGGGTAGGCGTCGGCCTCGCGCATCTTGAAGTCGCGGCTGCTCTTGAGCATGCCTTCCTCGAGCAGGACCACGTCCAGCCCGGCCTTGCTCATCAGTTCGGCGGCAATCCCGCCGCCGGCACCGGTGCCGATGATCAGGACATCGCAGCGCACATCCGGCTGCGCCGCGGGCGCGTTCACGACCTTCCAGCCGCGTTCAAGACCCTCTCGGATCGGATCAGGCAACTGCACCATGGCTGTACTCAGGAGAATTGGATGTGCGGACCGGGGTAGCCGGTGGGGCCCCAGGTGGACGGGTCGGCATAGAAGCTGCCCGCCGCCAGATCGTGCAGGGCGTGGTAGCCGACCTGCAGCAGGCTCAGGGAGTGCGTGCGCCAGCTCTGCAGAAACTGCGCAAGCGCCTCGGGCGTGGCCTGCTCCCAGGGCGTGCTGATGCCCGCGGCCAGACGCCGGAAGGCGCTGTTGTCCAGCAGGCCAAAGAGTTCACCCAGTTCGTCCTGTGCGCTCAGCGGCAACCCGGCCATGGTCGCGAGCATGCGGTCGGCGGCAGCGGCCAGTTCGGCACCCGCCAGCGGCTTGCCGTCTGGTTGGCCGACGACGGCCGGGATCAAAGCGGTGATCAGCACGCGCGCGGCCGGGGTCTGCAGCGCGGCGCGCTTGGGTTGGCCGCTCTGGGTGCTCCACCACCAGCCCCCGGCCGCCAGCAGCGCGGCGCTGCCTGCGCCCACCGCCAGAAAACGTCTGCGATTCATGCGGCCGATTCTTGCAGGGTGCCGCAGGCGCGCAGACTGGCTTTCCTAGAGGTGCGTCACTACGCGGCGCAGCAAAAGTCATTGCCAAGCGCAGCTTGCGGCGGGTGGGTTCGGTGCACTCGACGTACCGGGTGTTCACTAAAATGCATCCATGAGCAAAGCCTGGCGCGCCGAGTGGCAATCCCGTCTGCTGAATGAGCTTGCTGCGTTGCAACAACTGCGCGTGGCCGAGGGCGAACTGGCTGCGTCGCTGACGCAACTACAGAGCTGGCAGCGCGCGCGTCTGGCACAAACCTATGCAGACCAGCTGGCCGATCCCGCCACCGAACCGGCTGGCCGCTTCTTTCTGGAGCAGCTCTACTGCCCGGCGGATCAGGCGGCGCAGCGTGACGCCGATGTGCAGCGCATCGTGCCCACACTGGCCAAGCTGCTGCCCGAGGTGGCGCTGCAGGCGATCGGAGACGCCGTCAGTCTGGATCTGCTCTCTGCCGAACTGGATGTGGAGATGGTGCGCACGCTCGTCCGCCTGCGCCTGCCACTGACAGAGGCGAACTACGGCACCGCCTACGCCAGCATGGGCCGGGCGGCGGACCGACAGCGCCAGATCGACCTGACGCGCCGCTGCGGCGAGCTGCTGGCGCAGGCGGTGAAGCTGCCGCTCATCATGCCCACCGTAAAGATGATGGAGCTGCCTGCCAAGGCGGCTGGTCTTCAGCGGCTGCATACCTTCCTCGTGCAGGGCCTAGTTGCGTTCAAGAAGCTGCCCTCGCCCAAGGCCTTTCTGGACGTGATCGAGGGGCGCGAAACAGCGCTCATGCGCGGCTGGCTGGCGACCGCGCGCGTTGCCTGAGGCGCAACTCTTCTTTGAATGGCCGACAGCGTCGGTCAATCGGACCTGCGCCCAAGCTAACTCTCTGAAAACAAAGCGCTTTCCGGCTATACTGGAAGGCTTCCGTGACCGCATTCACAGGTTTGCGGAAGAAGGTGCGGCCGACGCCCGTTGGCCGTGTTGATCAACACCGCCGCCTGTCCACTTCTGATCGGACGCGGCGAGATTGAAAGTTCCCCAATGTCTGAAGCTCAAGTTGCCACTGGCGGCGAATCCTTTGCCGCCCTGTTTGAAGAATCCCTCAAGCGCGCTGACATGCGCGCCGGTGAAGTGGTCACCGCCGAGGTGGTCCGTCTCGACCAGAATTTCGTGGTCGTGAACGCGGGCCTGAAGTCTGAAGCCTTCATCCCCGTCGAAGAATTCTTCAATGACGCCGGTGAAGTCGAAGTCGCGATCGGCGATTTCGTCACCGTCGCCATTGATGCCCTGGAAAACGGCTATGGCGACACCATCCTGTCGCGTGACCGCGCCAAGCGCCTGGCCGCATGGGTCAGCCTGGAGCGTGCGCTGGATTCCGGCGACCTGGTCTCCGGCACCGTGACCGGCAAGGTCAAGGGCGGTCTGACCGTCATGACCAATGGCATCCGCGCCTTCCTGCCCGGTTCGCTGGTCGATACCCGCCCGGTCAAGGACACGACCCCCTACGAGGGCAAGACCCTCGAGTTCAAGGTCATCAAGCTGGACCGCAAGCGCAACAACGTGGTGCTGAGCCGCCGTGCCGTGGTCGAAGCCACGATGGGCGAAGAGCGCGCCAAGCTGATGGAGACCCTGAAGGAAGGCTCCATCGTCAAGGGCGTGGTCAAGAACATCACCGAGTACGGTGCGTTCGTGGACCTCGGCGGCATCGACGGCCTGCTGCACATCACCGACCTGGCCTGGAAGCGTGTGCGCCACCCCAGCGAAGTGGTTACCGTGGGTCAGGAAATCACCGCCAAGATCCTCAAGTTCGACCAGGAGAAGAATCGCGTCTCCCTGGGCGTCAAGCAGATGGGCGACGATCCCTGGACCGGCGTGGCACGCCGCTACCCGGTGGGCACCCGCCTGTTCGGCAAGGTCACCAACCTGACCGACTACGGCTCCTTCGTCGAGATCGAAGACGGCATCGAAGGTCTGGTGCACGTCTCCGAAATGGACTGGACCAACAAGAACGTGGACCCCAAGAAGGTCGTGTCGCTGGGCGACGAGACCGAAGTCATGGTGCTGGAGATCGACGAAGACCGTCGCCGCATCAGCCTGGGCATGAAGCAGTGCCGCGCCAACCCGTGGGAAGAGTTCTCTGCGCTGTACAAGCGCGGTGACAAGGTCAAGGGCGCGATCAAGTCGATCACCGACTTCGGCGTGTTCATCGGCCTGCCCGGCGGCATCGACGGTCTGGTGCACCTGTCCGACCTGTCGTGGACCGACACGGGCGAGGAAGCCGTCCGCAAGTTCAAGAAGGGCGACGAACTCGAAGCCGTTGTTCTGGCCATCGATACCGAGCGCGAGCGCATCAGCCTGGGCGTCAAGCAGCTGGAAGGCGACCCGTTCAACAACTACGCCTCGGTCAATGACAAGGGTGCACTGGTGAATGGCACCGTCAAGAGTGTTGAAGCCAAGGGTGCCGTGATTGCCCTGTCCGATGATGTCGAGGGCTATCTGCGCGCCAGCGAAATCTCCCGCGATCGCGTGGAAGACGCCAGTACCCGCCTGAAGGTGGGCGACGCTGTCGAAGCCATGATCATCAACATCGACCGCAAGAACCGTTCGATCCAGTTGTCGATCAAGGCCAAGGACAGCGCCGAAACGGCGGACTTCATGTCCAAGCAGGAAGAAAAGGCCACCGGCACCACCAACCTCGGTGCGCTGCTCAAGGCCAAGCTCGACAGCAACAAGGGCTAAGCCGCAAGGCCAGCCCCCAAGCTGAACCGAACAGCCTGTGACTGAAGCCGGGGTGCCCGCCAGGGCGCCCCGGTGATCCAGATCCTGGCTCTACCGATTCCGGGTCGAACGTCATCTTCCTCTTCGGCGCTCCATGCCCCAGCAGAACCTGACCAAGTCCGAACTGATTGCCGCGCTCGCACAGCGCTATCCGCAGCTTTCCACGCGGGACGCCGAGTACGCGGTCAAGACCATTCTCGACGCCATGAGCGCCACGCTGGCGCAGGGACAGCGCATCGAGATCCGCGGCTTCGGCAGCTTCTCGCTCAATGTCCGCCCGGCCCGCACCGGCCGCAATCCCAAGAGTGGCGAGAAGGTCGTGGTGCCTGAGAAGCGCGTACCGCACTTCAAGCCCGGCAAGGACCTGCGCGCGCTGGTCGACCATCGCGAAGGCGATGAGGATCCCGACGAAACCGCCAAGGCGGCCTGAGCACCGCCGCGACACGATGAAGGTCGCTCACAAGCTCTCAAGATGTCCACGGGCTGCACGATGTGTGGCCCGTTTGTTTTGGTTCCGGCGCGGTGCGTGAGGCACTGGGCCTGCGCCTAGAATGCCGCCCATGCGCAAAGCTTGCGAGTCCGCCGTCGTCCTGTCCACGGAGCGCCCATGCTCAGGTTGCTGACCAACGCCCTTTGGGTGGCCGTGTTCCTGTTCATGTTCTGGGTGGCGCTGAAGAATTCCGATACCGCCACGCTACGCTTGACTGAAACCGCTAGCCTGACCGCGCCGCTGATCGTGATCGTGCTGATCGCATTCGGTGCGGGCGTGCTCACGGCACTGCTGGCCACGGCGCCGCGTCTGTTCCGCCTGAACCGCGAGTTGCATGCTGCACGAGGCGCTACACGCGACGCGCAACCCGCGGTTTCGACCGACAGCCTGCGCAGCGCTGCAACCAGCGCGAGCGCCCGCCCTGACGACGACGCGCAGCGCGCCGGGGCCTGATGACCTTCCACGCTCAGCTGAACTGAAGAACACGCTCCATGGACACCTGGTGGCTGCTGGCCATTCCCGTCATCTTCGGCCTGGGCTGGATCGCGCGTGGCTTTGATTTGAAGGAGCTGCTGAGTGAATCTGCGCGCCTGCCGCGCTCCTACTTCAACGGCCTGAACTTCCTGCTCAACGAGCAGCCGGATCGCGCCATCGAGGCCTTCATCGAGGTCGTCAAGCTCGACCCGGAGACCATCGAGCTCCACTTTGCGTTGGGCAACCTGTTCCGCCGCCGCGGCGAGATGGAGCGCGCCATCCGTCTGCATCGCAATCTGCTCGAGCGCGCCGATCTGCCGGTCGAATTCCGCGACCAAGCCTTGTTCGCACTCGCCCAGGACTACCTGCGCGCCGGCCTGCTGGACCGCGCCGAGTCGGCCTTCAAGTCCCTGGCCGACACACCGCATGCCGATCAAGCGGCGGGTTTTCTGGCCGAGGTCTATCAGCTGCAGAGTGAATGGCAGCTCAGCATCGACGCCCTGCGGCGCAGCGGCGCGGACACGCCCACCAAGTCACGCACGATCGCGCACCTGTACTGTGAGCTGGCCGAGGCGGCCATCGAGCGCAAGGACCTCAAGGACGCGCGCGAGCAGCTGGCTCGCGCGCGCACTGCCGATGCCGCGCTGCTGCGCATCGTTCAGATCGAGATCGGCATCGCCGCGGCCGAGCAGGCCTGGGCGCGGATCGTCGAGCTGGCCGACCAGACCCTCGCCGAGCATCCGGAGTTTGCGCCGCAGATCGTGGAGGCCTACATCGATGCGGCGCAGCACGTGGCCTTCAGCGCACCGGGCCAGCGGCCGCTGGATGCGCAGCTGCGCAGCTGGTTCGACGCGTCGCCCAATGACGCGCTTGCTGCCGTGATCATCAAGCGCCTTGAGGCGGCGGGGTCGATGAGCGCGGCGCTCGAGTTTGCCCGCGTGGCCTTGCAGCGCCTGCCACGCCTGTCACAGGCCCATGCGCTGCTTCGCCTGCGCGCGACCATGCAGGGCGATGGCGACGAGGATCTGGCCCACATCACGCAGATGATGAACGGCATGCTGCGCAGCCAGAAGCGCCACGAGTGCCGCAACTGCGGTTTCCGTGCGCAGCGCTTCTTCTGGCAGTGCCCCGGCTGCAAGCAATGGGACACGCTGCCCTATGCGGCCAGCCCCGTCGGCCCCTGAGCGCACGGAGCAGCTGGGGCGCCGCCGCGAGCAGCTGCAGGCTCACATCGCTTCACAATTGAAACGGCGCCGGGGTCAACGCGCCGGCGCAGAATGCCGTTTCGTCAAAGCGGACTGCACCGCAGCCACGGAGGGACTCTCATGCTGAAGAAACTGGTATTCGCATTGCTCGCCCTGCTCGCGAGCATCAATCTGGCCTGGGCCGCGGTGGACGTGAACACCGCCACCGCAGCGGAGCTGGACTCCGTCAAGGGCATCGGCCCGGCGATTTCCAAGAACATCATCAAGGAGCGCAGGAAGGCTCCGTTCAAGGACTGGGCCGACTTCCGTGCCCGCGTGGATGGCGTGGGCGACAAGACCATTGTCACCATGAGCGAAGGCGGCCTGACCGTGGGCGGCAAGTCCTACGCCGGCGCCCCGGCGAAGGCGGCGAGCGCAGCCGCCCCGGCGGCCAAGACGATGCCTGCCCCTACGCCAGCACCTGCCCCTGCGGCCAAGGCGGCGTCTGCGGCCGTCGCCCCGGCCGCAGCTTCCACCAGCGCGGCCCCGGCTGCCAAGGACATGCCCAAGGCAACGGCTACCCCCGGCGGCCCGGTGTTGCCCAAGCCGGCTGCGCCAGCTGCCAAGGATGCGCCGAAGGCTGCAGCGCCTGCAGGCGGTCCCGTGCTGCCCAAGGCCGCTGCCGAAGCGAGCAAGGACGCAAAGAAGACCGACAAGCCCGAAGCCAAGAAAGACGAGAAGAAGTGATGTGAACTCCGCGCCGCGCCTTTCTGCTGCGCGGGGCGAGCCAATACAGGGCCGCCACCCGGCAGGGTGTGTGGCCCTTTCTCTTTTGGGGCTTCTTCGGGCGCATCGGCCAGCCGCGCGGTTCAGCTCGGATACGATTTCCCCATGACCCGCCCCGAGCCGCAGTACCCCACCATCGAACAAACCATCGGCCACACGCCGCTCGTGCGCCTGCAGCGCATTCCGGGCGAGTTGGGCACGCCACGCGGCAACGTGATCCTGGGCAAGCTGGAGGGCAACAACCCGGCAGGCTCGGTGAAAGACCGGCCGGCGATGTCGATGATCAGCCGCGCCGAGGCGCGCGGTGACATCAAGCCCGGCGACACGCTGATCGAGGCCACCAGCGGCAACACCGGTATTGCCCTGGCGATGGCGGCTGCCATCAAGGGCTACCGCATGATCCTGATCATGCCCGACGACCTGAGCGTGGAGCGCCGCGCGGCAATGACAGCCTACGGCGCCGAGCTGATTCTGACGCCCGCCGCTGGCGACGGTGTGAGCAAGGGCATGGAGTTCGCGCGTGATCTGGCCGAGCGCATGCAGCGCGAAGGCAAGGGCCGTGTACTCGACCAGTTCGCCAACCCGGACAATCCGCTTGCGCACATCGAAGGCACCGGCCCGGAGATCTGGCAGCAGACGGGCGGGCGGATCACGCATTTTGTGAGCGCGATGGGGACGACTGGCACGATCACCGGCGTGTCGACCTACTTGAAGCAGCAGAACCCGGCGGTGCAGATCGTCGGCGCGCAGCCGGAGGATGGCTCGCGCATCCCCGGCATCCGCAAGTGGCCGGAAGCGTATCTGCCGAAGATCTATGAGCCGGCCAGGGTTGATCGGCTGGAGTACGTCAGCCAGACCGAGGCCGAGGCCATGGCGCGGCGCATGGCGGCCAGCGAGGGCATCTTCTGCGGCATCTCCGCGGCTGGCGCGCTGTGCGTGGCGCTGCGCGTGGCGGCCGAGGTGCGCGATGCGACGATCGTTTTCATCGTTTGCGACCGCGGTGACCGCTATCTGTCCACCGGGGTCTTCAACGCCTGAGCTGCGGCAAGGGCAGCGGTTGACCCGCTCCATATTGCGTCAATTTCGGACGCGAAAACGGCTAGTGGCCGATATGCCGCTATCCGCAGAAATGATGCGGAAAGAGGCATTCTTGGCTCGTGAATAAAAGCTAAAAACGGCCAAATTGAGGCAGATTCACCTCGATTTGGCCGTTGGTCATGCACACGCGCGTGATGGCGCTGCGCCGCTCTGTCGATCAGCGGAAGCCGACGCGATCGAGCAGACGCTGCGCTGCCGAGGCCTGACGGCCGATGGTGGCGATCGACAGACGCTCGCGCTTGAAGTCACCCAGCGACGCGAGTTCCGGATTGGCGGCCTTGGCGCTGGCCACCACCGGCCACTCGTTATTGCCGTTGGCGAAATAGGCCTGAGCCTCGTCGCTGGCCAGATACTCCAGGAAGGCCTGGGCTTCGGCACGGTTCTTGGCGTTGCGCGCCATGGCACCGCCGGAAATGTTCATGTGCGTGCCGCTGGTCGCCTGGTTCGGGAAGATCAGGCCGACCTTCTGCACCAGCTCGCGGTCCTCGGGCTTGGTGCTCTTCATCAGGCGCACGAAGTAGTAGGTGTTGGTCACGGCGATCTGGCACTCACCCGAGGCCACGGCGCGGATCTGGTCCGTGTCGCCGCCCTTGGGTGCGCGCGCCATGTTGTCCACGATGCCCTTGAGCCAGCTGGTGGTTGCAGCTTCGCCGCGGCGTTCCAGCTCGCTGCCGAAGAGCGACAGGTTGTAGGGGTGGCTGCCCGAGCGGATGCAGATCTTGCCCTTGTTGCCGGGCGCGGCGAGCTTTTCGTAGGTGTCGATGTCGCTGGGCTTGACCTTGGACTTGTCGTACGCAATCACGCGAGCTCGGCTGGAGAATGCGAACCAGGTGTTGTCCGGTGCGCGGAGATCGGCCGGGATGCGGTCCATCAGTACCTTGCTCTGCACAGGTGCGAACAGACCGTCCTGCTGCGCACGCCACAGGCGCGCGGCATCCACAAGAAGCACCACGTCAGCCGGGGAGGCCGCGCCTTCCGTGCGCAGGCGCTCGAGCAGAGGTTCGTCGCCCATCTCGATGCGGTTGATCCTGATGCCGGTGGCCTTGGTGAAGTTGGTGTAGAGCGCTTCGTCCGTCTGATAGTGGCGGGCGGAATACAGGTTGAGCACACGCTCCTGGGCCTGAGCGGGCAGGGCGCTGCCCAGGGTGGCGGCAACAGCGGCGGCGAGGGCAATTGAGGAGAGCAGTTTCATGGTGGCGTCGAGGTTCAAGGAAAGGTTCGCGGCAAGCCGCGTGGTCCGAATCAATCGGCGACTGTGGCGGTGCGGCTCCGGAAGGGGTGGCCAAGCGGGTCTCGCGACTTCAACTGGCCGCCTGCTTTAGTCCGGCGGGCAATCCACAAATGCAAATATAAACGAGAACGATTCTCACTTGTAATTATGCCACCAGAGTGCGTGGGGGCACTTGATCTGCGTCACGCGGGCGTTTGGGCGAGTCGAACTGACCGAGCGCGCACCCCGCAGCCCGGCCGCTGCGCGGCATCGAGCAGACCCGTGCCTCGGTTCGACGAGGCCGTCACTGACGCCGCATCGTGGCGCTGAGCGAGCCGGCAGGTGATGGACCTGCACGCCCTGAGGCACGGTGCAAGCGGGGTGCGCAGCAGGCCATATCATGCCCACCCATGCACAACGCGCCTTCCTTGCCTGAGCCGCGCGACCCCCTCGCGGCAGACACCACCCAGACCAACCCCGCCGCGATCGACCCTGCGCGGCGCCGCACAGGCGGCCTGCTGCTGGCTGCGAGCCTTGCACCCTTGCTCGCCCTGGGGGCCGGTTGCACGACGCCGCGCCCACCGGTGGAACCGCCGCCCCCACCACCCGCGCCGCCTGCAGTCGTGCCGGCACCCGTCGCGCCCCCGCCGCCAGCCCGCGCCATGCGCCTGGGCCTCGCACTGGGCGGCGGTGCAGCACGCGGCTTTGCGCATATCGGCGTGATCAAGGTGCTGGAGGCTCAGGGCATTCAGGTCGATGTGGTTGCCGGCACCAGCGCCGGCAGCCTGGTCGGCGCGCTCTACGCCAGCGGCATGAACGGCTTCGCGCTGCAGCAGGCCGCCATGACCATGGACGAGGCCACCCTGGCGGACTGGAGCATCACCGGCCGCGGCATGCTGCGCGGCGAGGCGCTGCAGGCGTTCGTGAACCGGCTGGTCGCCAACCGGCCCATGGAGCAGTTCGCCAAGCCCTTCGCGGCCGTGGCGGCGGACTTCAGCACCGGTGCCGCCGTGCCCTTCACCCGGGGCAACGCCGGCCAGGCCGTGCGCGCGTCAAGCAGCATCCCCGGCGTGTTCTCGCCGGTCCGAATCGGCAATGCAGACTATGTGGATGGCGGCCTAGTGAGCCCGGTGCCGGCGCTGGCTGCGCGGCAACTGGGTGCGGATTTCGTCATCGCCGTGGATATCTCGGCGCTGCCGCGCCGTGGCGAAGTCGACGGACTGGCTGCGACACTGAATCAGACGATCGCCATCATGGGCCTTGGATTGAAGGCTGCCGAGCTGCGCCAGCATGCCGATGTGGTGATCCGCCCCGAGATCGATCAGGTCTCGGCCGCGGACTTCAATGCGCGCAACCAGGTGGTGCTGGCCGGCGAGATTGCCGCCACCCGTCTGTTGCCGGAGATTCGCCGAAAGATGGACGAAGTGCGCAAGGCGAAGAACCTGCGCTAGCTGCGGGCTTCGCGCTCGTCGAGGGGGCGTCTGCACCGCCTACCGGCGGCCAGTCCGGCAGCGGTGTCTCGTAGGGCGCAGCCACACGGATGCGCGCGTAGCGCAGTGTGTCGTAGCCGGCGATCGAATCCTCGGCCGAGCTGATGATCCCGACCGGCCGACCGCCCGCGCCATGCAAGACCTGGAAGTGCGGCGCGACCTCTGAAGGCCGCAGTGCCGGCGCGCTGCACGCCCTCGCGTAGGCCCGAAGGTCTGCGCCCGGCGCAGGGCGCTTGCTGCGCGCTTTGGTGAAGCAGTGCTTGACGAGTTCGGCGAGCGTCATGGCCGAACTGTAGGCCGGAGTCGGGCGTTGCGGTGCCGCCAGCGGGATCCCGTCACCTCGCCGGCTCTGCATCCGGCTCCTCGACCTCGGCACGGCTTGCAAGCCGTGCCTTTCGAATCTCGCGCGCAAAGCCCGCAGGGGCTTTGCTCCTCTCCGCGGGCGAAAAAAAGCCACCTTTCGGTGGCATTTTTCCGCTGGCGGAGAGGGCGTCCCCCATTTCGGCGTTTCATAGAATTTCTCTATGAATCAAGTGATGCCTCAAGTTATTGATTTTGAACGCTTTTGTTTGGTCGCGAGATTTCATGTCATTTCGCTTGATCGCTTTCATTGTGATGGGTAGGATGATGGGCATGAAATTCCTCCGCCAAACTCATGCCGCGCAAGGCGCGTGAACTCTCAGCGCTTGAGGTGCGTCGGCTTATTCAGCCGGGCTTGCACTTTGTTGGCGGCGTGGCTGGCCTCGCTCTGCAGGTCACGGGGTCGGGCGCGCGCTCATGGATCCTACGCACCGTCGTAGGCGCCGCCCGTCGTGACATTGGCTTGGGTGGCTTCCCTGACGTCACGCTTCAAGATGCTCGGGAAAGCGCCCGCCGCTTGCGCGAACAGATCGCGTCAGGGATCGACCCTGTAGAGCAGCGTCGCATGGCCAAGCAGCGGCTCATCGCCGACCAGGCGCGTGCCATGGATTTCGAGGCCTGCTGTCGCATGTACATCGAAGCGCACGCCGCGGGTTGGAAGAACGCCAAGCATGCGCAGCAGTGGGGCAATACGCTTTCGGCATACGCCTACCCGGTGATCGGCCGCATGCGGGTTGAAGAGATCGAGCTGCCCCACATCCTGAAGGTGCTTGAGCCGATCTGGCGGACGAAGACTGAGACGGCCAGCCGACTGCGCGGCCGAATCGAGCAGGTCTTGTCCTGGGCCACGGTACGTGGCTACCGCACGGGGCTGAATCCAGCACGCTGGCGGGGGCACTTGGATGCCGTGCTGCCTGCGCCAGCGAAGGTTGCGCGCACGGAAAGTTTCAGTGCGGTGCCGATCAACGATGCCCCCGCGGTGTATGCGCGAGTCCGGGCGACCGAGGGTATGGGCGCTCAGGCACTTGCGTTCTGCATCCTCACGGCGACGCGCAGCGGAGAAGTTCGTGGCGCACGTTGGGCCGAGCTGGATCTCGATGCCGCGCTGTGGACGATTCCTGCTGAGCGCATGAAGGCAGGGCGCGAGCATCGCGTGCCGCTTTCGACTTCGGCGATCGAGCTGCTCAAGGCGGTTCCGCGGCTGACGGATTCCGACTTGGTGTTTTTCTCGCCCCGAGGCAAGGAGCTTTCCGATGCCACGCTGGGCGCTGTGCTCAAGCGATTGGGTGTGGACGCCACAGTGCATGGATTCCGGTCCACGTTTCGTGACTGGGCGGCCGAGTGCACATCCCATTCGCACGAAGTAGCGGAAATGGCGCTGGCGCACACCATCAAGAACAAGGCTGAGGCGGCGTATCGCCGAGGTGACTTGCTGGAGAAGCGCGTGGCGCTGATGGAGGACTGGGCACGCTATCTGGGCGCAGCTCATGGCTGACTGGTTGATTGAGCCCGCACCAAAAGAAGCGGGTTAGCTCATCCGTCTCGGCGCGCTGCACGGGCACCATGCGGCGTATCAGCAATTGCAACGGAAGGTATCGCAGGCTGCGCCATAGAGCCGTCGGTACCCCGTTCGGGTGATTTCCGGTCGAGACAAGCGACAGGCTATCTCCATAGACTTGCATCCATAGCAAGCCAGCCTGCGCCTCTCCTCCCCGATGTCGCAGCGCCGGCAGGGGATCAGTCCATGAGTAAGCCGTTCGCGCAGCTGCGCGCGCCTGCGGGCGTCGCCAAGTCGCCGCTGCTGTTTCATCGCCTCGAACACGCCGAGCGCCTGAACAGCACGCAGGCGAGCACCCTGCAATTCCTCAGCCTGGATGCAGCCGTCGATCTGCACGGACTCCTGAATCAGCACCTGACCAGCGAAGTACGCCTGAATCTTGCCGACGACTCCGTGCGGCATGTGGATGGCATCGTGGCCGGTGCGAGGCTGATCGATCAGCTGGGGCGCTACTCACGTTACGAGGTCGAACTGCGCCCTTGGCTCTGGTTCCTTTCGCTGACGACCGACTCGCGCATCTTCCAGGACCAGACCATCCCCGAGATCCTGCAGGCCGTGTTTGCGGACCATCCGATCGCCAAGGTCGAACTCAAACTCACGCACACGTATGCCAAGCGGCCGTACACCGTTCAGCATCGGCAGTCCGACCTGGAGTTCGTGAACTGGCTGTGTGAGCTGGAGGGGATCACCTACCACTTCACCCATGCCGCTGGCAGTCACACCCTGGTGCTCACCGACTCGATCGCCAAGCACATCGACTGCCCTGGCTACGAGACCGTGCCCTTCAACGCTCAGGTGGGCAAGCGGCGCGAGGACGAGCAAAGCCTGCTGGACTGGCAGCCGGCACGGCAGGTGGCGTCCAGCCAGGTGGTTGTCAGCGACTACGCCTGGCAGGCGCCCGCACAGCCCAAGGCTGACCAGCGCGTCGCACCGGAACACGCACCCAAGCTCGGTGCCAAGCAAACCGAGATCTATGCCACCCCAGGCCTGTTCCACAAGGAAAGCCGCGAAGAGAGCGAGGCCCTGCACCAGGCGCAGGTGGCGCTCGAAGCGCTGGGTGCACCGACGGACACCTACACCGGCCGCACCACAGCCCGAGCCCTGTACGCCGGAGGCTGCTTCACGCTTGCAAAGCATGCGCAGAGCGCGCTGAACAAGCGTCACCTGATCACGGCACACCAACTCACCGCCGTCTTCGCCAACTACGAAGGCATCGATCCAGATCTGCTCGCCAAGCTGGCACCGGAACTGGTTAGTGCAGCCGGTGGTGCCTATTTCGCGTGCAGCATCCATGCGCAGCCCGACACGCTGCCGTTCCGGCCTGCCAGAACCACACCTCGGCCGATCGTGCCGGGCATCCAGACAGCCACCGTGGTGGGTGGCAGCGCCGGCAATGGCGAGATCCACACCGACGAGTGGGGCCGCGTGAAAGTGCACTTCGGCTGGGATCGCTACGGCCAGCGCGACGGCAAGGACACCTGCTGGCTCCGCGTGAGCCTGCCCTGGGCCGGGGCCAACTGGGGTAGCCAGTTCATCCCGCGTATCGGGCAGGAAGTGTTGGTGGGCTTTGCCGACGGCGACCCGGACGCACCCATCGTGATCGGCCGCGTAAACAACGGCGCTAACCGCCCGACCACTTTCAGCGGCACCGGCAGCCTGCCGGGCAACCAGGCGCTGGCCGGCTTCAAGAGCAAGGAAATCGGCGGCGGCGGCTACAACCAGGTGCTGTTCGACGACACGACGGGGCAAGTCCGCGCGCAGGTCGCATCCACCGAAGGCGCCTCACAGCTCAACCTGGGCTGGCTCGTGCATCCGCGGGCGGATCAAGCCGCGGGTGAGGGCGAGGGGCCCGCGGCCAAGGCCAACGCGCAGCCGCGCGGCCAGGGCTTCGAGCTGCGCACCGATGAATGGGGTGCGGTACGGGCAGCCAAGGGCCTGCTGATCACGACCGACGGCAAGGTCGGGGCGGTGGGTGGAACGCTGGATCGGCATGATCTCGTTCGATGCCTTGAGGAATCGCTCAAGCTGGCCAAGCAGCTGACCGAGAACGCGAAAACCCATCAGGCAGCCACCGGAGCTGACGAAACGGGTTTCGAGGGCATTGACCTGAAGCCGCAGGAACAGCAGACCTCTGAGGTTAAGGGTCTCGGCAGCGGCGCGAACAATGAGGAGAAGGCCACGGACCCCACGGCCAATCATCTCGCGTTGCACAGCCCAGCGGGCATCGTGGTGGCCACACCCAAGAACCTGACCGTCAGTACCGGTGAGCATGCAGATGTAGTGACTGGCAAGAATCTTCAAGTGACTACCGGGCTGCAGTCGCATGTGCATGCGACGACCGGCATCCGTCACTTCGCACAGTCCGGTGGCATTCACAGCATCGCGAATACCGGCAAGCTGCTCTTCCAAAGCCAGCATGACGACACCGTGATTAATGCTGAGCAGGCCATCCATCTGACGGCAAGCCAAAAGCATGTGCTGATAGAAGCCAAGCAGCACATCACTTTCATTGAGTCCGGCGGCGCGTACATCACCCTGAAGGGTGGGAACATCGAGATCGGTGGGCCAGGCAACCTGTTGGTCAAGACCGCCAAGTACGACCTGAAGGGGCCGAGTAGCAAGTCGCCGACCTTGCCGGACTTCCCGCGCACTGACTGCAAGAACTGCTTGCTGGACGCGATGAAGTCGGGCGCGCCAGGCGTGATGGTTTGACAGCTGGCATGCTGAACGACTACTTCATCGTTGATGGTGCGCAAGCACCTGATGTACTCGGTGCGTTGCAGGCGCTGCACTGGCAGTACGCCAGCTTGTTCGACGGAACACCCGAGAAGCGGCTGGTCGAGATCGCGCCCTTGGTCTTCCCGGTGCCGGACGGCGAGGACGAGCGGTACAAGCCGCTGCTCAAGCGCATCAACACGATTGCGCATGAGGAGCCTGCCGTCCATGCGATTTCCTCCCCCGAGGATCTTGAGGGCGTGGCAAGGCATCTGCGCCAGTTCCACGTCGCCAAGTTGCCCGATGACCAGAAGATGATCCTGCGTTGGTACGACACGCGTGTCTTCGAGCCGCTGCTGGAGTGCTTGTCCCAAGAACAGCTGGCGAGCTTTTTCGGGCCCGTCCGACGCTGGATGTACTGGGATCGGTTTGGTACTGCACGAAGTGCCGAGATCCTGTCGGATGAGGTCGCCAGCGAGCTTGAGCCCCCGTTCGAGCTCAATCCAGCTCAGTACAGTCATCTGATCGATGCCTCGGTGCCATATGCCGTCTTGCGCACGTTGCGCGAAACGATTCCCGACGAACTGTCGCGGGTGAACTCGTCGAGGCTGACACGTTTCCTGATCGATCACCTGGCAGTCGCTCGGAAGATCGGCGTCGAAGGCCATCCCGCTCAAGTGCAGTTCATGCTGCTCGCCCTGTACACGTCGGGCGCCTTCCTGAATGAACCCGAGTTGGTGCAGTGGAGAACACAACCCTCGGTGCGTGTGATGAGCTTTCTGGATTGGAGTGACTTACTGCCTGATCGGGTCTGGCAGGCGGGCTCGCCCTTGTGGGGGGAGATTCAACCGCTTGCACCGGCGATTGATGACGAGCATCTGTTCGGAGGTTTGGATGAATATCGTAACTAGTGGATGGCTGCGGCGACACGCCTTGGCGTATCGCTTTGCCGCTGGCATGCTGTTGGCGAGCGCTTTGTTGACCAGCGCGTGCGCAAATGACAAGGAGCCCAGAATGCTCACCCCGGGTGTGACTGGCTACAACCACACGAAAGACGAGATCACCTTCTCGGTCAACAATCAGGCTGGGGGTTACCTCATGCCCCATTCAGGCGGCGGCAAGTCGAGCTGTTGCGTGTCGATTCCCCGAACGTGGTCACCCGGTACCAAAGTCAAAGTGCTCTGGCAAAAGGGCATGGAATCCACCGAAAGAGTTGTCGATGTGGATGTGCCTGCCTACGACACAAACAAAGTCGGCGCGCTCAACGTTCATTTCCTGCGAACAGGCGAAATCAGGGTGTTCGCCACGATGCTGGACTTGAGGCACCCAGACTACCCACTGAAGGGACCTGAGGCACAGCTCAGGCCCGACGTACCGGCACGCTGAAATGACGTTCACGATTCCAGACCCTTCACCCGAAGGCGGATTCCGGCGGCTGTCTGCCCGAGAGGCCGCCCAGCGCGCTCGCGCCATGGAATGCATCCGTGACCCGAATCCGACGAAGTGCAAGGGTCAAATTTTTGTCAGCATCTTCTTCGACGGCACGGGTAACAACGCGGACTGGCAAGAGCCGGGTAAGTCTGGGCGGCAGCGCTCGATGAATTACCACAGCAACGTCGCCAGACTGTTCGACAGCCACCGCGATGAACCTGAGAGTGGCCTATTCGCACACTACATCCCAGGGGTAGGGACGCCGTTCGACAAGGTCAATGACAGCGGTCAGTGGTACGACGGCAAGGCCGGTGGCGCGGCAGGGCGGAAGGGGTCAGATCGTATCAATTGGGCGCTCGTGCAGCTGCTTAACTCAGCACACACGTACCTCACCAACGCGAAGCTGATTCCTGACGCGCAGGCCACAACGATCGTCGGGAATATCTCCTCGTTCTGGCGAACCATGGGTCTTGAGGGGCCCAATCGGCGGTGGGTGCTGCGTCACTGGGAGGATCGGCTCAAGCAGGTGAACGAAGCGCAGAACAAGAAGCTGGTGCAGATCAATGTGTCGGTGTTCGGCTTCTCGCGCGGTGCCGCGCTTGCTCGGGCGTTTGCCCACTGGCTTGCACAGATCGCTTCAGCTGACGGTGATGGGTTTACCTTAGCCGGTGTCCCCATACGCCTGAGCTTCATGGGAATCTTCGATACCGTCGCCAGTGTTGGCATCCCTGACTCAGTGTGGGGTGCAGATGGGCATATGGCCTGGGCCGATGGAACGATGAGCATTCACCCCATCGTGGAGCAATGTGTGCACTTTGCAGCCCTGCATGAACAGCGATCCGCTTTTCCCGTGGAAGACGCGAATGTCGGCAAGCAGAGGGCCTATCCAGGCATGCACTCGGATGTCGGCGGCGGCTATGCGCCGAGTGAGCAGGGCAAGTCCATGGCGAGTTGGGGCAGTACGCCACAGCTGTCGCAAGTCGCATTGGTCGACATGCACTATGAAGCAGTGCGCTCCGGCGTCCCCGTGCTCTCGGCTGACGAGATCCAGCAGCTACCCCGTTTGGCTTCCACGTTCGCTATCGCTGAATCAACGCGCACGGCATTCAATGCTTGGGCAGGGCAGCATGGCTGCATGCGCTCAGGGTCGTTGAATGCCATGAGCCGGTCTCACACGGAGCAATACCAACGCTACCGAGGGCTGCGGCTACAGCCGGAGCAACGCCTTGAAGATCAGCGCTTTTTCAAAGAAGCAGCTTCAGCTGACGCACAGCAGTTGCGCGAGGCGAACGACGATCTGCGGGCGCAAATCAGCGAACTGCAATGGCGAGCAGACGCGGCAAGCATGCAAACTTCACCGGCCTACGCGACCATGATGATCGGTGGCGGTATGCCCGTGGCGCCGATGCCGCCGACGCTCGGTGCCGAAGATGCGCGGGCTTTGGAGCGCTTCCAGTCCCCGGGTGACCTCCCCCTCGCGAGCATCAAATTGTTCGACGACTTTGTTCATGACAGTCGCGCCGGATTTCGGGTCATGGGAATGATGGAGCTACGCGGCGCGAATGGTGGCTATGTGCGCTATCGCCGAGTGTTCAATCAATCATGAAAAGGGCCATTCGTCTGGGTGATCCGACCAGCCATGGCGGGGTCGTTGTACAAGTCAATCCGAATCGATCGGATGTGATGGGCAAGTCGCTGGCTCGCAAGGGCGATAAGTGCACATGCCCGATCCCTCAGCACGGCGGCATGTGCGTCATCATCGAAGGCGACCCCGATTGGACGATCGACGGGATACCGGTCGCGCTCGAAGGTCACAAGACAAGCTGTGGTGCGTCACTCATCTCAACCCTGCCCAATCTGACCCGCGGGTAATCCTGGCCCAGCGCGTCGACCCAATCGCATGACGGCTCACAGAGAAAACCTGCGCTACGAGTCTGTCGAGCCGGCCATCCTGAAGGTCACGACGCTGACCACCGGGACGGTGGCGTTTCTGGTGCACTTCGAGCGAAAGAACCGCGGCTACATCAAGCGCTTCAGCAATCTGCAGTACGGCACGGAGCGCAAGGCGCTGGCGGCTGCGCGCAAGTGGCGCGATGATCAGCGCGCCGCCCTGCCCAGCTACACACGCAAGGAGCAAGCGGTCAAACCGCTGGCGAACAACACCTCGGGGGTTCGGGGCGTGTGCCGCATTGAGGATCGGCGCGTGAGCGCCTCCGGCGAGCCCTTGATCCTGGCCTACTGGTCGGCCTACGTGCGCGATGAGACCGGACGCCCCCGAGCGAAGCGTTTTGCCATTCACCGGTACGGCGAACAGCGTGCGTTTGATCTTGCAGTCGCCGCGCGCAAAGCTTACGTAGCCACCCTGTCGAAGGCAGATCGCAGCCAAGGCACCCTCCAAGCCTCAGGGCGTGGCCGAATCGGCAGCAGACCGGCTGCACGCACCTGACTGCGCTGGATTGCCGGTGCGTAGAACCAGCTGGCCCCGGCCCAGTCGACCCCGAGCTATTCCTTGCTGGCCATTTGGGCGCCCTGACACGGTGCCGGCAATTCCGCTGGGATCAGCCGGTTGTTGCCATCAGCGACGGGCGCTGTAACGCTCGACGAATCCGACCAAGCTTGCACCGCGCCTAGCGGCTCCGCTCCTCATTTGCGCCGATGAGTGCGATGGGATGCCCGTGCCGGTCGTGAAGGAACCGTGGGCTTGCGGCCCATACAGCCGCCGCCGCACGCCGCCGCCGCTCCTGTTCCGCTGCATTCGGTGGCCAGCGGCCACGCAGCAGGTAGTAGCCCACATAGCGTGCAGTCAACCAGCCGCGCTTTAGGAGCGTCATCGGCTGGCACATCCAGGTGTCTGAATCGACGTTCATGTTCGTTTGTCGGTGCGGCGACTGATGTGTCCGGACAGTCGGCCGGAATGTCCCCATTGAGTGCATCCATTTTCGCGTGCGGCTTTATGTACCGAATCCGCACGCAGTGCGACGTTCTGAAATCGTGCGAACGGGCTCGCAGCCTGTGCACTTGCACGACCTCAAAAATCGCATACGGTAGTCATGCCAAGCAGACGTTTTGCGGCCGGGATGCACACCGCGCCGCACTAGCGCCTGTATCGGGTGAACCTCGTTTGAACGGAGTGTTAATGACAATTAAGCACACATCTCCCCCTCAGTCGCGCGCCGCAGCAGCCCGTCCGTCTGCGCCAGTCAGCCACTTACCGGACGACGCCTTGGTGCGTAAGAAGTCACTACTGGCAATGGTGCCGCTTTCGCCAACCACGCTTTGGCGATTGATCCAGGCGGGCCAGTTTCCGTCGCCGATCCAGCTCAGCGATTCCGGGCGTTGTCCGGCATGGCGGCTGGGCGATGTGCGCCACTGGCTCGCTGCGCGGCAGGCCGCATGACCGATCGGCCGACCTTGTTGCGCGCCATGAAGGCGATGCTTGACCGCATTGAAGCGCTACCGCGCGTCGGTGTGCCGGACATCTCATCCGGTCGGTCCAGCTTCCTGAACCGGCTGCGTCGGCTCGACGCGCGGTACGGCACTAGGCGCCCCACCGGCTGCGATCGGCCTTCGCCGCAGCGGTCGGCGTGGCTCAGCCCGAAAGCACTCACCGGCATGCTGGTGACGTGCCATCGCTTGCGCGATTAACCCGCTCGTCGCGCGGTCTGCGTACGGCCGCGCCGGTGCGCTGATTCGATCAGCGCCCAAGAGAACTTTCCCAAGCAACGCCCTGTTCATGCCCAGCCGTTGGCTACAGCCCGGCGACGGGCAGGGCGCCCTTTTGCCTATTGAACCCGCGGTCCAAACCACTATTGCAGCGCCGCACACCGCGAAGAAAGTGAGAACCTATGAACGCGAACAGTCAAACTCACCAGGACCCGACCCGCCTGGGCAGCCCCGCCGTGGCGCGACCGTTGGTAAATCTGCCGGATCACACCACTACAGGACGGCCCATTCCATCGCGCGTGAATCCGAAAGACGGTATGCGCGGCAAGCGCGCACGGGGGCGACGCAGTAACTGCGACGGGCCGACGTTCATCATGCTGCCGCACGTCGTCGTAGAGAGCCCGGGCTATCGGGAGCTCACTCACGCAGCACGGTCGTTACTGGTGGACTTGGCCCGGCAGTTCAACGGGAAGAACAACGGTGAACTGGTCGCGTGCGCCAAAGCTCTGAAGCCACTCGGCTGGACCAGTAACCAGACCGTATCGCGCTGCCTTAAGCAGCTGCAGGAGGTCGGTCTGATCCAGGAAACGCGCAAGGGCGCAAAGCCAAACCTCGCATCCTTGTTTGCGTTGACGTGGCTGGACCTTGACTACTCCCCGAAGATGGACATTGAACGGGGCGCCTTCCGACGCAGTGCGTACCGGCACTACAGGCAGTCGATCGCCGCAACTGACCCCCGAATAGCGGTTTAGCGGGCGCGCAGATAGACCCGATTTCGTACCGCGGCGTTGGCCCGTTGGACCGATAGTCGGGTCTGTCTGCGCACTGCGAGCAGTTTTCGCGTGTCGATAATCGGTGACTGTATAGATATGCCATATGAACGCAGGCAGTTCACGGAAGGTCTTGAACGAGCAGGGGGGCTGCAAACTGTGCTTCAGGGTGCAATTGGGGTCGAAAAAGTTCGGTTGCGCGCACGGTTTTTTGGGCGGACCCCCGCGGACTGCATGCATTCCGGCCATCAGGCGCCGCGTGGCGGGCGTTGCGTGCCGCAGACTGCCCGCCTTCGGTACGCTTGCGCCCGCTACATCAACAACCCAGGCCGGTGAAAACGTCCGGACACAAACGCCAGGGTCAAAACGTCCGCCCCCCGGACGTTTTCTGCGCAGACCGGACGTTTTGCAACGCCTGACCTGAAACACCTAGCCGCTTAATGAACCAAGACCTCAAGAAAACCCTGTGGGCCGCGGCGGACAAGCTGCGCGCGCAGATGGATGCCGCCGAGTACAAGCACATCGTCCTCGGGCTGATCTTCCTGAAGTACGTGAGCGACGCCTTCGATGAGCGGCGCGAATTCCTGTCCGCTTCGTTCTCGGACAAAAACACGACGTTCTTCCTTCCGGACCCGGACGATCACGCCGCCGCCCTGGAAGACCGGGACTACTACACCATGGCCAACGTGTTCTGGGTGCCGGAGGCGGCGCGCTGGGCGCGCATTCGGGCCCTGGCCAAGCAGGCCGAGATCGGCAAGCACATCGACGACGCACTCGAAGCCATCGAGCGCGACAACCCCAAGCTCAAGAACATCCTGGACAAGCGCTACGCCAGCGCCAAGCTCGAAACCGGCAAGCTCGGTGAACTGATCGACCTGATCTCCACCATCGGCTTCGGCGGCGGCTCGCGCGCCAAGGATCTGCTCGGTGAGGTGTACGAATACTTTCTCGGCCAGTTCGCCACAGCCGAAGGCAAGAAGGGCGGCCAGTTCTACACGCCGGCGTCCGTGGTCAAGGTGCTGGTGGAGGTGCTCGCGCCGCACAACGGCCGCGTGTACGACCCCTGCTGCGGCTCGGGCGGCATGTTCGTGCAGAGCGAGAAGTTCCTGGAAAGCCACGGCGGCCGGGCAGACGACATCTCCATCTTCGGGCAGGAGTCCAACCCCACCACCTGGCGCCTGGTGGCCATGAACCTTGCCATCCGCGGCCTGTCGGCCGACCTGGGTAAGAGCCATGGCGACACCTTCACGAACAACCAGCACCCCAACCTGCGGGCGGACTACATCCTGGCCAACCCGCCGTTCAACATCAGCGACTGGTGGAACGCCAAGCTCGAAGGCGACCCGCGCTGGCAGCACGGCACGCCGCCGGCGGGCAACGCCAACTACGCCTGGCTGCAGCACATCCTGCACCACCTCAGCCCGCGCGGGCAGGCCGGCGTGGTGCTGGCTAACGGCAGCATGTCGTCCAACCAGAACGGCGAAGGCGAGATCCGCAAGCGCATGGTCGAGGCCGATGTGGTCGAGGTTATGGTCGCTCTGCCGCCGCAGCTGTTCTTCAACACGCAGATCCCGGCCTGCCTCTGGTTCCTGGCCAAGGACAAGGCCAAGAATGGCCGTGACCGTCGGGGTGAGGTGCTGTTCATCGACGCGCGCAAGCTCGGCCGAATGGACACCCGGGTGAACCGCGTGCTGGACGAGGAGGACGTCGAGAAGATCGCCGCCACGGTGCACCGCTGGCGGGCCGATGGCGAAGTGGCAGCCGATGAGGCGTATGCCGACGTGCCGGGCTTCTGCCGTGCCGTGAAGCTGGCCGAAATCGCAGAGCATGGCTTTGTGCTGACCCCAGGCCGCTATGTGGGCGCGGAAGCCACGGACGACGACGACGAGGCGTTCAACGAGAAGATGGAACGGCTGACGGCGCAGCTCGCTGCGCAGCTGGCCGAAGGTACAGAAATCGATAGAGTGATTCGAGATAGGTTGGGAGAGTTGGGGTATGCAATTTGAGTATCGGCCACTCGGCACTCTGCTTGCACCAAAGGGTTACATCCGGGGCCCATTTGGTTCAGCCTTGCGGCGCCCAGAGTTGAAGTCGGCAGGCATCCCGGTCTACGAGCAACAGCAGGCAATTGACGGTCACCGCCGCTTTCGGTTCTTCATTGACCCGATGAAGTTTGAGGAGCTGAAGCGTTTTCAAGTCCGGACGCATGACCTCATAGTGAGCTGCTCGGGTACGGTAGGACGAATCTCCGTCATTCGCGAGGAAGACCCGAAAGGAATCATCAGTCAGGCGCTTCTAGTCCTCCGTCCCGACGTCGATCGGTTACTCCCGTCGTTCCTGTACTACTTTCTGACGTCCCCGGAGGGTCAGCTACGTCTGCTCGGCGCTTCTCATGGCGCTGTTCAACAAAACATCGCACCACGGAATGTGGTCGAGCAAATTCCAACGCCAACTCCACCAATTGGTGAGCAGAGGCAGATCGCAGGCTGGCTTGGTCTTCTTGATGAGCGAATCAGCCTCCTGCGTCAAACCAATGCCACCCTCGAAGCCATCGCCCAGGCCCTGTTCAAGAGCTGGTTCATCGACTTCGATCCCGTGCGCGCCAAGGCCGAAGGGCGCGAGCCCGAAGGCATGGACGCCGCCACCGCTGCGCTGTTCCCGTCCGAGTTCGAGGAGTCGCCGCTGGGGTTGATTCCGAAGGGGTGGGCCGTGCGCTCACTGGATTCGGTTGCGCACTATCTAAACGGGCTGGCGCTTCAGAAGTACCCACCAGAAAGCGATGATGAGTTCTTGCCCGTGATCAAGATTGCACAGTTGCGAGCAGGGCACACGCGCGGTGCAGATCGCGCCAGCGCGCGGCTCAAGCCTGACTACATTGTTCGCGATGGCGACGTGCTGTTCTCGTGGTCGGGGTCGCTCGAAGTGGAGTTTTGGGGCGGAGGCGAAGGTGCACTGAACCAGCACCTCTTCAAGGTCACGTCGGATGAGGTGCCCAAGTGCATTTACTACCTGGCAACGAAGCACTTCCTGCCCTGGTTTCGGGAAATCGCGGCGCACAAAGCGACCACCATGGGACATATTCAGCGTGGGCACTTATCAGAGGCAAAGATCGCTCTCCCGCCTGCCCAGGTGATAGGCCCACTAGCGAGCACGATTGCGCCACTGCTTGACCGTCGTGTTTTGGGCACGCTGCAAGCGCGCGAATTGGCCGCGATTCGAGATAGCTTATTGCCCCGACTGATCAGTGGAAAGTTGCGGCTCCCCGAAGCAGAAGCACAGATGGAGGATGCTCTCGCATGAAGTCCCCACTCGGCAAACTCGAACGCATGCCGCTGCGCAGAGCCTGGGCGCATGAAGCCGGCGAGTTCACACCGTGGCTGGCGCAGGACGAAAACCTGGAGATGCTGGCCGAGGCGCTGGGATTGAGCGAACTCGAACTCGTTGCCACTGAGCACCCGGTGGGCGACTTCAAGGTAGACATCCTGTGCACTGATGGTGACGGCAAAGTCATCATCGAAAACCAGCTCGAACGCACCAACCACGGGCACCTGGGGCAGATTCTGACCTACGCCGCGGGTGTGGGCGCGCGCAAGGTGGTGTGGCTGGCCGAGAGCTTCCGGTCCGAGCATGTGGCGGCGCTTGAATTCCTGAACCAGAACACGACCGAAGACCTGGATTTTTTCGCCGTCGAGGTCGAGCTTTGGAAGATCGCCGACTCACCGATGGCGCCGAGTTTTAACGTGGTAGTGAAGCCGAACGAATGGAGCAAGGTGGGGCGCGAGAATGCACGCGCTGCTTCGGCAGCTTCCCCAACCAAGCAGCTCCAGCATCGCTTCTGGACCGGTCTTGTTGAGTACGAGGCCAGCAATCGCGCGCGATTCCGCTTCCAGACGCCGAAGGCGCAGCACTGGATCATCTCCACAATTGGTCGCGCCGGATTTCACATCGGGTTTACCGTAAACACGCGTGATCGGCGGTTGGGGGTCGAGCTGTACATCAATGCCGAGGATGCCAAGTCCCAGTTCCAACGGCTGCGCGAGCAGCGGCAGAGCATTGAGCAGGCGTTCGGTGCCGCCCTGGACTGGCAGGAGTTGCCCGAGCGTAACGGCTGCAGAATTGCCCTTTACGGTCACGAAGGTTTTGATCTGGAGGACGAGGGCTCTTGGCCGACCGCCTTCGCCTGGATGTCGCAGCAGGGTGCTCGATTTCACGAGGTGTTCAGGCCTGTTGTGAAGGCATTGCCGTAGATGTCGATTGCGCTGCGGTGCCCAATCCCATGCAAGCGCTCGACTGATTCTGTTCTCTCAATCATTCACTTCGTAGTCCCATGATTCACGCGTTTGCCGATCTCTTTGAGCGCTACATCACACTGCATCGCGTCCATCCGCACGCCACGTACAACTACGCTGCAAGGGGTTTCCATTCGGAGCCCGTCATTGAGCACACTCTCCATCAGCCAAAGTGCGCGCCGGGCGATTCATGGGCTTACGTTGCTATCCCAGCGGGCGTGTTGCTGGCAGAGCTGAGTGATGCAGAAAAGCTGTACATCGGCGCACAGACCCAGGATCGAATGTTTCGTGGCGATGGCTTGGGTGGCAGGAACTTCCACCATGCCGAAATGCGACGTGGCCGTGACGGCGATAACTTGATTTCGTTCTTGAAGTCAGGCCGCGCAGTGGAGATCTACCGAGTTTCTGGCGATGCAGTGCGCAGGCGATGTGCGGCCAACGAGCGTTTTTCCGCTCTTGCTGGGTTAATGCATAAGGCAACTTCAGAAACGGAGCACTTGGGCTGGTGGTTCGAGCAGTTCATTCTTTTTCATGAGCACAGAGCCTGGCGTTGGAATGCACAGGGGGCGCGCGCGAAAGTGTTTGTTGCGCTGCGACGGGACGCTTGATTCCGGAGACCTCGGCAGTTAAGCGACATGTGCGGCAGGAGCACGGCGCAGTCTCACAGCAGCTGTCTAGCTCGGCGCGTTCGAGGCCGCTTACAGCGGCCGTATTGGCCCAGTACACATTGATCAGCATAGAACCAATTTTTATGAATCGCATTACTTGATAAAAAGTAATGTGATAAATAAAATAAAGTTCATGGGACAAAAAGTCAGCGCATCCATTGTCCAAGCCGCGAGCGCGCAGCGCTTCCTGCGGCTGAATGACTTGCGCGCGCGCGGAATGTCGCCGCAGATGGCAGTGCATCTCGCACGCCAGGGCGTGCTGACGCGTGTTGGCCCCGGCGTGTACTCGCTGCCTGATGCGCCGCTGACCGAGCACCAGAGCCTGGCCGAGGCAGCGCAGATGGCGCCGCGGGCGGTGGTGTGCCTGCTGTCTGCGCTGCAGTTCCACGGTATTGGCACACAGCAGCCCCACCAGGTCTGGCTGGCGCTGCCCAAGGGTGTGCAGCTGCCGCGCTCACTGGCCGGCCGCGCCCGGCCGGTATGGGTGAGCGGTGAGGCATTCGCTGCCGGCGTTGAAACGCACGACGATGCCGGCGCCGGCATCCGGGTGTATGGCGTGGCCAAGACGCTGGCGGATTGCTTCAAGTTCCGCAACAAGGTGGGGCTCGATGTGGCGCTGGAAGCGCTGCGCGAGGCATGGGCTGCGCGCCGCTTCAGCATGGATGATCTGGCGCATCACGCGCGGATCAACCGGGTGGAACGGGTGATGCAGCCCTACCTTGAGGCGCTGACGGCATGACCGCCAACCGGGCGGCGTCTGTACTGGCGCGCCTGAAGAACCGGGCTGATGCTAAGGGTGAAGACTTTCAGCTTGTCCTGACGCGCTTCGCCATGGAGCGCCTGCTGGCGCGCCTGGTCGCCGCCGGTTATCAAGACACGTTCTTGCTCAAAGGTGCGTTGCTCTTCAACCTCTGGTACGACGAGCCGCACCGCCCCACGAGAGACATGGATCTGCTGGGTTCAGGGCCGGACGACACGGAACTCCTTGTTCAGCGCTTTCGTGAGATCGCCGCCACGCAGCTGGACGACGCGGTGATCTTTGACCCCAACACGGTGACTGCTGCACCTATCCGCGAGGCCAACGCCTACGGCGGCGTACGGGTATCGCTGATGGCCGCGATCGGTCAGACCCGGACGCCGTTGCAGGTGGACGTGGCGTTTGGCGACACCGTGACGCCGACCCCTGAATGGGCCGACTACCCGGCGCTGCTCGACGACATCGCAGCGCCGCGCGTGCGCGTGTACCCGGTGTACTCCGTCATCGCCGAGAAGTACCAGGCCATGACCACGCTCGGCCTGGCCAACAGCCGGATGAAGGACTTCTTCGACCTAGCCTACATCGCAGCGCACGATGACCTGGATGGTGCGCTGCTGGCGAAGGCGATCCGCGCGACCTTCGAGCGCCGGAAGACCGCGCTACCTGACGCTCCGCCTCTGGCCATCACCAGTGCGTTTGCCAAGAACGAGGACAAGATCAAGCAGTGGCGGGCTTTCATGGGGCGGAGCGGCCTGGGTGCCATGGAGCTGAGCGACGCCGTAGCAACGCTGTACGACCTGCTCTGGCCGCCGACAGTGGTGGCCCGGGACGGCACAGATGCGACGGCGACGTGGCGGGCCGCGAGTCGGCGATGGGAAGCTGATATCGCCTGACTCGGTAGCCGACGAGCCAGAGAGCCGGCGGCACGGTAAGTACTCGCGTTGATCAGCGACCTGCAGCGGTGACGCACGCAGCGTAACGAGAGCGTCACGTCAGCGTTACCAAAACCGTTAGTTCAGCGTTACCCAAAGCGTTAGTTCCGCGTGATTAATAGGCGGCTCAGCTGGAGACTCTGGGGGTTCGCGCTCCGATCTATCGCTGTAGAGGGCGGGCCGCCGAAAGCACCGATGCTGAGGCCCGAGCATCTTCTTGCCAAGACTCCGGAGACAGGCCCGCGCCGGTGCGGGTTCCTTGGCCGACGGTGACCACACGAGAATCATGGCCGCCACCGGTCGAGACTGTGGGGTAAGTGCTATAGGTCGAGGTCAGGACCGAAGCGATTCAGCTTGTGGGTGACGTCGCTGCTGCCGCCATTGCCTTCGATCAGGTAACGGCCCTTGGCATCGCGGCTGATACTCATGCTCACTTGTTCACTGTTGCTGCTGGATGTCCTGCCGAACCGGTTCAGCAGGGGACCGATCTCGTTCGATGGCAGGACCAGGAACGAGTTGCGCCAGCCAGCGCCGACGAGCTCTCGGAGTACGAACACGTAGTAGTGCGCGATTCCTGTGTAGAGGTCATGAGCGGCGCCTCGGATTGAGAAACTGAATGACTGTGCTTGAAGGCCAGATCGGGTTGCCGTCTTGACCTGGAAAGTGCGAACTTGCCCGCGGCGCGTTGCGATCAGGTCGACCCCATCATCGACAACAGGCTTTGAGACGTTCCACTCACGGGCGAAGAGTTCGGACATGACTGCGAACTCGCCAACCAGACCGCGCATTGTGGTGTTGTTGGTATGCCGCAGATCAGGGAAGAGCCCTGCAAGCTGCGCACCGGCCTTGGGACCAAGGCGCCACTGACCTGCGGCGGGTCGGTCAATCGTTCTCTGGCTCGGCGGGTGCGCATTGACATGCCGGCTCAGCGCCTGGCCAACACGCGCGGCAGCCAAATGCTCATCCGCGAATGAGTCGAGTACCTCCGCCCGGATCTGCAGACGTGCAAGTTGCCGCCGCGCATCTGGCGAGCTCGTCGCTTCAATGATTTGTGCGGACGTCAGGCGTTCCGGCGGCTCCTCGCCATGAAAGGCGAACAGGGCAATGGTCAGTGCTTCCTCGTTGGTCATGCGTCTGGTGAAGTGTGTCTGGGTCAGAGTGTTGGGGAGCGGCCCCGCGGGTACTTGCCAATGATGCAACAGTGCTTTTAGCCTCCGATGATCAGCCGGGCAAGCCGGCCCGGGGCAACGATCCGCGACATGAGCAGCTCGGCGATTTCTGAAGACGACCTTGAGCAGGCCTGCCTAGCCTGGCTCGGCTCCCTGGGGTGGAGCATCGCCCATGGCCCGGACATCTCACCGCCGGACGCTTCCACCCCGGGCAGCGAGCGCGACACCTACCGTGATGTGGTGTTGGTTCATCGCCTGCGCAGCGCGGTCGCTCGGTTGAACCCAGGCATCCCGGCCGCGGCGCGCGAGGATGCGCTGCGCCAAGTGTTGCGCCCGAACATTCCCGGGCATGTGCTCGCCAACCGGCAGATCAACCGTTGGCTGATCGAAGGCGTGCCTGTCGAGTATCAAAAGAACGGCGAGCCGCGCGGCGACCGCGTGAGGCTGGTTGACTGGACGAACCCGACGGGCAATGACTGGCTGGCGGTCAACCAGTTCAGTGTGCAGGGGCCGAAGTTCACCCGCCGACCGGACGTGGTGCTCTTCTTGAATGGCCTGCCCATCGTCGTGCTGGAGCTGAAGAATCCGGCCGACGAGGCCGCGGACATCTGGGCGGCATTCAATCAACTGCAGACGTACAAGCAGGAGATTGAGGATCTGTTCCTTGCGAATGCGATTCTGGTGATTTCCGATGGGCTGGAAGCGCGCATGGGCTCGCTGACGGCCGACCGCGAGCGATTCATGGCCTGGCGCACGATTGATGGGGTGGAGACGGACCCGCTCGGCCCGATGCGCGAGCTGGAAACGATGGTGCATGGGCTGTTTGCGCCCAGCCTGCTGCTCGACTATCTGCGTTACTTCATCCTGTTTGAGGGGGACGGTGAGCCGGTCAAGAAGATCGCCGGGTACCACCAGTTCCATGCGGTGCGTGCTGTGGTGGAGAGCGTGCTGAAGGCGTCGCAACCGGGTGGCAGCCAGAAGGGCGGGGTGGTGTGGCACACGCAGGGTGCAGGCAAGAGCATTGAAATGACATGCCTGGCGGGCAAGCTCATGCAGCACCCCGGCATGCAAAACCCGACGCTGCTGGTGGTGACTGACCGCAACGACCTGGACAACCAGTTGTTCGGCACGTTTTCTGGGGCAGCTGAATTGCTGCGCGAAACACCGGTGCAGGCCGACACCCGCCCGCGCTTGCGCCAGTTGTTGGGCGACCGGCCGTCGGGCGGGGTGATCTTCACCACGATTCAGAAGTTTGCGCCGGGCACGGATGAAGACAGCTTTCCGATGCTTTCGGACCGGTCGAACATCGTGGTGATCTGTGATGAGGCGCACCGCAGCCAGTACGGCTTTGGAGCCAAGCTGCAGGAGGCGCCGGCACCCAAGAAGGCCGTGGTGCGATTTGACCAGGGCTCGGGTCCAGCACCCACGGAGCTGCAGACGGGGCCTTCCGGGAGCGGCGCAGCGGCCTACGCGGCTGCCGCGGGCACGAGCATCAAGTACGGCTACGCCCAGCACCTTCGTGACGCACTGCCGAACGCGACCTTCGTGGCCTTCACCGGCACGCCGGTCTCTCTGGATGACCGCGATACCCGCGCAGTGTTCGGGGACTATGTGCACATCTACGACGTGCAGCAGGCTGTGCACGATGGCGCGACGGTGCCGATCTATTACGAGAGCCGTTTGGCCAAGCTGGAGCTCAAGGACGAAGAAACGCCCACGCTCGATGACGAAGTGGAGGAGCTGACCGAGGACGAGGAAGATGACTCGGCCAAGGCAGCGCAGAAGCGCCGGTGGGCGGCGCTGGAGCGGCTGGTGGGCGCGCCACCGCGGATTGCCCGCGTGGCGGCCGACATCGTGCAGCACTTCGAGACGCGCCAGGCGGCCATGGACGGAAAAGCGATGATCGTGGCCATGAGCCGCGAGATCTGCGTGCAGCTGTACGACGCCATCGTGGCGATCCGACCTGAGTGGCATGACCCCGATCCGGAGAAGGGGGTAATCAAGGTCATCATGACCGGATCAGCCTCCGACAAGGCTCTGCTGCGCCCACACCTGTACAGCAAGGACACGAAGAAGCGTCTTGAGGCGCGCTACAAGAAGCCGGAAGACCCGTTCAAGATCGTGATCGTGCGCGATATGTGGCTGACAGGCTTTGATGCGCCGTGCATGCACACCATGTACGTGGACAAACCCATGAAGGGCCACAACCTTATGCAGGCGATCGCCCGCGTGAACCGGGTGTTCGAGAACAAGCCCGGTGGGCTGGTCGTGGACTACATCGGCATCGCCAACGAGCTAAAGGCGGCGCTGCGCGACTACACCCAGGCCAAGGGCCGCGGCAAGCCAACCATCGCCGCAGAGGATGCCCTGGCGGTACTGATCGAGAAGATGGATGTGCTGCGTGGCATGCTGCACGGCTGCGACTACTCGGCATTTCGGACGCGCGCCTGGCAGCTGTTGCCGGCCGTGGCCGACCACATCCTGGGGCAGGAGGAGGGCAAGCAGCGCTTTGCGGATCTGGTTCTGGCTGCCAGCAAGGCTTTCGCGTTGTGCTGCACCTTGGACGCTGCGCTGGAGTTTCGCGACGAGCTCGCATTCATGCAGGCGGTGAAAGCCGCGTTGACCAAGTACGGCCGGTCGGACAAGAAGCTCAGCGACGAGCAGAAGGAGCAGGTACTGCGCCAGATCATCAGCCGCGCCGTGGTCAGCGCCGAGGTGATCGACATTTTCAAGGCGGCCGGACTGAACCGGCCGGACATCGGCATTCTGTCCGACGAGTTCCTGGAAGATGTGCGGCACATGAAGGAGCGCAACCTGGCGGTCGAGCTGCTGGAGCGCCTGTTGAAGGACGAGATCAAGTCCAAGTTCAAGACGAATGTGGTGCAGCAGGCGAAGTTCTCGGAGCTACTGCAGCAGAGCCTGACGCGCTACCGGAACCGAGCGATCGAGACTGCGCAGGTCATCGAAGAACTGATCGAAATGGCCAAGAAGTTCCAGGCCGCAGCCAGGCGTGGTGAGGAGCTTGGCCTGAATCGAGATGAGCTTGCCTTCTATGACGCCTTGGCGAACAACGAGGAGGCCGTGCGCGTGCTTGGTGACGTGAACCTGCGCAAGATCGCAGTCGAGCTGACCGAGACCCTGCGCAAGTCCGTGAGCGTGGACTGGGCAGTGCGCGAGACAGTGCGCGCCAAGATCAGGGTGATGATCAAGCACTTGCTCAAGCGCTACAAGTACCCACCCGCGGGCCAGGAGGCAGCGACCGAAACGGTGCTGAAGCAGGCCGAGTCGTTGTCTGCAGAGTGGGTGAGCTGAGTTCGGTGGGGTGAGGGCGCCACATGGAGCAGAACCTTCAACTGGTGCTCGTCTACCGGCTTGGCCGGTACGGGCCGTCGGGCTGGGTGGGCAAAGAGCGCATCCTTGGCATTGCCAATGGGCTGCTGCAGCGCCGGCTTGCAGGCCATAAGGACCAGATCTCGGCAGTGGTCGAATCGACCGAGCCGTTCGAGGTTGTGGCAGACGCCGTCAGAGCGTTGTTTGGCGCCGAGGTCAAGGTAGCCCTCACCGTGGTTGGCGTGCCGCAGTTCGCGCTGGCGGAGGGTCTGAGCATCGACGCCGATCCAGAGGGGCTTGCGGACGAGGCCGCGCGAGCGGCGGAGCAGGCTGCGAGCCAAGACCGGGCTGTTTTGCCCATCGCGGAGCTACCGAAGCCGTTGGGACAGCTGCCTGTTGATCTTCGCGAATGCTGGTTTGCGGGTGTTCGGGCAACGGGCGAAGGGTCCGAGTCGACAAGCGAGTTCTTGGACTGCTTTCCGACTCGATTCCGGCACTGTGGGCAAGCGTTGATTGCGCTTCTCGGCGAGGCGCCTCCGGAGGCGTTTGACGACGAGACGCCAGAGATTGAAGGCGCCCATAGGGCAGCCCTGCGCCTGTTCGCTTTGGCGCGCTGGCTACACGCTTTCGAGGCGCTTGCTGATGCCGATTACTTGGATTTCGACTACTTGACGCCCACGCGTTCATCTATGGTGAGCCGGGAACTGCTTGCATTCGACATGGGTCGTGCCGGCGACTTTGACTGGGATGACGGCGAGTCTCCCGAGGACAACCTGCAGCGCATGATGAAGGCCGAATTGGTCGGTCGCAGCTCCTCCATTGGCGACGATCTGGTCCGGGCGCTGGGCGACCGGAGCTATGTCTTTTACTCGCTCATGGCGGTGCTGGCGCCGGATCGGTCGCGGCCGTGGTTCGACGTCATGACCGACTTGCTGGATACCGACCACGATGATCCTGACCGCGACAAGATGCGTGCGTTCGAGTTCTGCGAGTCGGGGTACTACGACGAGGAAGAGGATTAGGCGCCTGGCCGTGCGATGCTTTGCACACCGATTGTGATCCTTATCCCAGAAGGCTGCTCCCCGTACACGATCCAGATGAAGCTACCTGCGTTACCACGACACATCGCAAATTTCGCGCTTGCAAACAGCGAGATGAACCGCGCTAAGTTGGACCCGGTGTTTGCGTTGCCGCGTGCCGTGCATCGTGTCCTGAAGGAGACGTCCACGCCATTCCAGTCCCCGTTGCAAGCCAAGCTACTGCTGCTGGCTCGCCTTAAAGAACTGATGCCGCTGATGCACCAACTTGAAGCGGATGGGGTCATCGGCATCATTGATGCCTGTGTTCAAGCGTGGTTCGCGGGAACCAGCCCGTTGTGCCGGCTGACCTTCTCGGGGAACTGCTCAATCAAGACAGATTGCACTGCCGTCTGGTTGCCAGACATCAAAAGCCTTGCATTCAAAGATCCAGGCTTCGTTCGCTCAACGCGCGACCAACTCCGAGCAAGATATGTTGATCGCTTTGATCTAATCGCCTCCGATGACGGATATGTTGTGCAAGTGCCCTTCGTCACCGCGGGACGGGCTGATCGGTCGCATCCAATATCAGCAAAAGTGCCGAGGTGCGCAGATGGCACGCCAGCGCGGTTCGGTACAGGGATGAACGGTGTTGCCCTGACGCGTCTTCTTACCGCACGTCGAGCCGAACTTGATCGAATTGCCGCAGCCTTCGTCACGCCGGACTTTGACGAGCTTGCCGGACGACCGGTACAAGGCGGGCTACCTAGCTTGGGAACGCGTCGATGATCGAGCGGCGCACGCGATGGATCGTCAGCCAGATTATCAGCGAGGGGTGTATTCCCCTTTGGATCTGACCGCTGTTCGTGGCCCCGGCAAGGTGCTCACCGGAAGGTGGGCTGGATGATGGGTACGAGGCTAAATCGCCTGGAAACCCGCATGAAATCGTGATGGCTGGCGGAGAGGGCGGGATTCGAACCCGCGGTAGGCTATTAACCTACACACGCTTTCCAGGCGTGCGACTTAAACCGCTCATCCACCTCTCCTGCGAGGCGCGCAGTATATCCCAGCACGAAGTGCGCCTCTGACACGGAGCGCCAAGACCACGCAGCCATGAAAAAGGGCCAGCTCATCGAGCTGGCCCTTGGCCTTTCAGGCCGGGCGCAGGATCAACCTGCACCCGGTCCGGTCACTCAGGCAGTCTTGAGGTTCGGGTAGCGAACGCTCTCGACAAACTCCTGGGTTTCCTTGCTCGGCGCCGGGGTGAGCAGGGTCACGACGATCATCGTGATCAGACCCACCGAGATGCCGAAGATGCCCGAACCGATCGGGGCGATGTCCCACCAGACCGGGTAGTCGGCCGGCTTGAAGCCGAACAGGTTCTGGAAGAACGGATAGCGCGTGATCATGTAGTACATGGTCACGGCCAGGCCAGCGATCATGCCGCTGATCGCACCCCACTTGTTGGCACGCTTCCAGAACACCCCGAGGACGAGGGCCGGGAAGAATGCGCTGGCGGCCAGCGAGAACGCGGCGCCGACCAGGAACAGGATGTCGCCCGGCTTCTGTGCCGTAACGTACGCGGCAATCAGTGCGACGATCAGCAGCAGGGTCTTGGAGATCGCGATCCGCTTGGAGGTGGACGCGTTCGGGTCGATCATCTTGTAGTACAGGTCATGCGACAGCGCGTTGGCCATCGTCAGCAGCAGGCCGTCGGCCGTGGACAGTGCAGCAGCCAAACCACCAGCAGCCACCAGGCCGGAGATCACGTAGGGCAGGCCGGCAATCTCGGGCGTAGCCAGAACCACCACGTCGGGGTCAATGCGCATTTCAGCCAGCTGCACGATGCCGTCTGCGTTCCAGTCACGCAGTGTGAGCAGCGCGCCCCCGTCGACCTTCTGCCACGCCGCCGCCCAGGCTGGTAGCTCCGCATAGGGTGTTCCGACCAGCAAGGTGAAGACGTCGTATTTCACGAGCACCGCAAGCGCCGGCGCCGAGAAGTACAGCAGGAAGATGCAGAACAGGCTCCAGAACACCGAGCGACGGGCTTCCTGCACCGACGGTGTCGTGTAGAAGCGCATCAGGATGTGCGGCAACGCAGCGGTACCCACCATCAGGCAGAACACGAGCGCCAGGAAGTTCTTCCGGGCGACGTCCTGTGCCTTCTCTGTTGCACCGGGGAACGCTTCCGCATGACGCGGCATGCCATTCAGCGGACGAGATGCGGTGTTGGCGCCGTTCATCTGCGTGGTCCAGAGACGTCGAGCGGCGTCCGCAGACTTCGGATAGTCCGCGACTGCCTTCTCGGCGGCCTTGATGTCAGCGATCGGTGCGTTGGCCGCACGCAGATCGTCCAGCTTCTTCTGGACATCCACGCGACCCTGCTCCCAGGTGCCGGGCAGGCCGTCGATCCGTGCCTTCAGGTCGGCCGCGCGCTTCTTGTGGATCTCGCGAACCTCAAGCTCCTTGGCATCCTTGATCAGCACTTCTTCCTTGGCCGTCACCTTTTCCAGCACCTGGCCGTACATCAGCTGCGGCACAGGGGCGCCATGCTTGATGCCGATCATGACCACAGGAATCATGTACGCCACGATCAGGATGATGTACTGCGCCACCTGGGTCCAGGTCACAGCACGCATGCCGCCCAGGAAGGAGCAGACCAGAATGCCGGCCAGGCCGATGAACACGCCGTAGACGAAGTCCACGCCGGTGAAGCGGGCGGTGATCAGGCCCACGCCGTAGATCTGGGCAACCACGTACACGAAGGACACCAGGATCGCGGCGAAGATGCCGATACTGCGGGCAAAGTTGCCGCCGTAACGTGCGCCGAGGAAGTCGGGGATCGTGAACTGACCGAACTTGCGCAGATACGGTGCAAGCAGGAAGGCCACAAGGCAGTAGCCGCCAGTCCAGCCCATGATGAAGGCCAGACCGCCATAGCCCTGCAGGTACAGGGTGCCGGCCATGCCGATGAACGAGGCTGCGCTCATCCAGTCCGAACCGGTGGCCATGCCGTTGAACACCGCAGGAACGCGGCGTCCAGCCACGTAGTACTCGGCCACGTCGCCCGTGCGGGACATCACGCCGATGCCGGCGTACAGACCGATGGTGGCGAACATGAACACATAGCCGATGGCCTTGGGTCCGAGCACGCCCATGTACTCAAGGATCGCCAGCACGACCACGAAGGCCACGAAGCCCCCGGTGTACATGCCATAGATGCGCTTGAGCTGGTTGAAGAACGCCTGATTGCTGCTGACTGAAGTCGTACTCATGGGGCGCTCCTCATTCTTCCTGCTCGGCGACGCCGAACTCTTCATCGAGCGCCTTCATCTTGCGCGCGTAGTACCAGATGATGACCAGATAGATCACCAGGCTGCCTTGAGCTGCCATATAGAACGGGAAGGGCCAACCCAGAATGTTGACGCTCTGGAGTTCCCGTGCGAAGAACGAGATGACGAACGTGGCGACAAACCAGATCGCGATCAGGACGACCGTGAGATTAAGGTTCTTTCGCCAATACGCTCGGTGCTTTTCTGTGAGCTGCATGTGTCTACCTCCTTGTGTTGCGCTTGCTTGTACTGCGCTGCTGACATCCCCTGAGTGACGACACCGAGGGCAAGCCTCGTCCCATCCCCGACAAAGTCAGCAGAGCACTACCCTTGTTGAGCCCGCAGGGACTCGAATTGCGGCGGGACCTGCTCCAGATCGCGCGTGAGTTGCGCGGCGACCTTGGGTTCGAATCCCTCGAGATGCTTCTTTATGCGGCGCGCTTCGGCGGCGTCGCCCAGATGGTGATGCGTCATCGCGAGCTGGTACCAGCCATAGGGGCTCATGGGCTGCAGCTCGGTATTGCGCTTGAGCGCACCGAGCGCCTCTGTCGGGCGCCCCTGACTGATCAGAACGAGACCCAGGCCGTACCACGCACGATCAAGTTTGGGGTCCAGTTCGAGCGCCTTGCGGAAGCTGGATTCAGCTTCGCTGAACTGGCCCAGGCTCTCCTGGATGAATCCCATGTTGAAAGGGATCGAGGCCTGCTTCGGCCGCACGCTCGCGAGCAATTGAAGTTCACGCAGCGCTTCCTCGTTGGCCCCGCGCAGCGCAAGCAGATTGGCGATGAAGCCTCGAGCGACATCGTCATTCTCGTTGAGTGCAAGTGCGCGCCGATAAGTTGCCTCGGCCAGCGCATGGCGCTTCAGGAACACTTGCCAGCTTGCAAGTTCACGCAGCCACCATCCACCAATCAGCGCACCGATTCTCATGCTTCAGGCTCCGGCCACAGGCACGTACTTGAGGAAGTAGATCCGCCCAGCTGTGGCACACAGCCAGATCAGCAGCAGAAAGAAGAAGGACACGAACGGGACGTGCTCGTCGACGATCAGCTTGGGCGTAATGATTCGAACCACGCGATTGACGGGCGATGCGAGCAGTGCAAAGAGCTTGTAGATCGGGTTTTCGTGGCGCTTCATGGGATTGAAGGCCGCGACGACCGCTTGCCCAATCAACGCAAGGCCAGCTACCTCAGCGAGCGCTTTCACGATCGATAGAAACAGGATCACCCAATACTCCGCTTGCAGAGGGCAGCCTGCATGTCGAAGGCGTGACGTGCCATTCAACGGAGCGACCCCCTGATTGGTTCTTGTTGTTGCTCTACTCCGAACTCAATATTGCACAGGGGCATCGAGGGGAACATAAGGGAAACCCTGCTCAATTCGTGCGCTCGCGACTCGCGTGAAAACAAAAACGCCCCGCAAGCGGGGCGTTTGTAAGGCTCGTGAAAGATTCAGTTGTTTTCAGCGAGTTGTTCGAGGATTGCGGGGTTCTCGAGCGTCGAAACATCTTGAGTGATGGCCTCGCCCTTTGCGATCGCACGGAGCAGGCGTCGCATGATCTTTCCAGAGCGGGTCTTAGGCAGGTTGTCACCGAAGCGAATGTCCTTCGGCTTGGCGATCGGTCCAATCTCCTTGGCGACCCAATCGCGCAATTCCTTCGCGAGTGCGCGTGCTTCATCTCCCGTGGGGCGCGGCCTCTTGAGCACGACAAACGCGACGATCGCCTCACCGGTAAGGTCGTCCGGGCGGCCTACCACCGCGGCCTCGGCAACCAGATCACTCTTTGCGACCAGTGCGGACTCGATCTCCATGGTGCCCATGCGGTGTCCGGAGACGTTGAGCACATCATCGATGCGGCCCATGATGGTGAAGTAGCCGGTGTCCTTGTCGCGGATGGCGCCATCACCTGCGAGGTACAGCTTTCCGCCGAGTTCGGCAGGGTAGTAGCTCTTCTTGAAGCGCTCCGGGTCGCCCCAGATGGTGCGGATCATCGAGGGCCATGGGCGCTTGACGACAAGCACGCCACCTTGACCATTGGGCAAGTCGTTGCCGGTTTCATCAACAATCGCAGCCATGATGCCGGGCAGGGGCAATGTGCAGGATCCCGGCACGAGTGGCGTGGCCCCAGGCAGTGGCGTGATCATGTGGCCACCCGTTTCGGTTTGCCAGAAGGTGTCCACGATCGGGCACCGCTCGCCCCCCACATGCTTGTGGTACCACATCCATGCTTCCGGATTGATCGGTTCGCCCACCGAACCCAGGATGCGCAGGCTGCTCAGGTCTGATTTGTTCGGATGCACGTTCGGGTCGGTCTCGCTGGCCTTGATGAGCGAGCGGATCGCGGTGGGTGCCGTGTAGAACAGGGTGACCTTGTGCTTCTCGATCATCTGCCAGAAGCGACCGGCATTCGGGTAGGTAGGCACACCTTCGAACACGAGCTGCGTGATGCCCGCAGCTGTCGGTCCGTAGCACACGTAGGTGTGCCCCGTGATCCAGCCGATGTCCGCCGTGCACCAGAAGAGATCGTTGGGCTTGGCGTCAAAGGTCCACTGCATCGTGGTCTTCGCCCAAAGCAGGTAGCCGCCGGTGGAGTGCTGGACGCCCTTGGGCTTGCCTGTCGAGCCTGACGTGTAAAGGATGAACAGCGGATGCTCGGCATCGACCCACTCGGGTTCGCATTGAGCTGACTGCGGGCCTTCCACCTCGTGCAGCCAGATGTCGCGCCCGGCTTGCATGTTGATTGGGTTGCCGGTGCGGCGGTAGACGATCACGGTCTTGAGTGCTTCACAGCCACCCATCGAGATCGCTTCGTCGACGATCGCCTTGATCGGCAGAGTCTTTCCACCGCGTACCTGCTCGTCGGCGGTGATGATGGCCACAGCCCCGGCATCGATCACACGCTCCTGGACGCTCTTTGCCGAGAAGCCGCCAAAGACGACCGAGTGGGTTGCGCCGATGCGAGCACAGGCCTGCATCGCGACAACGCCTTCGACGCTCATCGGGATGTAGATGAGGACGCGGTCCCCCTTCTTGATCCCCTGGGCCTTCAGGCCGTTGGCCAGCTTGCAGACACGCTCGTGCAGCTGCCGGAAGCTCACGTTGGTGACCGACCCGTCATCCGCTTCGAACACGATGGCTGTCTTGTCGCCGTTGCCGTTGATCAGATTGGCATCGAGGCAGTTGTACGACGCATTCAACTGCCCGTCGGCAAACCAGCGGTAGAACGGCGCGTTGGACTCATCCAGCACTTCGGTAAAGGGCTTGTGCCATAGCAACTTCTCGCGCGCGAGGTTGCCCCAGAATCCTGAGTAGTCCGCATCCGCTTGGGCGCAGAGCGCCTTATACGACGCCATGCCGGAGATCGCAGCGGCCTGCTGCACCTCGGCACTGGGGTTGAAGACGCGTGTTTCCTGAAGTACGGACTGAATCCCTGACATGCTGTGCTCCTCGTTCCGGTTATCGCAAAGGTAGGAGGGCGGTCTTACTCTCGCCTTACTCTGGGCGAGGCCGCCTGCCTCAGTTCTGCCCTTTCGGCAGCTTTGCATCGGAAGGTAGCGTTCAGCGGGTCATCCAGCCATCAAGGATTCCGAGAATGTCCGGCACCGATTGCGCCATCGCATCCGCCCCCCACGTCTCTGGTGATCCGGCGTCTCCCAGATAGCCGTAGGTCGCGATGACGCTGCGCATGCCGGCCGCACGTGCGGCTTGCACATCACGTAGATCATCGCCTACATAGGCGCAGGCACTTGAAGGAACCCCCAGCCGACGCGCGGCTTCCAGCAACGGCTCCGGATGAGGCTTGGCGTACGCAGTGGTGTCACCACAAATCAGCACACGCGGGCGCAAGCCCATGGCGGGCACGAGTGGCTCGGCGAAGCGTTGCGCTTTGTTAGTCACCACGCCCCAGGGGACGCTTCGCTGTTCAAGTTCGACCAGCAATTCGGCAACCCCAGAAAACAGCACCGAGGCCTGGGTCATGCGCTGCTCGTACCGATCGAGAAATTCCGTCTTCAGCGTCTCGAACCCCTGCGCATCCTTGTCCACGCCAAACGCGACTCCGATCATGCCGCGCGCGCCGGCCGACACCATGGGACGCAACGCCTCCATCGGCAGCGGGTCCATCCCTCGCGCGACGCGCATGTCGTTGGCGGTGCCGGCCAAATCAGGTGCTGTGTCCGCGATGGTTCCGTCGAAGTCGAAGAGTGCGGCGCGAATCATCCGCCCGCCCGCTTGCGTGCATGGACGAGGTAATTGACGTCCGTGTCCTTGTTGAGCGTGGCGGTGTGCGTAAGCGGGTTGTAACTCATGCCTCGGAGCTCGACCATTTCGAGCTTGGCATCGCGCATTGCGCGGGCCAGCTCGCTCGGCGTGATGAGCTTGGCGTAGTCGTGCGTTCCGCGGGGCAGCAGGCGCAGCACATACTCAGCACCAACAATCGCAAGCAGATAGGCCTTGAGGTTGCGGTTGATGGTCGAAAAGAACACATCGCCTCCAGGCTTTGCAAGCCGCGCCGCAGCAGCAACCACGCTGGCAGGATCAGGAACGTGCTCAAGCATTTCCATGCAGGTCACGACATCGAATGCGTCTGGCTGCTCGTCTGCGAGCGCTTCTGCGCTGATCAGGCGGTACTCGACCTGGACGCCCGACTCAAGACTGTGGAGCTTCGCAACGCCCAGAGGCTTGTCGGCCATGTCGATGCCAAGGACCTCGGCACCGCGTTGCGCCATGCTCTCGGCGAGGATGCCACCGCCGCAGCCTATGTCAACGACTCGCTTGCCCCTCACTGGCACAACCGAGTCGATCCAGTTCAGCCGTACCGGGTTGATGACGTGCAGCGGCCGAAACTCGCTGCCTGGATCCCACCATCGATGCGCAAGTGCTGAGAACTTTGCAAGTTCGCCGGGATCGACGTTGCTCGTGTGCTGCGTTGTTGTCATGCTCAATAGCGTAGCGCAGGGCCTCTGCGGCACTTGCGCGCGCGAGCTCCAAAAGAAAAACCCCGCCGAAGCGGGGTTTCCATAGATCGAGAGATCGATCAACGACGCACGGGGCGCGTACCGACGACCTCGATTTCCACGCGGCGGTTCTTCGCGCGGCCATCCTTGGTCTTGTTGTCAGCGACAGGCTGCGTAGCGCCCTTGCCTTCGGTGTAGACGCGGCTCGCATCGACGCCCTTGCTCACGAGGTGAGCCTTGACGGCTTCAGCGCGACGCACCGACAGACGCTGGTTGTAATCGGCCTTGCCCACGCTGTCGGTGTGACCGACGGCGATGATCACTTCAAGGGCGATGTCCTTGGTCTTCGAGGCGAGGTCGTCGAGTTTCGCCATGCCCTCGGGCTTCAGCGTTGCCTTGTCGAAGTCGAAGAAAGCGTCAGCTGCGAACGTGACCTTCTCGGAAACGGGCGCGGCGGGCGGAGGCGGCGGAGGAGGCGGTGCCACCGGTGCCGGAGCGACTGCTGCCGGGGGAGGCGGCGGAGGCGGGGGCGGAGGCGGCGGCGGGGGAGCCTTGCGGGGTACCAGATCCGGATCGCACTCGGCCAAAGCCATCGCGGGGGTGAAGTAGCCGCTGCGCCAGCACAGGCCGAACGGGTCACGTACAACGGTGCCGCGCTGGTCAAGCACGTAGCCGCTGCGCTTCGGATCGCCTTGGATGTTCTTCTGTGACGTCGACTGTGCATGGGCCACGGTGGCCGCCACTGCCAACGTAGAAGCAAGCACCAGGGATGCCTTGGTAACTTTCTTCATGTTTCTCCTCTCAACGGGTGAGGTTCCTTTTGCCGGAGGTCTATAGCTATGAGGCTACTTTTTTAGCAACCAATTTCGAGTGTATCACCGGCTCACCGCGGCGCAGCACGTTGACGCATGGTCTGCGCTGGGGTCCCGTGAGCCGAAGACCCAGTCCAGGCGCGGTTCTTCGTGAGGCGGCGCCAATTGCTCTCAGGGGTCGCCGTCAGTGCTTCGTCACATTCTGCAGCGAGGTTTGTGTGGTTTGTGCAACACAGAAACGGCAAGGCGACCTGTTGGTTGCGAGCTGTGATGCGCCCGGAGCCGGCCTCGGCGCAGTGGCTAAACTCGAAAGCTTGTCTTGGGCGATTGTCGTCGCCCCAATCGCTGTTCGGGCGCGCCGTCGATCGTTGTGTCGCGCAGGCCGCGTCATCTGAGTCTCCGCATGGACCAATTCGCAAAAGAAACCCTGCCTATTTCGCTTGAAGCCGAGATGCGGCGCAGCTATCTCGATTACGCCATGAGCGTGATCGTTGGGCGGGCACTCCCTGATGCCCGGGACGGACTCAAGCCGGTCCATCGGCGCGTGTTGTTCGCCATGGACGAGCTCGGAAACCACTGGAACCGCGCCTACAAGAAGTCTGCCCGTGTGGTTGGCGACGTCATCGGCAAATACCACCCGCATGGCGACACCGCCGTCTATGACACGATGGTTCGCATGGCGCAGGATTTCTCCCTGCGCTACATGCTGATCGACGGTCAGGGCAACTTCGGCTCCAACGACCCCGATAACGCCGCGGCCATGCGTTACACGGAAGTGCGCCTCTCCAAGATCGCGCACGAGCTTCTGGCCGACATCGACAAGGAAACCGTCGACTTCGGACCGAATTACGACGGCAACGAGAAGGAGCCGCTGGTTCTTCCGGCAAAGATCCCGAATCTGCTGATCAACGGCAGCTCCGGCATCGCCGTCGGCATGGCAACCAACATCCCGCCTCACAACCTTGCCGATGTCGTTGACGCCTGCCTCCATGCGCTGCGCAATCCCGAGTGCTCGGTCGACGAACTCATCGAGATCGTCAAGGCGCCGGACTTCCCCACGGGCGGCATCATCTACGGGCTGGCCGGCGTGCGCGAGGGCTACCGCACCGGTCGCGGTCGTGTCGTCATGCGCGCCAAGACGCACTTTGAAGAAGTCGACAAGAACGGCAAGCAGGCCATCATCATCGATGAACTGCCCTACCAGACGCTCAAGCGCCCTCTGTTCGACAAGATCGCCGAGCTGATCGGGGACAAGAAGCTCGACGGCATCAGTGACATCCGCGACGAGTCGGACAAGTCCGGCATGCGGATTGTCATCGAGTTGAAGCGTGGCGAAGTGCCGGAGATCGTGCTGAACAATCTGTTCAAGCAGACTCAGCTCCAAGACACGTTCGGGATGAACATGGTTGCGCTGGTCGACGGCCAGCCGCGCCTGCTGAATCTCAAGCAAATGGTGGATTGCTTCCTTGCGCATCGCCGCGAGGTGGTCACCCGCCGCACGGTTTATGAGCTGCGCAAGGCACGCGAACGTGGGCATGTGCTTGAGGGTCTGGCCGTCGCGCTGGCGAACATCGACGAATTCATTGCCATCATCAAGGCTGCGCCTACCCCGCCGATCGCCAAGACCGAGCTGATGACGCGCTCCTGGGACTCCTCGCTCGTTCGCGAGATGCTGACGCGCGCAGCGCCGGACGGCGGCACGATCAATGCCGATGACTACCGCCCCGAAGGACTCTCGGCGGCGATGGGCTTGCAGTCCGACGGTCTGTATCGCTTGTCGGAAGACCAGGCCGAGCAGATCCTGCAGATGCGCCTTCAGCGTCTGACCGGTCTGGAGCAGGACAAGATCGTCACGGAATACAAGGACGTCATGGCCCAGATCGCCGATCTGCTGGACATCCTCGCCAATCGCTCGCGCATCACAGAGATCATCAGCGTCGAACTCGCGGGCATCAAGGCCGAGTTCGGGGACGGCCGCCGTTCGACGATCGAGCGCAATGCGGTCGAAATGGAGACCGAGGATCTGATCGCGCCGGAAGATCGTGTGGTCACGCTGTCGCATTCCGGCTACATCAAGAGTCAGGCACTGACCGAGTACCGCGCGCAGAAGCGCGGCGGACGCGGCAAGCAGGCAGCCACCATGAAGGAAGATGACTGGATCGACCAGCTTTTCATCGCGAACACCCACGACGTGATCTTGGCATTCAGCAACCGCGGCCGTCTGTACTGGCTCAAGGTGTGGGAAGTGCCCGAGGGCAGTCGCACTTCGCGCGGCAAGCCGATCGTGAACATGTTCCCGCTGGCCGAAGGCGAGAAGATCACCATCGTGTTGCCGCTGGACGCAAGTCTGCGCACCTATCCCGAAGATCGGTACGTCTTCATGACAACCAAGCTGGGTACGGTCAAGAAGACGCCGCTGTCGGAGTTCTCCAATCCGCGCAAGGCTGGCGTGATTGCCGTGGATCTGGATGAGGGCGACTATCTGATCGGCGCCGCCGTGACCGATGGCGCACATGACGTGATGCTCTTCAGCGACGGCGGCAAGGCCGTGCGCTTCGATGAAAACGATGTGCGTCCGATGGGCCGCACGGCACGTGGCGTGCGCGGCATGATGCTCGAGGAAGGCCAGCAGGTCATCGCCATGCTGGTGGCCGAGGACGAGCAGCAGAGCGTGCTGACCGCCACCGAAAACGGATTCGGCAAACGCACTCCGATCACCGAATACACCCGCCATGGCCGGGGTACCAAGGGGATGATCGCCATCCAGACCTCCGAGCGCAACGGCAAGGTGGTCGGCGCGACCCTGGTGCATGCGGACGACGAAATCATGCTGATCACCAACACTGGCGTGCTCGTGCGGACCCGAGTTGCCGAAATCCGTGAGATGGGCCGGGCTACGCAAGGGGTGACGCTCATCAATGTGGACGAGGGCGCCAAACTCTCAGGCCTGCAGCGCATCGTCGAGAACGATGCGGGGGACGACGACGCGCCAGCAGACGGTGCGCAGGGCGAGACGCTGGCCGAGTAGATGATGACACCGCCCCGCACTTCAGCTTGGGGCGGGTCTGTCCTCCGCGGAGTGCGCCCGTACGTTGAGGTCACATGCTGATCTCGTTTCGATCAATGTGCACTTGGCTTGTCCGCTTCGGTCTGGCCGCGGTGCTCGGTGCGCCGGGCTCGGCTGCGCATGCAGAAGCGCTTGGTGAAATCAAGCCGGAGCTGCTGGCCGATCTGAAGCGCCTGCCGGTTGTGAACGCCGAGTTCCCGACGCCGGCGTTTCGCTGGTCTCTGGAGACGACGCGCTCGTTCCGTGGCAAGCGTGTGACGACCGAGACCTGGCAACCCAGCGCGAACGGCCTGGCGCAGGTGACGGTCGAAGACCCGTCGCGCTCGCCCGGTGACCGCGTGATTGAGCGCGTCAGCCTGCGCGGGCTCATGTACGTCCGCACAGGCGAGCTGAAGTCCGGTGTGCAGTTCGGCAACCTGCGTCTGCCGATCCAGCCAGGTGACAAGTTCTCCGTCACCATCAGCCGCGAAGGGCGCACCATGACCAAGCGCTGTGTCGCGCAGGAACGAGAGCCCGCAGCCAAGCTGCACCCCGCGATCCCCGGCAACTATGTGCCGATTGACTGTGTCGGCGAGACACAGTACCGCGGCATGAACCTGAAGGCAGATGGCGACTTCGCCTGGATCGAAGCGCTGAACCTGATCTTCTTTCCCAGTGAGTCGGTCGACTACGGTGCGGGTACCTTTGTCCAGCGCGTGCGGATCAGCGCCTTCCAGCTCCGCTAAGCTCTTTCTCTTGCCCGCTTACGGGTCTCTTGCCCCGCACACCAGGGCGTCTCCACTTCTTCAGGAACCCACCGAATCCATGGTTCGATCCCTCGCCCAGGCAGTCCTCAGCCTTGCAGTGGCCCTGCCGATCGCCGCATCTGCCCAAGTCTCCGATCTCAGCATTCCCGCCCCTGCAGCCGGCCCAACGGCTGACACCCGCGAGGTACGCACCGCGCTCGCAAGGCAGATCATCGACGTGTCGGACTTCGACAAGGTCTCGGCCAACATGATGAACGCCATCAGCAGCTCGCTGCCGCAGGAATTGGGTCCGGGCATCGCCCAGCAGATGAATGAGGCTCTGCAGAAGGCGGTCAAGGACAAGAAAATCACGCCGGCGCAGCAGCAGAAGGCCCGGGCGGAGCTGCCCAAGCTTCTGGACACCTACTTGCGCACCGAGCTGCCCAAGCTCGATCAGGCGATGCGCAAGTCCTGGGCGGCTATGGACATGAAGAAGATTGTCTACGACGCTGCCGTGCCGTTCTACGTCGACAACTTCGATGCCACGGAGCTGCGTCAGATCCTCGCGTTCCAGAGTTCGCCTGTCGGGCAGAAGGTGCTCACCAAGACCCCGCAGCTTGTGGGCAGTCTCCTGCCCGCGCTGCAGCGCAATCTTGTGGCCAGCGCCCGGCCGCTGGCTGATGCAGCCTCCAGCATGCAGAAGGTCGAGACCTATGTGATCGAAGCGGCCAAGAAGTAGGTCGCCGCTCGCGCAACGCTCCACATCCTTCTTCGCTACCACGACGCAATGGCACGACCTTTCAACTTCTCCGCCGGCCCGGCCGTCCTGCCCGAGCCGGTGCTCGCACGGGCCGCCGCCGAGATGCTGGACTGGCATGGCAGCGGCATGAGCGTGATGGAGATGAGCCACCGCGGCCGCGAGTTCGGCGAGATCTTTGCGCATGCACATGACAGCTTCCGCCGCCTGATGGGCGTGCCGGCCAACTACAAGGTGCTGTTCATGCAGGGCGGCGGGATCGGCGAGAACGCCATCGTCCCGCTCAACCTGATCGGTCGCACCGGCAAGGCGGATTTCGTGGTCACTGGCAGCTGGTCAGCCAAGTCCGCGAAGGAAGCGAGCCGCTATGGCAACGTGCAACTGGTCGCTCCGCAGGCCGTAGACCGGCCGGGGCAGCCTCGTTACGTGGGCATTCCGGATCCCGCGACCTGGAATGTCCGCCCGGATGCTGCCTATCTGCACCTGTGTGGCAACGAGACGATTGACGGGGTGGAGTTCTTCGATTGGCCGCAGCCTGCCGCACTGGGTGCCCCGGATGTGCCGTTGGTTGTGGATGTGTCCAGCCACATACTTTCGCGCCCGCTGAGTTTTGAGGGTGTGGGCTTGATGTTCGGCGGTGCCCAGAAGAACATCGGCCCGGCCGGGTTGACGATCGTGGTCGTGCGCGAAGATCTCCTCGGCCACGCGCTGCCGGTCTGCCCGAGCGCCTTTGACTATGCGACCGTGGCTGCCAACGGCTCCATGTACAACACGCCGCCGACCTACGCGATCTACATCGCCGGGCTGGTGTTCGACTGGATCGATGCGCAGGGCGGTGTGCAGGCGCTCGCCGAGCGCAACGCGGCCAAGGCGGCGCTGCTGTACGCCTGCCTGGACGCCAGCGGCTTCTACCGCAATGCCGTGGCGCCAGCTTGCCGCTCTCGCATGAACGTGCCTTTCTTCCTCGCCGACGAGCGTCTGAACGACGCGTTTCTCACCGGCGCGAAGGAGGCGGGCCTGCTGCAGCTCAAGGGCCACAAGTCCGTGGGCGGCATGCGCGCATCGCTGTACAACGCCATGCCGCTGGACGGCGTGCACGCGCTGGTGAGCTACCTTCAGGACTTCGAGCGCCGCCACGCCTGAGTCGCTCGACGGCCAGCGTGAGATCCACGGGGCCACGGTTTGACCCAGCCAGAAGGGCTTTCCGCTTGTCTGGCGCGGTTCTCCAGCCACTTTTGCCTGAAGAGGCGCATGAATGCTGGATCTAGCCCTCAGTTCCCGGGCTGGATGCGCTATGCGCCGGGTGTCGATCAGGCCGTCTTCGTACATTCGCGCTGCGGCCTGTCCAACTGACTCTTGAACATCTACGTGTCTACCAAGCCCATGCCCCACGAACAATCGGCCGCGCCGGACGACAGCGCGCTGACACCTCTGCGCCGGCGTATTGACGATATCGACGGTCAGCTGCTTGAGCTCATCAGCGAGCGTGCCCGACTTGCGCAGGAAGTAGGGCGCGTCAAGCATGCGCGCGGCGAGCCCGTCTACCGCCCTGAGCGCGAGGCGCAGGTGCTCGCGCGGCTCGCGCAGATCAATGCCGGGCCGCTGCCCGCGCAGAGCATCCGCGCCGTGTGGCTCGAACTCATGAGCGCCTGCCGGGCCCTTGAAGCCCCACTGTCCGTGGCCTACCTCGGCCCCGAGGGCACCTTCAGCGAGGCTGCGGCGTTGGCGCAGTTTGGCTCGCAGATCGAGACCCAACCCTGCGCCAGCATCGACGAGGTGTTTCGTTCGGTTGAGGCGGGCGGTGCAGGATTCGGTGTGGTGCCGGTGGAAAACAGCACGGAAGGGTCAGTCAACCGAACGCTGGACCTGCTCATGGGTAGCAGCCTGTCCATCTGCGCGGAGCTCGCGCTGCCGATCGAGCACTGCCTGCTGACCCAAACCGGAACCCTGGACGGCGTGACGGAGGTGGCGGCCCACCCCCAGGCGCTGGCGCAGTGCCAGGCGTGGCTGTCGGCGCACGCGCCGCAGGTCGCGCGCGTGGCAGCTGCCAGCAACGGTGCCGCGGCGCAGGCCGCCGCAAAGACGCCGACGCTTGCAGCGATCGCAGGCCTGGGCGCCGCAGCGCGCTACGGGCTGAAGCCTGTCGCGCAGGCGATTCAGGACGACCCGCACAACCGGACGCGCTTCCAGGTGATTGGCCGAGTGCAGACGCAGCCCAGCGGGGCTGATCACACCAGCCTGATTCTCTCGGTGCCCAACCGTCCGGGTGCGGTGTATGACATGCTTGCGCCCCTTGCAGAGCACGGTGTCTCGATGACTCGCTTCGAGTCCCGCCCGGCGCGCACCGGCCAGTGGGAGTACTACTTCTACATCGATGTGGCCGGCCACCAGCTCGAGCCCCGCATCGCTGCGGCGCTTGAGGCGCTGCGCACACGGACAGCGTTCTTCAAGCTGCTGGGCTCCTACCCGGTCAAGGCCTGAGCGCGAAGAAAAAGCGGCCCGAGCTGCTTAGGCTCGGGCCGATGGGCCAACGGCAGGGCAGGAGGGTCCTGCGCTCGGCCGGGAAAAGGCTCACCCGAAATCGTGGTCGAGTGACTTGCGTAGGTGCTCAGAAGCGGTAGCCGACGCCCACGGAGAACAAGGTCGGGTCGATCTTCAGCGTGCCGACCTTGGTTCCAGCCGCCTTGATGTCTGTATCGATCTGCACGTACTTCAGATCCACATTCACTGACCACTTCTTGTCGATGGCGAAGTCCGCGCCGATCTGGGCGGCAAGACCCGTGCTCGACTTCTTGACCGACAGCCCGGGGGGCAGATCGACGCTCATGAAGCGGGTGTAGTTCACGCCTGCGCCCACATACGGCTTGATGCCGCCGAGATCAAAGTGGTATTGCGCGGTGACGGTGGGCGGCAGGTGCTTGAGCGTGCCAATCTTGGTGCCGCCCGCGGAAATGTCGTGCTTCTGCGGGTAGGTGAGGATCGTCTCGATGGCGAAGTTCTTGTCGAAGAAGTACGTGAAATCGACTTCCGGGAAGGTTTTGTTGTTCGCTTCAACGCGAGCGCCTACGTTGCGCTCGAGGCCGTCGGCCTGTCCGTTCTTCACGTTCATGTTCAGCACGCGGCCGCGGATCAGCCAGCCCGAGTCGTCGGCCAGTGCCTGGGTGGCAGCAAGCGAGCAGACAGTGGCGAGGGCGGCGGCAACGAGGCGTGAAGTGCGAATCGACATGGAAGGGTCCTTTCTTGGATTGACAGGGTCGGCGCACGGTCGACTCCGCTGCCTGCCCGATCTCTGCGGCTTGAAGTGAAGTCCCCCGGGGCGCATGCGCTGCGCACAATGCTGTGTGTGCGCCGGGTGAGGTCATTCTGGGCACATGTGCGGCCGGCCCATTGACCTCGCTCAAGCCGCGGTCGTGCCGGCACTGCGCGCATCGGACGTGCTTGACCTGAGTCAAGCGCTGCGGGCTGTGCGGCTGCGGATGGACTGTCATGTGTGGTGCTGTACCCACGTCGCTACACTTGCGCGCTGGCGAGCAGCCGTTTGTTTCTTCGGATCGAGCCGCGATGTCGACTCATGCAAGCCTGGGCGGCGCGCCGGACCTGCATCGCCGCGATCATCGCCATCTATCAATTCATGAAGTTCAACGCATGACGCAAGCGACTGTTGCCGCCGACCAGACCCCCTCCTCGTCCGCTTTCCGGGCGCCTTCGCCCAGCTGGGTGCGCGCGATCAGTCCATATGTGGCGGGCAAGCCGATCGAGGATGTTGCCCGCGAACTGGGTCTGGCCCCCGAGACTATCGTGAAGCTCGCCAGCAACGAGAATCCGCTGGGTATGCCGGCTTCAGCGCGCGAGGCGCTCGGCCGCGCAGCATCCGATCTGGGCCGCTATCCGGACGCGAACGGTTTTGCCCTGAAGGAAGCACTGTCCAAGCGTTTTGGTCTGCCAATGGAGTGGATCACTCTGGGCAACGGCAGTAATGACATTCTGGAACTGGCCGCGCATGCGTTTCTCGAGCCGGGTAAGTGCGCGATCTACTCGCAGTACTCCTTTGCCGTCTATGAACTGGCGACCCAGGCCGTTGGCGCCAAGGCTGTCGTCACCCCCGCCAAGGACTACGGCCATGATCTGCAGGCCATGCTCGCCGCCGTGACGCCTGAGACCCACTTGGTCTTCATCGCAAACCCCAACAACCCGACCGGCACTTTCCTGCCCTATGCAGAGATCGAGCATTTCCTGAGGGCGCTGCCCCGGCACGTCGTCTGCGTGCTGGACGAGGCCTACAACGAGTACCTGCCGTCCGAATTGCGCGTGGACACGGCGCGCTGGGTCGAGCGCTACCCAAACCTGCTGATTTCGCGCACGTTTTCCAAGGCCTACGGACTGGCGGGTTTGCGCGTGGGCTACGGGCTGGCGCAGCCCGAGGTGACCGGTCTGCTCAACCGGATCCGCCAGCCCTTCAACGTCAATTCGTTGGCGCAGGCAGCGGCGGTTGCTGCCCTGGCGGACGAGGCGTTTCTTGCGAAGAGCTACGAACTGAACCGGGCAGGTCTGCAGCAGATCGGCGCTGCCCTCACCGACCTGGGCCTGCAGTGGGTACCAAGCTTCGGCAACTTCATCCTGTTCAAGGTCGGTGAGGATGCCGGCGCGGGTTCTCGCGTGAACCAGGCCTTGCTCAAGCAGGGTGTGATCGTCCGGCCGGTAGGCAACTACGGGCTGCCGCAGTGGATTCGCGTATCCATCGGCTTGCCCGAGGAAAACATGCGTTTCGTGCACGCGCTGCGCGCGGCGCTGGCCTGAGCGGGCAGGTCTGACACTTGAGTGGCTCTTCGCTTCCTGAGTCGCCCCGCTGGCGCCGCGTCGGCATCGTAGGCGTCGGCTTGATCGGCGGCTCCGTGGGCGCAGCACTGCGTGCGAACGGCCTGGCAGATCATGTGCACGGTGTCGAACCTGCCGCCGCGTCCCGCGAACTGGCCCTCGCTCGTGGCTTGGTCGACACCGTGTCTGAGGATCCATCCAGCCTGAGAGATTGTGACCTCGTCATCCTTGCGGCGCCTGTACTGCGCAATGCAGCGCTGCTGGAGCGCGTTTCAGATTGGCTCGGTATGGGTGCTGTGTTTACGGACGTGGGCTCGACCAAGGCGGGTTTCTGCGCGTCTGCGCGCCGCCTGCTCAGCGCGTATGAGCTGAAGCGATTCGTGCCCGCACACCCGATCGCCGGCAGCGACGCCAGCGGACCGGCAGCAGCCACCGTGGACCTGTTTGCCGGGCGTACGACGGTGCTTTGCCCTTTGGCCGAGACCGATGGGCGCGTGGCAGCACGGGTGGAGGCGCTCTGGACAGCCATGGGCAGTCGCGTAGTCCAGATGCCGGCAGACGAACACGACGCGGTATTTGCTGCGGTGAGCCATCTGCCGCATTTGCTTGCATTTGCGGCAATGAACCAGCTGATCGACCACCCTTCAGGGCGAACCGCCTTGGGGTTCGCCGGGCCTGGGTTCCGGGACTTCTCGCGTATCGCCGGCGGCGAGCCCCAGCTCTGGACTGAGGCCTTGCTCGCCAACCGTGCCGAGGTGCTGGCTTGGCTGTCGGGCTTCGAGGCGCAACTGGAACAGGCGCGCTCTCTGATTGCACAGGGCGATGACCGGGCGCTGAGGGAATGGATCGCGGCCGCTTCAGATGCGCGCCGTGCGGCGCACACACAACTCAACTGAACGCCATGGATCGACTCGAGCTCGCACAGGCAAACAAAAGCGTCGGCATCGTCAAGCTGCCAGGTTCCAAGAGCCTGACCATTCGCGCGCTCATGCTAGCGGCGCTGTCCGAAGGTACGACGACGCTGTCAAACGTTCTGGACTCGGATGATGCGAGAGTCATGCTGGGGGCACTTGCGCAACTGGGCGTGCGCCTCGACGATCTGGGCGGTCAACGCTGGCGCGTGACGGGTCACGCGCCGTTTGCTGCGCGCGAGGCGGACATCTTCGTGGGCAACTCCGGGCTGTCGATCCGGACTTTGGCGGCGGTGTTGGCCTTCATGCCCGGCGCGTGGCGATTGCACGGTGTCCCACGGATGCACGAGCGCCCGATCGGGGATCTGACGGACGCGCTTGCCGGGGTAGGAGCGCAGGTGGACTTTGAAGGTGCAGCGGGCTTCCCGCCCTTGTTGCTGCACGGGCGCGCGCCCACCGCCGGTGGGATCCGGACGCGCGTGAAGGGCGCTGCATCGAGCCAATTCCTTACCGGCTTGCTGCAAGTCGGCCCGATCGCCGCAGCCACAGCCGACTTTGTCATCGATGTCGAGGGAGAACTGATCTCCAAGCCCTATGTGGACATGACATTGGGCCTGATGAAGCGCTTTGGGGTGTCCGTTCGCCGCGACGGCTATCGCCAGTTTGTGGTCCCTGCAGGCAGCCGCTATCGCTCTCCGGTCGCCTACATGGTCGAGAGCGACGCGTCGAGCGCGTCCTACTTTCTGGCAGCCGGGTTGCTGGGTGGTGGTCCGGTGCGAGTAGAGGGCGTGGGTGACACCAGCCTGCAGGGTGACATTGGATTTGCAGAGTTCCTGAGCCGCGTCGGCGCGCAGGTGCAATGGGGGCCGGACTGGATCGAAACGCGGCGGGCAGGCGCGATTCGCGCATTTGATGAAGACTTCAACACAATTCCCGATGCCGCGATGACGGCCGCAGTTGTCGCTCTATATGCGGATGGCCCCTGTCGGCTGCGCAATATCGGTTCGTGGCGCGTCAAGGAGACCGATCGACTTGCCGCCATGGCGACCGAACTGCGCAAGTGCGGCGCCCAGGTCGAGGAGGGGCCGGATTGGCTCAGCATCGTGCCGCCCAAGCAGGTCAAGCGCGCCGAGATTGCCACTTACGACGACCATCGCATGGCGATGAGCTTTTCGCTGGTTCGCTTCGCGTCGCCGGTGATCATTGAAGAGCCCGGCTGCACGGCGAAGACCTACCCCGCATTCTTCGAAGACATGGCAAAGGTGATCCAGTGAGCGCACACCATTCAGATCGAACTGATTCACCGGTGATCGCACTTGTCGGGCTGGCCGGGTCGGGCAAGTCCGAAGCCGGGAAGGTGTTGCAGGCGCTTGGCTACACGGTCGTGTACTTCGGCGGCGCCGTGCTTGAGGAAGTGCGTCGTCGCGGGCTTGAAGTCACCGCGGAGAACGAGCGCGAGGTTCGGGAGGATCTGCGCCGCCAGCATGGCATGGCCGCCATGGCCATCCTGAAGCTTCCCGAGATCGAGCGCGTGCAGGCGCAGGGTGCGAAGGTCGCGGTGGACGGTCTGTATAGCTTTGCCGAGTATGAGTTGCTCCGGGAGCGCTTGGGTCACCGGCTCAAGCTCATCGCGATCCATACGCCAAGGGCGCTGCGCTACCAGCGGCTGGCTGCTCGCGCGGTGCGACCTTTGAGCCCCGAGCAGATCGACCAGCGCGACTATTTCGAGATCAAGAACCTCGACAAGGGCGGTCCGATCGCGATTGCAGATGTTCACCTGGTCAATGCAGCCGACGCCGAGACACTGCACCGTCGGGTTGAAGAGGCGGTCGCCACCCTCGAAAACAGCATTTGAGTCGGCGCGGGTGTTCTGACGGCGCGTCCTTTCCGCCCGACTCTGTGCACCCACGGGCGCTCGGGGCTCCGTCGCGAGGGTGAAGGGCGCTGCAATTTCGCAACGCGTCGGTTCTCCGACCGGCGTCTCAGAGGGAAAAGTTGTTTTCTCGCTAGAGCAATCGCTGTAGTCTTCGTCCCGCGGGGGTATTCCGCAGCACCGGGAAGCAGTTCGCGGATTGCGGTGTGGCCCTGCGATGAGCTCATCAATCCCTGGGGTAATGCATGCCCCAACTCAAGGAGATACGCATGGCAACTGCAAAGAAAGCCGCCAAGAAGGCCCCGGCCAAGAAGGCTGCACCCGCCAAGAAGGCCGCTCCGGCCAAGAAGGCTCCGGCCAAGAAGGCTGCGCCCGCCAAGAAGGCCGCTCCTGCCAAGAAGGCTCCGGCCAAGAAGGCAGCACCCGCAAAGAAGGCTGCAGCACCCAAGAAGAAGCGCACCCCCAACGCAGCATTCATGAAGGCCATGACCCCCTCTGCCACGCTGGCTGCGATCATCGGTGACAAGCCGCTGCCCCGCACCGAAGTGACCAAGAAGGTTTGGGACTACATCAAGAAGAACAAGCTGCAGGACGCAGTGAACAAGCGCATGATCAATGCCGATGCGAAGCTCAAGGAGCTGTTCAAGAAGGCACAAGTCTCTATGTTCGAGATGACCAAGATTATCAGCGGTCACCTGAAGTGATGCTGAGCGCCGCGCACGCCGCGGCGCAGATGCAAAGGCCCGGAGCGATCCGGGCCTTTTTCATTCCGGCGCGCGATCGACTCAGTTGGATTCTGACGCGACTGCCTTGGCTGGTTTCGGCTTGGGCGGCGCGCTGACCAGACGCAAGCCCAGCCACTGATCATGCAGAAACTGCCCGGAGCGACCGAGCCTTGCCTGCAGAAATGCTGCCGTGACGATGCAGCCGAGCACCAGCGGAAACAGGAGCGCGACCACCGAGCGTGCAGCTGGGTCGGCCAGCTGCTGAAGGCCCCAGGTCAGGATTGCCGCAACCAGCACGGCGGCCCCCCATGAAATCGCATAGCGCGCCATTGCTCGCGCCCAGCTCAGACGCCGTCCATCCGCGGTCTCGAGCCGCACATCCCATGCCTTCATGGCTACCGTCTGACCCCCATGCGACCAGAAGTAGCCGAAGTAGATCGCAAACGTGACGGCAATGTACGCAGCAAAATAGTGCGTATGAGGCGACGCGAGCGGGAAGGTCTGCCGCGTCAGCGTCAGATAGAGATAGCCGGCGATCCAGTAGACGCCAAACAGCAGAACGCATTCATACGCGATGCTGCAGGCGCAGCGCCAGAGCGGGGCGCTCGCGGTTGGGGCGGTGGACGAAGATGAGGAGGCGATTTGCTGCATGCCGCCATTCTAGAAAGTGCAGCTTTGCCTCAGAAACCCGTGCCGCGAAGGGAGGGGCTAGGGCCGCTGCTTGGCCGAGCCCGGCTTTGTGGCCTGCTTGGCCGCTTCGGCCTTGTCCTTGACGGCTTGCTTGCGTTCATCGGGCAAGGCCTGGTAGTTCTGCCACTGCGCGTCGCGCACCTCGGGCGGCAAGCCCTTGACTGACTTGTAGTTTTCTCTAGCCTTGCGGCGCTGATCCGGTGTGAGCTTCGCCCAGTCCGCCATGCGCGCGTGCAATCGGGTTTGCTCCTCGGGCTTCATCGTGCGGTAGCGGTTGGCCACCTGTAGCCACTTGCGCTGTTGGTCGCGGCTCTGCTCATCCCAGATGGACTGGATCGGACCGAGTGCGAGCTTCTGTTCAGCGTTCAAGCTGTCCCAGCGGACAGATGGCAGCGCAGTGCCACGCTGGTTCGTATGCGGAGCGGAGCTCGCAGTCGCGGACTGCGCCGCGGACTCGCCGCACCAAAGCAGCGCGCCGGCCAACAGGCCGGCGCAGCAAATCAGGGCGACAGATCGAGCCATGTGCGTCCGTGTCTGTCCTATTCGCCTTGCTGGGCGTAGTGGGCGAAGCCCTTGTCGAGATAGGCTTCCAGTGGGAGCTCGTCGCTCAGTACTTGCGTATCGATTGCGGCTACCTCAGCCACCTCTGCGTCGGAATCTGGAGAGACGTACACGCTCAAGCCGAGCACCAGTGCAAAGGCGCTGGCGGCGCCTGCTGGAACTGCCCACCAGCCACTCAGGCCGAGAGTCGAGCCGCCCAGACTCCAAGCCGCGGATGTGCCCTGCTTGCGCCGAGACAGCGCAATCCGGCGCGATTCGCCCAGACGGTGAACCTGCGCGTCGGGCAGGCGGGCCGCAGACGCATTCAACGCGGCGCGTGCAGCTTTTGCAATTTCAATTTCGGTGCGGGAGGTGGTCATAGAACGATCCCCTTGGCTCGCAGTGCCTTGCCCAAAGCGTGGGTCGCGCGGGAGCAGTGGGTCTTGACGCTGCCTTCCGAACAACCCATCACAGCTGCGGTTTCGGCAACGTCCAAGTCTTCCCAATAACGCAGCAGGAAGGCTTCTCGTTGACGCGCGGGCAGCTTCTGGATTTCGTCTTCGATCGACCGCAAGATTTGTTCCCGTTCCACCTGGTCTGCGGCGCTCTCGGCTCCGGCACTACCGGCTTCCGCCTCCAGGATTTCAAGGATGTCACCTTGTTCGTCGTCGTCATCGCGTTGAAAGGATGACAACAACGTTGTCCAGAGGTTCCGTACCTTTTGGCGGCGAAAGTGGTCGTGGATCGTGTTCTGGAGGATGCGCTGAAACAGCAGCGGGAGCTCGGCTGGCGGCTTGTCTCCATACTTTTCAGCCAGCTTGATCATCGCGTCCTGCACGATGTCCTGCGCGTGGTCGTCATCTCGCACGGCGAATGCCGCGTGCTTGAACGCGCGGCGCTCAACCGATTGAAGGAACTGCGACAGTTCTAGTTCTGAGGCCATGTAGACGGCGACCAAGCGGCTGCTTGGCCTGAGCGCCCTAGTGCAAGGCGTAGCCGCGCAATGTATCAAAGGCCGCTGAGATGCCGCTGAAGATCTGGCAGATGTGCAGCGCGCTTGCTCGAATTGCTGCGCCGCGGTATGTTCCGCACCCTGCACAAAGTTTGCAAAAGAAGACTTCGGGTCTTTTCTTTGCGGGTCGAGTGCCCCGTCAATTCAAACCTGACGGCTGAAATGGCTGAGCCGCCTGCTTACCGGCAGCGGGGAGAGCCTCCGATCAATCTCCTGTGGACCTTGAAAGGAAGCCAATACATGGAGCTCACGGGCGCCGAAATCGTCGTGCGCGCACTCGCTGAAGAAGGCGTTGAACACGTCTTCGGCTATCCAGGCGGCGCAGTGCTCTACATCTACGACGCCATCTTCAACCAGGACAAGTTTCAGCACATCCTGGTTCGACACGAACAAGCAGCTGTTCACGCGGCTGACGCGTACTCCCGATCCCATGCCGACAAGGTCGGTGTCTGTCTGGTGACCTCCGGTCCCGGAGTGACCAATGCCGTCACAGGCATTGCCACGGCGTACATGGACTCGATCCCGATGGTGATCATCACGGGTCAGGTGCCGACACACGCCATCGGACAGGACGCCTTCCAGGAATGCGACACCGTGGGCATTACGCGCCCCTGCGTGAAACACAATTTCCTGGTCAAGGACGTCGAGCAGCTGGCCGACACGATGAAGAAGGCCTTCTACATCGCCAAGACCGGGCGGCCGGGGCCGGTGCTGGTCGACATACCGAAGGACGTCAGCATCGCGAAGGCCAAGTGGCACTACCCCGAGAAGGTCGAGATGCGCTCGTACCGGCCGGTGGAAAAGGGTCACCTGGGTCAGATCAAGAAGGCCGTCAGCCTCTTGCTTTCGGCGGAACGGCCGATGATCTACTCGGGCGGTGGCGTGATTCTGGCCAATGCCGACAAGGAGCTGGTCGATCTGGTGGACCGCCTTGGCTATCCCTGCACCAACACCCTGATGGGCCTGGGCGGCTACAAGGGCACGGACCCGAAGTTTGTCGGCATGCTGGGTATGCACGGTACCTACGAGGCCAACATGGCCATGCAGAACTGCGACGTGCTGTTGGCCGTGGGTGCGCGCTTCGATGATCGGGTGATCGGCAACCCGAAGCACTTTGCCAGTAGCCCGCGCAAGATCATCCATATCGATGTCGATCCGTCCTCGATCTCCAAGCGGGTGAAGGTTGACATCCCGATCGTCGGTGACGTGCGCTCGGTGCTTCAAGACATGCTCGCCCAACTCGAGCTTGCGCTCGAGGACAAGGGCGGCAAGGTCGACGGCAAGCGCATTGCACCCTGGTGGGGCCAGATCAACGAATGGCGCAAGAAGGAATGCCTCAAGTTCGCTGACAGCACCGAAGCCATCAAGCCACAGTACGTGGTGCAGAAGCTTTGGGATGTCACCCAGGGCGAAGCCTTTGTCACGAGCGATGTCGGCCAGCATCAGATGTGGGCTGCGCAGTACTACGCCTTCAACGCACCGCGTCGCTGGATCAACTCCGGTGGTCTGGGCACCATGGGCGTGGGTCTGCCCTACGCCATGGGCGTGGAATTTGCCAATCCGGGCTCCAAGGTGGCCTGCATCACCGGCGAGGGCTCGATCCAGATGTGCCTGCAGGAACTCTCTACCTGCAAGCAATACAACCTCTCGCCCAAGATCATCTGCCTGAACAACGGCTATCTGGGGATGGTGCGCCAGTGGCAGCAACTGGACTACGGCGGCCGCTACTCCAACAGCTATATGGATTCCCTGCCGGATTTTGTGAGGCTGGCCGAGGCCTACGGGCACGTGGGCATCCGGGTGACTGACCCCAGGGACGTCGAAGGCGCACTCAAGGACGCCTTCGGCAAGTACAAGGACCGGACCGTCTTTCTGGACTTCATCACCGACCCGACCGAGAACGTCTGGCCGATGGTCAAGGCCGGCAAGGGCCTGACGGAAATGCTGCTCGGCTCGGAGGAATTGTGATGCGACACATCATCTCTGTTCTTCTCGAGAACGAACCGGGCGCACTGTCCCGCGTCGTAGGCCTGTTCTCCGCGCGTGGCTACAACATCGAAACCCTCACGGTGGCCCCCACCGAAGACCCGACCCTGTCGCGGATGACCATCGTCACCACCGGCAGCGATGACGTGATCGAACAGATCACCAAGCACCTGAACCGCCTGATCGAGGTGGTCAAGGTCGTGGACTTGACCGAGGGCGAGCACATCGAGCGCGAGCTCATGCTGATCAAGGTGCGGGCAGTGGCCAAGGAGCGCGACGAGATGAAGCGCATGGCCGACATCTTCCGCGGCCGGATCATCGACGTGACCGAGAAGACCTACACGATCGAGCTCACGGGCAACAAGAGCAAGCTGGATGCATTCATCACCGCCGTGGACCCCACGCTGATTCTCGAGACCGTCCGTACGGGTGGATCGGGCATCGGCCGCGGTGAGCGGATCCTCAAAGTATGAGCTGAAGGGCAGGGGGCTTCACACCTGAAGCCGGAGCGCCAGCAGAACACTCAATTCAAGGAAAGAACATCATGAAGGTCTATTACGACAAGGACGCCGACATCAAGCTCATCAAGGGCAAGAAGATCACCATCATCGGCTACGGCAGCCAGGGGCATGCGCATGCGCAGAACCTGAACGAGTCTGGCTGCAAGGTGACCGTCGCCTTGCGAAAGGGTGGTGCCAGCTGGGACAAGGCCAAGAAGGCTGGTCTCGCAGTCAAGGAAGTGGACGCCGCGGTGAAGGATGCCGACATCGTCATGATTTTGCTGCCCGACGAGAACATCGCCCAGGTCTACCGCGACCACTGCCACGACAACATGAAGAAGGGCGCCTCGCTCGTCTTTGCCCACGGCTTCAACATCCACTACGGCCAGGTTCAGCCGCGCGAAGATCTGGATGTGTGGATGGTCGCGCCCAAGGCACCGGGCCATACCGTGCGCAACACCTACAAGCAGGGTGGCGGTGTGCCCCACTTGATCGCCGTCTGGCGCGACGCGAGCGGCAAGGCCAAGGATCTGGCGCTGTCCTATGCGGCGGCCAACGGCGGCGGCAAGGCCGGCATCATCGAGACCACTTTCCGCGAAGAGACGGAGACCGATCTCTTCGGCGAGCAGGCCGTGCTGTGTGGCGGCACCGTGGAGCTGATCAAGGCTGGCTTCGAGACCCTCGTGGAAGCCGGCTATGCACCGGAGATGGCCTACTTCGAGTGCCTGCACGAGCTCAAGCTCATCGTGGACCTGATCTACGAAGGCGGTATCGCCAACATGAACTACTCCATCAGCAACAACGCGGAGTACGGCGAATACGTCACCGGCCCGAAGGTCGTCACCGAGGCCACGAAGGAGGCCATGCGCCAGGCCCTGCGCGACATCCAGACCGGCGAGTACGCCAAGAGCTTCATCCTGGAGAACCGCGCTGGTGCGCCGACGCTGCTGTCGCGCCGTCGTCTGACCGCCGAGCATCCGATCGAGCAGGTAGGCGAGAAGTTGCGCGCGATGATGCCTTGGATCAAGGCCAACAAGCTGGTCGACAAGTCCAAGAACTGAGGCAGCCAGCGTCAGCTGGCGGAGGCGGCATCATGCGGAACGCGCTCGCAGGCGCCGCGCCGCGCGACCTGCCCTGGATCAAGGCGACCACACTGGTCGACAAGTCCAAGGGCAGACTCTCGTCAGGCACACCAAAGCGGCGCCAAAAGGCGCCGCTTTGCATTGCAATCCCAGATAAGCGATTGCCCCACGCGCACCCGCTGCAATAATCACCCGCATCGCGATGTCCATGCGCCGCTTATGTGCGGCTCTATTGATGCAATTTCCCAATCCAAAGCGCCGCAAGTTCCGCTTCGGCAAGCGAGCCAAGGCACTGACCGGCCCGGACGTGCACCCGCAGACCCTGGCCGCCACGCAGGCCCGCCGCAGCCGTGGCATCTACCTTCTGCCGAATGCGTTCACCACGGCGGCCCTGTTTGCCGCGTTCTACGCCATCGTGCAGGGCATGGGTGACAACTTCGAGGCGGCCGCTATCGGCATCTTTGCCGCCATGGTGCTGGACGGCATGGATGGCCGCGTGGCGCGCCTCACGGGCACGCAGTCACCCTTCGGCGAGCAGCTCGACAGCCTGGCGGACATGGTCAGCTTCGGCGTGGCGCCGGCCCTGGTGATGTATGAGTTCGTGCTGCACGGGCTGGGCCGCTGGGGCTGGCTGGCCGCGTTTACCTACTGCGCCTGTGCGGCCTTCAGGCTGGCGCGCTTCAACACCAACCTGGGCGTGGTGGACAAGCGCTTCTTCCAGGGCCTGCCCAGCCCGGCGGCCGGCGCACTCATGGCTGGTTTTGTCTGGCTCGCGGTGGACAACAAGCTGCCCATCAAGGAAGCCTGGATGCCCTGGACCGCCTTCGCGTTGTCGATCTACGCGGGCCTGACCATGGTCTCGAGCGCACCCTTCTGGAGCGGCAAGAACCTTGCGCTCAAGAGCGTGCCCTTCTGGGTGATGGTGGCGCTGCTGATCGTGATCGTGGTGATCTCGGCCGATCCGCCGATCACGCTCTTCGGTCTGTTCTGCCTGTACGGCTTGTCTGGCTACGGCTTGTGGATCTGGCGTCGTGCCAAGGGCCTGCCAGGCAGCCCGGTGGCCAAACCTGCACCGCCGGACGGTGCGCAGCCGCCCCACTAGGCGTGCGGTCGGGTCACTCAGCGACCCAGCACAAATGCCTTTCCGCAGTATCCATGCGGGTTTCCAGCCAATATGCCTTGGAAAGCCGCATGGATGCTGGATTCTTGCAAAAGCAACTGATGCTCGGCTAGTTTCAGATTCATGCACTTCCGGCCCCACACTGCCCAAACCGTAGCGGCTTCGACGATCGAAGCCCGCCGCGCTGCGGCCGTGCGCCTGATCAGCCTGCAGATTGCTGCGCTGATTTCGCTGCTAATTCTGCTACGCCTGTCCGCGTAGCCGCCTCCTTTTGCGCCCTTAGCAGCCAAGACACACACAAGGAATCAACTACGCGGACCCTGGGAAACCACGGTCCGCGTTTTGTTTTGCCCCTCGAAAACACAGTCCCGAAACCGCGAAGTTCCGAACACCTCAGGAGAGACACCATGGCCGACAAGCTCATCATTTTCGACACCACCTTGCGTGACGGCGAGCAGTCGCCCGGCGCCTCCATGACCAAGGAGGAAAAGCTGCGCATCGCCCGGCAGCTCGAAAAGCTCAAGGTCGATGTGATCGAGGCCGGCTTTGCCGCAGCCAGCAATGGGGACTTCGAGGCCGTGCGTGCGATCGCCGCCGCCATCAAGGACAGCACGGTGTGTTCGCTCTCCCGCGCCAATGACCGCGACATCGCCCGCGCGGCCGAGGCGCTGAAGCCTGCCCGGTCCGCGCGCATCCACACCTTCATTGCCACCAGCCCCTTGCACATGGAGAAGAAGCTGCGCATGACGCCGGACCAGGTGTTCGAGCAGGCCAAAGTGGCCGTGCGCTTTGCCCGCAACCAGGTGGCCGATGTGGAGTTCAGCCCCGAAGACGGCTACCGCAGCGAGCCGGATTTTCTGTGCCGCGTGCTGGAAGCCGTGATCAACGAGGGTGCCACCACCATCAACATCCCGGACACCGTGGGCTACGGCATCCCGGAGCTGTATGGCGAATTCATCCGCAACCTGCGCAGCCGCGTGCCCAATAGCGACAAGGCGATCTGGTCCACCCACTGCCACAACGACCTCGGCATGGCGGTGGCCAACTCGCTGGCCGGGGTGAAGATCGGCGGGGCGCGCCAGGTGGAGTGCACCATCAACGGCCTGGGTGAGCGCGCCGGCAACTGCTCGCTGGAAGAAGTGGTGATGGCCGTGAAGACGCGGCGCGACTACTTCGGGCTCGACGTGGGCATCGACACCAGCCAGATCATGCCGGCCAGCCGCATGGTCAGCCAGATCACCGGCTTTGCGGTGCAGCCCAACAAGGCGATCGTGGGCGCCAACGCCTTTGCCCACGCCAGCGGCATTCACCAGGATGGCGTGCTCAAGGCGCGCGAGACCTACGAGATCATGCGTGCCGAAGACGTGGGCTGGGCGGCCAACAAGATCGTGCTGGGCAAGCTGTCGGGCCGCAACGCCTTCAAGCAGCGCCTGACCGAACTGGGCATCGAGCAGGATTCCGAAGCCGCCGTGAATGAGGCCTTTGCGCGCTTCAAGGCCCTCGCCGACCAGAAGGCCGAGATCTTTGACGAAGACATCCTCGCGCTTGTGGAAGACCAGGACGAGGCCGCGCATGCCGAGGCCTTCGGTTTCGTGCACCTCGAGCACCGTGCCTCGTCCGGCGAAACGCCCCATGCGCATGCCAAGGTCGTCTTCAAGCAGGCGGGCAGCGAAGTCGCGAGCGAGGCCGCCGGCAATGGCTCGGTGGACGCATCCCTAAAAGCCATCGAAAGCAAGGTAAACAGCGGCGCCGAGATGGTGCTGTATTCAGTGAACGCCATCACCAGCGGGTCTACCGATTCGCAGGGTGAAGTGACGGTGCGCCTCGCCAAAAGCGGGCGCATCGTCAACGGCGTAGGCAGCGATCCGGACATCATCGTGGCCAGCGCCAAGGCCTACCTGAGCGCGCTCAACAAGCTGTACGCGGGGGAGCAGAAACTCAATCCGCAGATTGAAATGGCCGTGAAATAGATATCATTTTCGGACACAAATAAGAAGCAACAAAAAACCGGCTTTTGCGCTTATCAGAAAAGCGGAAAGCCGGTTTTTTCTCATTCAAAAACAATTAAAAACGGCCAGATTGATGATTCAAGCTACTTGTTCGACTCCTTCGGCTCGAACAGCTGGTCCGGCCCCGGATAGAACTCGGTCACGCGGCCATCCTCGCCGAAGTGGATGTGCATGAGCGAGTTCCAGACACCATCCTGCCGGTAGCGGTAGCTCCAGACCCGGGCGCGCTTCTCCGCAAAGCCCACCACCGTGGTTTCCGCCGGCCGGCCGAATACCGCGCGCACGTCCTCGGCTCGCCATTGGCCAATCCGGATCTGCGCGAACGCATCATCCGTGAGCGAGTTGTAGACCCGCACCACCTTGCCGGAGCCGTCGCTCTCGATCACCTGATTGAACTGGCCGAAGGTGTTGCTGTAGATCGCCCGCTCGCCGCCCGCAGGCAGGGTGACGCGCACCGCGGGCGTGCCACGCGCGCTGAGCGCTTCGTTGAAGCCGGCACCTGGCGTGATCGGCGCCGCGCAGCCCGCGAGCGCGGCCAGCAGCAGGGCGCCCGCACGGGCCACAAGGCGCACAGCGATGGCGTTCTCCGACGGCGCCAACGCAAGTGGCGCGAGGCGCTTGCGTATCATGCGCGGCTTTTCCAGATCTGGATTCATGGCACATGCACTCCAAGAACAGTCTTGTCCGTTCCCTGATGCGCGGTGTGGTTGTTGCGGCTGCCCTCGCAGGTTTTTCGCTGGCGGGCGCGGCCCAAACTGCGCCCGAGCCGATCCGCCTGGCGGTGATTGAGGCCACCTCCGGCAACTTTGCCAACGCGGGCGAGTCCGTGCTGCGCAATTTGCGCTTTGCGGTCGAGCGCGTCAATGCACGCGGCGGCGTCAAGATGGCGCAGGGCATGCGACCGCTGCTGCTCACAGCCTATGACAGCAAGGGCCAGGCCGACGAGGCGCTGGTCATGTTCCGTGCTGCCAAGGATGACAAGGCCCACTTCATCCTGCAAGGCAACAGCAGCGCTGTGGCTGCCGCGCTGATCGATGCGACCAACAAATGGAACGAGCGCAACGCGCAGCAGCGCATGCTGTTCCTGAACTACTCGGCCGTAGACCCTACGCTGACCAATGAGCGCTGCAGCTTCTGGCATTTCCGCTTCGACGCCCATGCAGACATGCGCATGCACGCCCTGACCGAAGCGCTGCGCGAGGACAAGGCCGTCAAGAAGATCTATCTGCTCAATCAGGACTACAGCTTCGGCCAGGCGGTTGCCAGGGCCGCGCGCGAGCAGGTCGCCGCCAAGCGCCCGGACATTGAATTGGTCGGGGAAGAACTCCACCCGGTGGGACGCGTGCGTGACTTCTCGCCCTATGTGGGCAAGATCGTGGCCAGTGGCGCGGATGCCGTGATCACCGGCAACTGGGGCACGGATCTGTCCCTGCTCGTGAAGGCGGCGGCGGACGGCGGCTTCAAGGGCAAGTTCTACACCTTCTATGGCAATGCACTGTCTGCTCCCGCAGCGATTGGCGACGCCGGCGTCGGCAAGGTGCTGGCCGTGGCCGAGTGGCACTACAACGCGGGCGATGCCGGGGCCGAGGCCATCTACAACGCCTTTCGCGCCCGCTACCCGGCGCCGCGAGATGATTACTTGAACGCGCGCTTCATCACCATGATCGACATGTTGGCTGCCGCGATCGAGCGTGCCGGCAGCCCGGACGCAGTCGCGGTGGCACGGGCCCTGGAAGGCATGCGCTTTGCCGCCGAGCCGCATGAGGTCGTGATGCGCGCCGAGGATCATCAGCTGCTGAGCCCGCTGTATGTGTTCCGCATGGCGAAACAGGGCGGGGCCGTCAAGTACGACGTCGAAGGCTCCGGCTATGGCTTCGTCACGGAACGGCGCATCGAGGCGCGGGCGGTGACCCTGCCCAGCAGCTGCAAGATGGTGCGGCCCTAGAGCCGACGCCCTGATCGCGCAGCGCGTCGGTTCGGAAAATCCCATATAATCAAAAACTTGCCTGAACAAATGTTCGGGCAAGCCAGCCCACCACGGCGGAAGCCCTCACTTCCGACCGCCTGTATGAAAGGATGAGGATCATGTCTGTAGCAGACATCAACAAGGCCGAAGTCATTGCCAAGTTCCAGCGCGCACCCAAGGACACGGGCAGCCCCGAAGTCCAGATCGCCCTGCTGACCACGCGCATCAACGAACTGACCGGCCACTTCAAGGCCCACATGAAGGACCACCACTCCCGTCGCGGTCTGCTCAAGATGGTGAGCCGCCGCCGCCGCCTGCTTGACTACCTCAAGCGCAAGGATGTGGACGCGTACAAAAAGACGATCGACACCCTCGGCCTGCGCAAGTAATTGAGCGCGGTCTGAGACCCGAAAAAAAGCCTGCGACTGACCCGCCGCAGGCTTTTTGTATTTGTGGGTCCGTTTTGCGGTGAACGGCGCACCTGAAACCCGCCGGCCAAAGGAGAGATAGCGATGTTCAACAAAGTCACCAAGACCTTCCAGTACGGTCAGCACACCGTCACCATGGAAACGGGCGAAATGGCCCGCCAGTCCAGCGGCGCCGTGCTGCTGAACATGGACGACACGGTGGTGCTCGCCACTGTGGTGGCCCGCAAGGACGCCAAGCCCGGCCAGGACTTCTTCCCCCTGACCGTGGACTACGTGGAGAAGGTGTATGCCGCAGGCCGCATTCCTGGTGGCTTCTTCAAGCGCGAAGGTCGCCCGAGCGAAAAGGAAGTGCTGACCAGCCGCCTGATCGACCGCCCGATCCGCCCCCTGTTCCCGGACGGCTTCCTGAATGAAGTGCAGATCGTGATCCATGTGGTCTCGGTCAACCCCGAGGTGGACCCGGACATCCCCGCGATGATCGCGTCCTCGGCTGCCCTGGCCATCTCCGGCGTGCCCTTTGCCGGCCCGATCGGTGCCGCCCGCGTGGGCTATGCCGACGGCGCCTACATCCTGAACCCGACCGCCACCCAGCTCAAGACCAGCCAGCTGGATCTCGTGGTGGCCGGCACCGAACAGGCCGTGCTGATGGTGGAGTCCGAAGCCCACCAGCTCTCCGAAGAAGTGATGCTCGGCGCCGTGGTCTACGGCCACGAGCAGATGCAGGCTGCCATCAACGCCATTCACGACCTCGTGCGTGACGGCGGCAAGCCGGCCTGGGACTGGAAGGCCCCCGAGAAGGATCTGCATCTGATGGCCGCCGTGGCCACCTCGGCTGCACCGCTGATCACCGACGCCTATCAGACCCGCGACAAGCAGGAGCGCACCAACAAGATCAAGGCCGCCTACAAGGCCGTGGTCGAGCAGGTCGCTGCCAAGTACGCCGCTGAAGGCAAGCCGGCGCCCGATGCCTCCGTGGTCTCGGGCATCGTGTTCGAGCTCGAAGCCAAGCACGTGCGCAGCCAGATCCTGCACGGCGAGCCGCGCATAGACGGCCGCGACACCCGCACCGTCCGCCCGATCAGCATCCGCACCGGCGTGCTGCCGCGCGCTCACGGCTCGGCCCTGTTCACCCGCGGCGAGACGCAGGCCCTGGTGGTTGCCACACTCGGTACCAAGCAGGACGAGCAGATCATCGACGCCCTGCAAGGCGAGTACCGCGACCGCTTCATGTTCCACTACAACATGCCCCCGTTCGCCACCGGCGAAACGGGCCGCGTGGGCGCTCCCAAGCGCCGCGAAGTGGGTCACGGCCGCCTGGCCAAGCGCGCCTTGGTGCCGCTGCTGCCCTCGGAAGAAGAGTTCAGCTATTCGATCCGCGCCGTGTCGGAGATTCTGGAGTCCAACGGCTCCTCGTCGATGGCCTCGGTGTGTGGCGGCTGCCTCGCGCTGATGGACGCCGGCGTGCCGATGAAGGCGCACGTGGCCGGCATCGCCATGGGCCTGATCAAGGAAGGCAGCAAGTTCGCCGTCCTGACCGACATCCTGGGTGACGAAGATCACCTGGGCGACATGGACTTCAAGGTGGCCGGCACCTCCGCCGGCGTGACCGCCCTGCAGATGGATATCAAGATCCAGGGCATCACCAAGGAAATCATGCAGGTTGCGCTGGCGCAGGCCAAGGAAGCCCGCATGCACATCCTGGGCAAGATGAACGAGGCCCTGGGCGGCAGCCGTACCGAGCTGTCGGACTTCGCGCCGCGCCTGATCACCCTGAAGATCAACCCCGAGAAGATCCGTGACGTGATCGGCAAGGGCGGCGCCGTGATCCGCGCGCTGACCGAAGAGACCGGCACGCAGATCGACATCCAGGACGACGGCACCGTCACCATCGCCAGCGTGGACGCCGCCAAGGGCCAGGAAGCCAAGCGCCGCATCGAGGACATCACCGCCGAGGTCGAGGTGGGGTCGGTCTACGAAGGCACGGTGCTCAAGCTGCTGGACTTCGGCGCCATCGTCTCGGTGCTGCCCGGCAAGGATGGTCTGCTGCACATCAGTCAGATCAGCCACGAGCGCATCAAGGCCGTGACCGACGTGCTCAAGGAAGGCGACAAGGTCCGCGTCAAGGTCATCGAGGCCGACGACAAGGGCCGACTGCGCCTGTCCATGAAGGCGCTGCTTGAAGGGGGTGCTCCGGCGCCGGCTGCTGCAGCTCAGCAGCAGCAACAGCAACAGCAGTAAATGGGCACTGCAGTCCGGCCGCGCCGGGCTGCAGCGTTCACAGGGCCAGCCGCGCAGGCGGCTGATCCTGGAAGATCCCCGCGGGGCGCAGCGTTAAGCTTCGCCCCGCTTCTTTTTGGGCCGAACGATCAGGCGCCAGGAGGGCTTTCCGCTTGTCCCATGCGGTTCTCCGGGCCGTTTGGTCTGGAAAGGCGCATGAACTGGACGTCTGCGTTTTTGCAGAAACGTAGATCAAGCATCCATGCGGGTCTTGAGGGCAAAGTGCCTGAAAAGCCGCACCAGACAAGCGGAAAGCCCTTCTGCATGGTCATCCGGCCCGCGTGCTCTGCGGGAACCATGGCCAAGCTGTCCGTCAACCTCAATCGCATCGCCCTGCTGCGCAACTCGCGCGGCATCGGCATCCCGGATCTGGCGCACTTCGCGCGTCTGGCGCTGGCCGCCGGCGCCGCCGGGCTCACAGTGCATCCGCGGCCCGATCAGCGGCACATCACGGTCGATGACGTGACCCTGCTGACGGCGCTGATCGCCGAGCAGCCCGGCATCGAGTTCAACATCGAAGGCAACCCCTTCACCAGTGGCCCGGCGGCCTTCATGCCGCTGGTTGCGCGTGCCCGGCCCCACCAGTGCACGCTGGTGCCGGATGCCGACAACCAGGTGACCTCGGACCACGGCTGGAACCTGCGCGCCGACGCTGAACGCCTCGCACCCATTGTCGCCACGCTCAAGGGGCAGGGCGCCCGCGTGAGCCTGTTCATGGACCCAGACCCGGCGCAGTTCGCGCTCGTGCGCGAACTCGGCGCCGACCGCGTGGAGCTGTACACCAAGCCCTGGGCAGACGCCTTCGGTACGCCCGAGCAGCCGGCCGTGCTGGCGCAGTACCGGGAAAGCGTCGAGGCAGCGCGCAGCCTGGGCTTGGGCGTGAACATCGGCCACGATCTGAACCTGCACAACCTGCCGGCCTTCATCGCGGGCCTGCCGCCCGTGGACGAAGCCTCGATCGGCCATGCACTCACAGCCGATGCGCTCGAACTCGGCTATGTGCCGGCGGTCAAGGCCTACATCCGGGCCCTGCGGCCTGCCTAGCGTTTTGCTGTTCAAGAACCGCCCGGCGATCCCGGGTCTTGCCTTGTTCGCAGTGCGAGCAAATTGTCATCCCACAAGGAGACTGATGTGTCATCAAGCGTGTTGAGCCGCGTGCTTCATCGAGCCGCACTTCGGGCAGCCGTGTTTGCAGGCAGTACTGCCTTGTCTGTGGCCGCCTGGGCGCAGACCCCCGCCCCCGCTGTGGCCACGCCGCCGCCTCCGCCGCCGGCTGGTGCAGACGTGGCCGACCCCTATCTCTGGCTGGAAGAGGTGATGGGCGAGCGTGCCCTGAGCTTTGTGCGTGAGGCCAATGCCATCAGTACCAAGGAGTTGGGTGCCCGGCCGGAGTTTGCGCCGATCGAAAAGCGCCTGCTGGAGATTCTCAATGACCGCTCGCGCATTCCCGGCGCGGTGATGATGAACGGCAAGCTCTACAACTTCTGGCGTGACGCCACCAACCCGCGCGGCCTGTGGCGCCGCACGACGCTGGCGGAGTACGCCAAGCCGCAGCCGGCCTGGGAGACTGTGATCGACCTCGATGCCGTGGCGCGCGAGGAGAAGGAAAACTGGGTCTGGAGCGGCACGGTCTGCCTGCCGCCAGTCTATCGCCGCTGCCTGATCCAACTCTCGCGTGGCGGGGCGGATGCCACGGTGGTGCGCGAATTCGATACGGTCAGCAAGGCCTGGGTGAAGGGCGGCTTTGAGCTGAAGGAGGCCAAGCACCCCGGCGGCTCGCTCGCCTGGCGCGACGAAAACACGCTCTACGTCGGCACCGACACCGGCGCCGGCTCCATGAACGAGAGCGGCTATCCGCGCCAGATCCGGCTCTGGAAGCGCGGCACGGCATTAGGCGCCGCTCCTGTGGTGTTCGAAGGCAAACCCACGGACGTGTTCACCCGTGTTCAGGTCGATCACACCCAAGGCTTCAAGCGCACCCTATTCGGCAACGCGCCTGGCTTCTTCAGCGGGGAGTGGTTCATCGAGCGCGGCGGCAAGGCCCGCAAGCTCGATTTTCCGATCGACGCGATTCCTGTGCTCTGGCGCGAGTGGCTGACACTCCGCCTGCGCAGTGACTGGACTGTTGCAGGCAAGACCTATCCGCAGGGCAGCCTGATTGCCACCCGCCTGGCGGCCTTCGAGCGCGGCGAGCGGCGCTTCGATGTGCTGTTCGAGCCGACGCCTTTGACCTCGGCGCCGAATGTGGCGCGTACCCGCAATGCGCTGGTGCTGACCTACAACGAGAACGTGGTCACCAAGGCGGTGGAGCTGCAGCGCAAGGGCAACCAATGGACGCGCCGAGAGATGAAGCTGCCCGGTCTGGGTGCGGCCACGGTGGCGCCGCTCGATGCCGACCGGAGTGACGAACTCTGGGTGAGTTACACGGACTTCCTGACGCCACAGTCGCTTTACCTGACCCGCGTCGGACAGAACCCGACCACGCCGATCAAGGCCAATCCGGCGTTCTGGGACGCATCGAAGGCCATGGTCGAGCAGTTCCAGGCCACGAGCAAGGATGGCACGCGGGTGCCGTACTTCGTGGTGCGCAGCAAGGATGCCAAGCTGGACGGCAAGAATCCCACCATCATCAGCGCCTACGGCGGCTTCGAGATCTCGCGCACGCCCGCCTACAGCGGCAACGTGGGCACGGCCTGGATCGAGCGCGGTGGCGTGTTCATCGTCGCCAACATTCGCGGCGGCGGTGAGTTTGGCCCGCGCTGGCACCAGGCGGCGCTCAAGGCCAATCGCCAAAAGGCCTTCGATGACCTGATTGCGGTGGCCGAGGACGCCATTGCGCGCAAGATCACCGCACCGCGTCACCTCGGCATCCAGGGGGGCAGCAACGGCGGTCTGCTCGTCGGCGCGGTTGCGGTGCAACGGCCCGACCTGTTCAATGCTGTGGTCTGCCAGGTGCCCCTGCTGGACATGCTGCGCTACGACAAGCTGCTGGCGGGTGCGTCCTGGGTGGCGGAGTACGGCGATCCGGACATTCCGGCCGAACGGGCGTTCCTCGCCGCGTACTCGCCCTACCAGAACGTCAAGCCAGGCGTGAAGTACCCACGCATCCTGTTCACCACCAGCACGCGCGATGACCGCGTCCACCCGGGACATGCGCGCAAGATGTTTGCCCGCATGCAAGCCCAGGGCCACGATGTGCTCTATTACGAGAACATCGAAGGCGGACACGCAGGCGCAGCCAACAGCGCGCAGCGCGCCCGTATGTCCGCCATGGAATTCACCTTCATGCTCAACCAGCTTCGCTGAATCGGGATCCATTTCATGCACGCATTACTGAGAAGGACGCTCATTGCCATGACCCTGAGCGCAACGGCGCTGTCCGCAGCGGCGCAAGCGCCTGCCACCAAGGTGGCCAAGGCGCCGGCCGATCCCTATCTTTGGCTCGAAGACGTCACGGGCAAAAAGGCGCACGATTGGGTGGAGAAGCAGAACGCCATCACGTTCAAGGAGCTCAAGGCGCATCCTGAGTTCGAACCCACCAACAAGCGCTTGCTGGACATTCTGAATGACCGCCGCCGCATCCCCTACGTGGACAAGATGGGCGACTGGTATGTCAATTTCTGGCGCGACGACAAGAATGTGCGCGGCATCTGGCGCCGCACCACGCTGGAGGAATACCGCAAGCCCGAGCCGAAGTGGGAGACCATCCTAGACCTCGATGCACTCGCAGCTGCAGAAAAGGAAAACTGGGTCTGGGCCGGCGCAAGCTGCCTGACGCCACCGCAGCACCCCTACAAGTGCGTGGTATCCCTGTCGCGTGGCGGCGGTGACGCGACGGTGGTGCGTGAGTTCGACTTTTTGAAGAAGGAATTCGTCAAGGGCGGTTTCGAGCTGCCCGAGGCCAAGAGCTCGGTGACATGGCGCAATCCGGACGAGCTGTATGTCGGCACCGACTTCGGCGCTGGTTCACTGACGACCAGCGGCTATCCGCGCGTGATCAAGCTGTGGAAGCGAGGCACGCCGCTGGGCTCGGCCGCGACCGTGTTCGAGGGCAAGAGCACTGATGTGTCCGCCTTTGCGTGGGTGGACCATACACAGGGATTCTTCCGCGAAGGCTTCGGTCGTTCACCAGACTTCTACACCAATGAGACCTTCGTGCTTCAGGGCGGCAAGCCCGTGAAGTACGACGTGCCTGCCGATGCGCAGGCAGGCGCCTGGCGCGAGTGGATCACCGTGAGCCTGCGCAGCGACTGGACCGTGGGCGGACGCACCTACAAGGCGGGCTCTCTGCTGGCCGCGCGCTTCGATGCATTCATGAAGGGCGAGCGCCGTTTCGATGTGCTGTTCGAGCCCACCGAGCGGAGTTCTCTGGCCAGCTCTGCCGCCACGCGCAGCGCGATCGTGCTCAACATCAATGACAACGTGCAGTCGCGCGTGCAAGTGCTGCGCCCGGACGCAGCCGGCACCTGGCAGCGCCGGGAAATGAAGTTGCCGGGTCGCGGCAATGCCTCGGCTTATGCCGTGGATCCGGACGAGTCGGACGCGCTGTGGCTCAACTACACGGACTTCCTGAGCCCTGACGCGCTGTATCTGACCGACATTCAGGGCGATCCGAAGGACATCATCAAGCAGCGGCCGACCTACTTCGATGCGGCACAGCTGCAGGTGCAGCAGTTCGAGGCGATGAGCAAGGACGGCACCAAGGTTCCGTACTTCGCAGTGATGCGCAAGGATCTCAAGTTCGATGGCAAGGCGCCGACGCTGCTCTACGGGTACGGCGGCTTCGAAGTGTCCATGGAGCCGTTCTATTCCGGCTCGGTGGGCACATCATGGCTTGCTCGCGGCGGCGTGTATCTGCTGGCGAACATCCGCGGCGGTGGCGAGTTCGGCCCGCGCTGGCATCAGGCTGCACTGAAGGCTAATCGTCAGAAGGCGTTTGACGACTTCGCCGCGGTGGCCGAAGACGCGATCAAGCGACGTATTACCAGTGCCAGACACCTGGGCATCATGGGCGGAAGCAACGGCGGTTTGCTTGTGTCGGCGGTGATGGTTCAGCGTCCGGAACTCTTCCGTGCGGTGGTCTGCCAGGTCCCGCTGACCGACATGCGCCGTTATCACACACTTCTGGCTGGTGCCTCATGGATGGCCGAGTACGGCGACCCCGATCTGCCCGAGGAGTGGGCCTACATCTCCAAGTACTCGCCTTACCAGAACGTGAAGAAGGGTGTGAGGATGCCGCGCGTCTTGTTCACGACCAGCACCCGTGACGACCGCGTCCACCCAGGGCATGCGCGCAAGATGTACGCGAAGATGAAGGCGCAGGGCCACGACGTGCTCTATTACGAGAACACCGAGGGAGGGCACGCCGGTGCCGCCGACAATGTGCAGACCGCCAAGTTGCTCGCGCTGGAATGGACCTTCCTCTGGAACCAGTTGAAGTGAGGCGGACGTGACATCATTGCCCGCAAGCATGCGCGCAGTCGAAATCCGCGAGTTCGGGGGGCCAGAGGTGCTCACGCCCTGTACGCGGGCGCTGCCTCAGCTCAAGCCGGGCGAGGTGCTGATTCGTGTGGCAGCTGCGGGAGTCAACCGCCCGGATGTGCTGCAGCGCATCGGTCAGTACCCCGTGCCGCTCGGTGCGTCCGACCTTCCAGGTCTTGAGGTGGCTGGTGAGGTTGTCGATGCTGGCGATACGCATCTTGTGCTCGGCACACGTGTGTGTGCACTGGTGCAGGGTGGTGGTTACGCCGAGTACTGCGCAGCGCCCGCGGCTCAATGCCTGCCGATCCCCTCCGGGTGGAGCGACATCGATGCCGCAGGCTTGCCCGAGACCTTCTTCACCGTGTGGAGCAACGTATTCGAGCGCGCTCGGCTTGCACGACGTGAAGACGGCAGCGCCGAGACTTTGCTCGTGCACGGCGCCTCAAGTGGCATCGGCGTGACGGCCGTCCAGATCGCGGTCGCCTTGGGGCATCCCGTGCTCGGCACCGCGGGGTCCGACGCAAAGTGCCGTGCGGTCCAGGCGCTGGGTGCCAGTCAGTGCTTCAACTATCGGACCGAAGACTGGGTTACCGGTGTCAAGGCGGCGACGGGAGGCCGGGGCGTGGACGTGATCTTGGACATGGTCGGCGGCGACTACCTGCCTCGCAACATCCAGGTACTTGCCGACGACGGGCGGATTGCTCAGATTGCGCTTTTGCGGGGTGCGTCGTCATCCATCGACCTCGGGCAGGTGCTTCGCCGCCGCCTGACGCTTACAGGGTCCACGCTGAGGCCCCGTTCAGTTGCGTTCAAGGGCGCCATTGCGCAGGCCCTGGCGCAGCATGTCTGGCCACTGTTTGAGCGGGGACGGATCAGGCCGGTCACGCATCAGGTGTTCGCGCTTGAGGATGCCGCCCAGGCTCACAGGCTGATGGAGTCGAGTGCGCACGTCGGCAAGCTGGTGCTGCGCGTGCAATAAGTGCTTCAGATGCGGCCGGATTCGAACCGGCTACACTTGAGGGCTTTGCATTTATCGACGGGTGGCGCACCGCGCTGCGGGCCTGTCGAGCCCAACTGTTTTCATTCATGAGCGCTCGCAAGAAGCTGGTCGCAGGCAACTGGAAGATGAACGGCACGCTGGCCGCCAACGCCGAGCTGCTGCATGGCATCAAGCAGGGTGCGCTAGCGACCGCATGTGACCTGGTTGTCTGTGCGCCGTTTCCCTATCTGGCGCAGACGTCGGCTGAATTGCTGGGCTCTCCGGTGACATGGGGAGCACAGGACTGCTCAGCCCATGCGCAGGGTGCGTATACCGGCGAGGTGAGCGCTGCGATGCTGACCGACTTCGGTTGCCGCTGGGTCATCGTGGGCCACTCGGAGCGTCGGCAGTACCACGCGGAATCGAGCGCCCTGGTGGCTGCGAAGACGATGCAGGTCTTGCGCGCCGGCCTGACGCCAATCGTGTGCGTGGGCGAGACGTTCGAAGAGCGTGATGCCGGCCAGACGCTCGCTGTCATCGAATCCCAGCTGCGAGCGGTCACCTCCGCGCTTGCGCAGGCAGGCGAGTCGCAGTGGGTCAATCGCGTGGTTGTGGCCTACGAACCTGTATGGGCAATTGGTACCGGGCGAACTGCATCTTCTACGCAAGCTCAGGAGGTACATGCGTTCATTCGCGCTCAATGGCGCACGGCATTCGGAACCAGCGCAGATGCACTGCGCATTCTTTACGGCGGCAGCGTCAAGCCGGGCAATGCGGCTGAGCTGTTCGATCAGCCGGACGTGGACGGCGGCCTTATTGGAGGTGCGTCGCTAAAGGCGGATGATTTTCTTGGAATCGCGGCTTCTGCCAAAGCAGTGGCCTAGACAAATCGACCTGTTTCGGAGTCAGTCATGCAGAACGTGTTCTTCAACCTTATCCTGATCGTCCAGATCCTCAGCGCGCTGGGCATCATCGTCTTGGTACTCATGCAGCACGGCAAAGGCGCTGACATGGGTGCCGCATTTGGCAGCGGCGCATCGGGCAGCGTGTTTGGCGCAAGCGGTTCGGCAAACTTCCTCTCGCGTTCGACAGCAGTGCTGGCGACAGTGTTCTTTGTCTGCACGCTGGGGCTCGCCTTCCTGATCCACAAGCCCAAGGCATCGAACGCTGGCGGCGTGATGCAGGGTGTGCCCGCTCAATCCGCGCCTGCGGTTCCTGGCGGCGCGGCCCCGGCGCAACCCGCGGCACCTGCCTCGGCTCCCGCTGCCCCGGCTGCACCCTCCGTGCCCGGCGGCGCACCGACCAAGTAGGGCGCAAGTTCATCGAGTGAAATGCCCCGTCATTCCACTCTGATTTTGGGCTGTTTCGCAGGGAAAGCCCGGATGCTTTGAGATATACTTTTGGTCTCCCGCCGTCGTGGTGAAATTGGTAGACACGCTATCTTGAGGGGGTAGTGGCGAAAGCTGTGCGAGTTCGAGTCTCGCCGACGGCACCAAATTGCGGCTGAAGCCTCGCGCTTCGGACCGACATCAGAAAAACGGGGGCGCACACAGCGCCCCTTCGCTTGTCGAGGGGCGACCAAGAGATGAGTCTGGAGAGCTATCTACCAGTCCTGCTGTTCATCCTGATCGGGGTTGCGGTGGGATTCGGGCCAATGGCAATCGGCTGGGTTCTGGGCAAGCGCGTTCCCGACTCTGAAAAGCTCTCCCCCTATGAGTGCGGCTTCGAAGCCTTCGAGGACGCCCGCATGAAGTTTGACGTGCGCTACTACCTCGTAGCCATCATCTTCATCCTCTTCGATCTCGAAATCGCATTCCTCTTCCCGTGGGCCATGGCGCTGCGTGACATCGGCATGGTCGGTTTCACCGCCGGCATGGTGTTTCTCGCCATCCTCGTCGTAGGTTTCATCTACGAGTGGAAGCGCGGCGCGCTGGACTGGGAATGATCCGAAAGAGCAGGGTGCAGTAATGGCGCTTGAAGGTGTTCTCTCCGAAGGCTTTGTGACCACCCAGGTGGACAAAGTCGTCAATTGGGCTCGCACGGGCTCGCTCTGGCCCATGACCTTCGGTCTGGCCTGCTGTGCGGTCGAGATGATGCACGCGGGCGCTGCCCGCTATGACCTAGACCGTTTCGGCATCGTGTTTCGCCCTAGCCCCCGCCAGTCGGATCTGATGATCGTGGCCGGCACGCTGTGCAACAAGATGGCGCCCGCGCTTCGCAAGGTCTACGACCAGATGCCCGAACCTCGCTGGGTGATCTCGATGGGGTCCTGCGCCAACGGCGGCGGTTACTACCACTACAGCTATTCAGTTGTGCGTGGCTGTGACCGCATCGTTCCCGTGGATGTGTACGTGCCAGGCTGTCCGCCGACGGCTGAAGCTCTGATCTACGGCATTCTGCAGCTGCAGAACAAGATCCGTCGAACCAACACTATCGCCCGGGCCTGAGTCCATGAGCAGTCTGCAGTCCCTTGAAAATCAACTGAGCGCGGCGCTTGGCGAACGAATTAAGCGGCTGACCAATGCTCTCGGCGAGCTGACACTCGAAGTTGACGCGAGTAGTTGGATCGCTGCAAGCACGGTGCTGCGTGATGAGCTGAAGTTCGAAATCGCAGTCGATCTGTGTGGCGTGGACTACGCCGACTACCGGGAAGGGCAGCACGAAGGCCTGCGCTTTGCCACAGTGGTGCACCTCTTGTCAGTCGAACACAACTGCCGTTTGCGCTTGCGCGGCTTTGCACCAGACGATGACTTTCCGGTCATGCCCAGCCTGATTGAGGTCTGGCCAGCGGTGGGTTGGTACGAGCGCGAGTCCTTCGACCTATACGGCATCGTGTATGAGGGTCACCCCGACCTGCGCCGCATCCTGACGGACTACGGCTTCATCGGCCACCCATTCCGCAAGGACTTCCCTCTCTCGGGTCATGTCGAGATGCGTTACGACCCGGAACAGCGCCGCGTGATCTACCAGCCTGTGACCATCGAGCCGCGAGAGATCACACCTCGCGTCATTCGCGAAGAAACCTACGGACGCCAGTAGGACGCCATGGCAGAGATCAAGAACTACACCCTGAACTTCGGCCCCCAGCATCCGGCGGCGCATGGCGTGTTGCGTCTGGTGCTGGAGCTGGATGGCGAAGTAATCCAGCGGGCAGATCCGCACATCGGTCTGCTGCATCGTGCTACAGAGAAGCTGGCTGAGCACAAAACCTACATTCAATCGCTCCCCTACATGGATCGTCTCGACTATGTGTCGATGATGTCCAACGAGCACGCCTATTGCCTGGCGATTGAAAAGCTGCTCGGGATCGAGGTGCCCCTGCGCGCGCAATACATCCGCGTGATGTATTCAGAGATCACTCGCCTGCTGAATCATCTTCTCTGGATCGGCTGCCACGGTCTGGACGTGGGAGCGATGGCGGTGTTCTTGTATGCATTCCGGGAGCGCGAGGACCTTTTCGACATGTACGAAGCAGTGTCCGGCGCACGCATGCATGCAGCCTACTTCCGGCCAGGCGGTGTCTACCGCGACCTGCCTGCATCCATGCCGCAGTTTGCGGAGTCCTCCCTGCGCAGCAAATCGGACGTCGCCAAGCGCAACGAGAATCGCCAAGGTTCGCTGCTTGACTTCATCGAGGACTTCACAAAGCGTTTCCCGACGTACGTCGATGAGTACGAAACGCTGCTGACAGACAACCGCATCTGGAAACAGCGTCTGGTCGGCATCGGTGTCGTCACGCCGGAACGTGCCAAGGCGCTGGGCTTCACCGGCGCCATGCTGCGCGGTTCGGGCGTGGTGTGGGATCTGCGCAAGCATCAACCCTATGAGGTTTATGGCCGGCTTGCGTTCGACATCCCTGTCGGCGTGAACGGCGACTGCTACGACCGCTACCTCGTGCGCGTTGAGGAAATGCGCCAGTCGAACCGCATCATCCAGCAGTGCGTGACGTGGTTGCGCCAGAATCCAGGGCCGGTCATTACCGAGAACCACAAGATTGCCCCGCCTCAGCGCGTAGACATGAAGTCCAACATGGAAGAGCTGATTCATCACTTCAAGCTCTTTACCGAAGGATTCCATGTGCCGGAGGGCGAGGCCTATGCGGCAGTGGAGCATCCCAAGGGCGAATTCGGTATCTATCTTGTGAGCGATGGCGCGAACAAGCCCTATCGCCTGAAGATCCGCGCTCCCGGATTTGCACACCTGCAAGCGCTCGATGAAATGGCGCGCGGGCACATGATCGCAGATGCCGTCACCATCATCGGCACCCAAGACATCGTTTTCGGCGAAATCGACCGCTGAGCCTCAAGATGCAGCTTTCTGAACAGACCAAGGCCCGCTTCGACAAGGAAGTGGCAAAGTATCCGGCGGACCAGCGGCAGTCAGCAGTTATGGCGTGCCTGTCCATCATTCAGCAGGAGCAGGGCTGGGTGAGCGACGAGGCGCAGGAGGCCGTCGCCCGGCACTTGGGCATGGCACCGATTGCCGTGCGCGAAGTGGTCACCTTCTACAACATGTACAACCAGCAGCCGGTCGGGCGTTTCAAGCTCAACGTCTGCACGAATCTGCCGTGCCAGTTGCGTGACGGCCAGAAGGCCCTGGTTTATCTCGAGCAGAAGCTTGGCATCGCCGAGGGGCAGACGACGCCAGACGGGCTGTTCACACTGCAGAAGTGTGAATGCCTGGGGGCATGCGCTGATTCCCCGGTCATGCTGGTCAACGACCGGCATATGGTGAGCTACATGAGCAATGAGCGTATCGACGACTTGGTCGACACGCTTAGGCGTCAGGCAGGAGCGTGACCATGGGCGCATTCGAGAAAGACGTCATCAGCAACAGTGTTTTGAGCAGGTTTCAGGCAAGCGGTGCCGAAACTTGTTTCCATGGTCGCCATATCAGCCCGCAGATCTATGCGGGGCTCGATGGCAGGAACTGGCGCCTCGCGGACTATGTTGCTCGAGGGGGATACAGCGCGCTGAAGAAGATTCTCGCGGCCGACGGCGGTGCAGGCATGACGCCTGAGCAGGTAATCGCCGAGGTCAAGGGTTCTGCGCTTCGAGGCCGTGGCGGCGCAGGCTTCCCTACCGGGCTGAAGTGGAGCTTCATGCCCGCCAAGGCGCCGATCCAGAAATACCTTGTCTGCAATTCAGACGAAGGCGAGCCTGGTACGTGCAAGGATCGTGACATCCTGCGCTTCAACCCGCACATCGTCATCGAAGGTATGGCAATTGCCGCGTACGCCATGGGCATCACGGTGGGATACAACTACATCCATGGCGAGATCTTCGATGTCTACGAGCGCTTCGAAGAAGCTCTGGAAGAAGCGCGCGCTGCGGGTCTGCTCGGACAGAACATTCTGGGCAGCAGCTTCAGCTTCCAGCTCCATGGGCACCACGGCTTCGGCGCGTACATCTGCGGCGAAGAGACGGCGCTTCTGGAATCTCTAGAAGGCAAGAAGGGCCAGCCGCGTTTCAAGCCGCCCTTCCCGGCGAGCTTTGGGCTGTACGGCCGGCCGACGACCATCAACAACACCGAGACATTCGCAGCCGTACCGTGGATTATCAATCACGGTGGTCAGGCCTATCTGGAGGTAGGCAAACCAAACAACGGCGGTACCAAGATCTTCTCGATTTCCGGCGATGTGGAGCGCCCAGGCAACTACGAGATTCCCATGGGTACGCCCTTTGCCACGCTGCTTGAGTTGGCAGGCGGCATGCGCGACGGACGAAAGCTTAAGGCGGTGATTCCCGGCGGCTCTTCAATGCCGGTCCTGCCAGCAGACATCATAATGCAGACCAACATGGACTACGACTCGATTGCCAAGGCTGGCTCGATGCTTGGTTCAGGTGCCGTGATCGTCATGGACGAAACCCGCTGCATGGTGAAGAGCCTGCTGCGCCTGTCCTATTTCTACATGCATGAGAGCTGCGGTCAGTGCACGCCCTGCCGCGAAGGCACAGGCTGGCTGTGGCGCGTGGTTGATCGCATCGAGCATGGCAAGGGACGTCCCGAGGACCTCGACCTGCTCAATAGCGTGAGCGACAACATCCAGGGCCGCACCATCTGCGCGCTCGGTGATGCCGCGGCGATGCCGGTGCGCGCCATGATCAAGCACTTTCGCGCCGAGTTCGAGCACCACATATCCCACAAGACCTGCATGGTCCCGACCTACCTCTGATCGCCGCAGGCCAAGAGCAGCACATGGTTGAACTGACAATCGATGGAATGAAGGTGGAAGTGCCCGAGGGCAGCATGGTGATGCATGCCGTCGAGAAGCTCGGCAGCTACGTGCCGCACTTCTGCTACCACAAGAAGCTTTCCATTGCCGCGAATTGCCGCATGTGCCTTGTGGACGTGGAAAAGGCACCCAAGCCGCTGCCCGCATGTGCGACGCCCGTTACCCAGGGCATGGTGGTGCACACCGCCAACGAGAAAGCCAAGAAGGCTCAGCAGGGCGTCATGGAATTCCTGCTGATCAACCACCCGCTCGATTGCCCTATCTGCGATCAGGGCGGGGAGTGCCAGCTGCAGGATCTCGCCGTGGGCTACGGCAAGTCCGGTTCGCGTTACGAAGAAGAAAAGCGCGTCGTCTTTCACAAGAGCCTCGGCCCATTGATCAGTGCCGAGGAGATGAGCCGCTGCATCCACTGCACGCGCTGTGTCCGATTCGGACAGGAAGTTGCCGGCGTGATGGAGTTGGGCATGCTGAACCGGGGTGAGCACTCGGAAATCACGTCCTTCCTCGGGCGCGGCATCGAGTCCGAACTCTCCGGAAACATGATCGACGTCTGCCCCGTTGGCGCGCTGACCAGCAAACCGTTTCGCTATTCCGCTCGTACATGGGAGCTATCGCGCCGCAAGAGCGTGAGTCCCCACGACAGTCTCGGCGCCAATGTCGTCGTGCAGGTCAAGGCGAATAGAGTGATGCGTGTGTTGCCCTACGAGGTTGAGGACATCAACGAGTGCTGGATCTCCGATCGCGATCGCTTCAGCTATGAAGCCCTCAACTCAGAGGATCGCCTGCTCCAGCCGATGCTGAAGCGCGACGGTACATGGGAAGCTGTCGACTGGCCGACCGCTCTTGCATCCACGGTCGAAGTCCTCGGCGCCGCCCGTGGCGGCGGTTCTGCCGCGCTGGGCGCACTTTATGGATCGCTGTCCACGACCGAAGAGATCTTTCTGCTGAACAAGCTGATCCGCGCGCTCGGTAGCGACAACATCGATTACCGAGTTGCTCACCGCGAGTTTGCGGCGGATTCAGAGCCGGGCATCGATTGGCTTGGCATGTCAGTCGCCGAAGTAGGCCAACTCGACCGTGTATTGCTTGTAGGGTCCGATCTTCGCAAGGATCATCCGGTGTTGGCTGCACGCATCCGCACCGCAGCCAAGCGCGGCACCAAGGTGTCTGTGGTGCATTCAACGGACGACGATCTGCTGATGCCAATCGCTGCGAAGTGCATCGTGCGGCCGTCCGCGATTGCTCAAACGCTGGCTCAGATCGCCGTGGCGCTAGCCAAGGAGAAGGGTGTTGCGGCACCCGCGAGCTTGCACGGCGTTCAGCCAACGGAATGTGCGTCGGTTGCCGCGAAGAGTCTCGCCTCAGGATCGCGCGTGGGTGTGTTCCTTGGAAACGCCGCCTTGCACAGCGTTCACAGCGGCTCCATCCGGAGCCTCGCTGCATGGATCGCCCGTCAATCAGGTGGTCGGTTCGGTGTCCTGGGGGAGGGCGCAAACGCAGTCGGAGCGCAGGCGCTGGGTGCAGTACGCCCCGGCGGTCCGGTACAAAGCAACTCTCTGCTAGTCATGAATCTTGAGCCCCAATTGGACGGGCATCTGGCCGCGTTGCTTGCTCGCAGTGCACAACGGAAGATCGCGTTGACGCCTTTCCGCTCTGCAGCCGAAGACTGGGCCGACATCATGTTGCCGATTGCCCCTTGGAGTGAAACGCCTGGAAGTTTCGTCAACGCGGAAGGTCGCTTGCAGACCTTCAACGCCAGCGTGAAGCCACAAGGCGAAGCAAGGCCCGGTTGGAAAGTGCTGCGCGTCTTGGGTGAGCAACTCAGGCTCGGCAGCTTTACGTACGACAGTGCCGAGGCCGTGCGCGCCGAGGCCTTGGGCGAAGGATTCGCTCTTTCCGGCAAGCTGGGTGAAGGCAAGGCAGCAGTGGTCGCGGTAGTACCGCAGCCGGTCACGGGTGGTCTCGAGTGTGCAACGCCGATGCCGATCTACCGGTCTGATCTGATCGTCCGCCGCGCGAATTCGTTGCAGCAGACCGCCGACGCAAAGCCTCCCATGGTGGCCGTGCATCCGGATACCGCCGCGCAGTTGGGTCTGGTCATCGGAAGTGCGGCGCGTGTCCGTAGCCAATCCGGTGAGGCAGTGCTGCCGGTGAGCGCAGATGAGAGCGTGCCGGCAGGTGTGGTCCGTCTGCCGGCTGGTCATGCAGCCACCAACGTGTTTGGTGGCGACCTTCAAGTCAGCGTGGAGCGCATCTGATGGAAGGCCTGAACGCCATCAACACGCTGGGTACCCAGTACCTCGGTAGCGCTTGGCCGCTGGTGTGGAATCTGTTCAAGATCGTCTGCATTGTGCTCCCGCTTCTCGGCTGCGTCGCCTACCTGACGCTTTGGGAGCGCAAGATGATCGGCTGGATGCATGTGCGTCTGGGCCCGAATCGGGTCGGGCCGCTCGGGCTTCTGCAGCCCATCGCGGACGCCTTCAAGATGATGCTCAAGGAGATCATCATCCCTGCTCAGGCGAACAAGGTGCTGTACGTCATTGCGCCTGTGATGGTGATCATGCCCGCGATGGCGGCATGGGCGGTGATCCCCTTTGGCCCTGATGCCGCGCTGGCCAACATCAACGCGGGTCTTCTGTACATCATGGCCATCACCTCGGTAGGCGTATACGGCGTCATTCTGGCTGGCTGGGCATCGAACTCGAAGTACGCGTTCCTGGGAGCGATGCGTGCCTCGGCGCAGATGGTGAGCTACGAGCTAGCGATGGGCTTTGTCCTCGTGGGTGTGTTGATCGTCTCCGGTACGCTGAACCTGAGTCAGATCGTCGGTACGCAACTGACGGGCACCTTCGCTGACATGGGACTGTCCTTCCTCTCCTGGAACTGGCTGCCGCTGTTGCCCTTGTTCGTGATCTACATCATCTCTGCGGTGGCCGAGACCAACCGCCACCCCTTCGATGTGGTCGAGGGCGAGTCCGAGATCGTTGCTGGCCACATGATCGAGTACTCGGGCATGTCGTTCGCGATCTTCTTTCTCGCTGAATACGCCAACATGATCCTGCTGTCCGCGCTGACGGCCATCATGTTCCTTGGCGGCTGGGCGGCCCCGGTGAGCTTCAAGCTTTTCGGCATGCAGACGCCGCAGATCATCCAGGACACGATGTGGTTCTGGAACTGGTTCTGGCTATTTGCGAAGACGTTTTTTGTGGTTTCGCTATTTGTGTGGTTTCGCGCTTCGTTCCCACGCTACCGCTATGACCAGATCATGCGCCTGGGTTGGAAGATCTTTATTCCAATCACGCTCGTGTGGGTGATCGTCTTGGCCTGCTGGGTCGTCTCGCCCCTGAACATCTGGAAGTAATCACGATGGATGCGGTCAAGGATTTCTTGTCGAGCCTGATGCTCGGTGAGCTTCTCAAGGGGATGAAGCTCACAGGCAAATACATGTTCGCGCGCAAGATCACGGTGCAATACCCCGAAGAGAAGACGCCGATGTCGCCGCGCTTCCGCGGCCTGCACGCCTTGCGGCGTTATGAAAACGGCGAAGAGCGCTGCATTGCCTGCAAGCTTTGCGAAGCCGTATGTCCGGCGTTGGCCATCACGATCGAGAGCGATCTTCGCGACGACGGTACACGTCGTACGACGCGCTATGACATCGATCTCACCAAGTGCATCTTCTGCGGATTCTGCGAGGAGTCCTGTCCGGTGGATTCCATTGTTGAGACACACATTCACGAGTACCACGGCGAAAAGCGTGGCGACCTCTACTTCACCAAGGAAATGCTCCTTGCAGTGGGTGACCGCTACGAGAAGGAAATCGCCGCAAACCGCGCGAAGGACGCGGCTTTCCGCTGAACATGCTGCTGCCGATCCTGTTCTTTGCCGTGCTGCCCGTGGTGGTTGGTGTCGGTGCGTTCCTCGTGACCGGTGCCGTGCTGACAGCACTGTTTTGGTCGTTCGCGACCGTGACCGTCAGCGCCGCGCTTGCCGTGATCAGCGTACGGAACCCGGTGCACGCCGCGTTGTTCCTCGTCTTGACGTTTTTCTCGACTGCTGCGATCTGGCTGCTCCTGAAGGCTGAGTTCCTTGCGATCGTCCTGATCCTCGTTTACGTGGGCGCCGTGATGGTGCTGTTCCTGTTCGTGGTCATGATGCTTGACATCAACTTCGACAAGCTCCGTGAGGGTTTCCGTCGCTACATGCCGCTGGGTCTGGTCGTCGGCGCCGTCATGGTTGCCCAAATGGGTGTCCTGCTGGCGAAGAGCTTCCCGGTAACGACCGCACAAGCCATCGGTCCGGTCCCGGGAACAAACAACACGCGGGAACTCGGCAAGATCATGTATTCGGACTACGTGTTCCACGTGCAGGTGGCAGCCGTCATCCTGTTCGTGGCGCTGATCGCCGCAGTTGCACTCACTCTGCGTCGCCGCAAGGATGTTCGCTACAACGATCCGGCCGGAGCGGTGCGCACGCGCGCAGCTGATCGGGTCCGTATCGTCAGCGTTCCGGCTGTGAAGCCCGCGCAGGACCCGCCGACGCAACAGCCCTCTTGAGCGTAGATGCTCACACAAGAAACAACGAAAGCTCAGGGACCCTTCCACACGTGCTGACGCTTGCTCACTTCCTAACACTGGGGGCGATTCTCTTCGCCATTTCCATCGTTGGCATCTTCATCAACCGGCGCAATGTCATCGTGCTGCTGATGGCCATCGAGCTGATGCTGCTCGCCGTGAACATCAATTTCGTGGCGTTTTCCCACTTCCTTGGCGACCTGCATGGGCAGGTATTCGTCTTCTTCATCCTCACTGTTGCCGCCGCGGAGTCGGCCATCGGTCTCGCGATCCTTGTTGTGCTGTTCCGCAACATTGACACCATCAACGTTGACGAGCTCGGCTCGATGAAGGGCTGAGCATCATGAAGACGGCCTATCTGCTCGCGGCGTTTTCTCCATTGGTGGGTGCGGCACTCGTCGGCATCTTCGGCACTGCACTGGGCGGTCGAAAGATCGGGCGCGGTCTGGCGCACTGGATCACGATCATCGGTGTGTTGGTGGCCGCGCTGGCTTCCAGCTGGACCTTGGCTGACGTGCTGGCCGGCAATACATTCAATGGCACGCTGTACGAATGGGGCCAGGTTGCCGGCGTGAAGTTTGAGATCGGCTTCCAGATCGACACGCTCTCGGCCATGATGATGTGCGTGGTGACCTGGGTGTCGCTGATGGTGCACATCTACACCATCGGCTACATGGAAGAGGATCCGGGCTACCAGCGTTTCTTCGCGTACATCTCGTTGTTCACCTTCAGCATGATGATGCTCGTGATGAGCAACAACATGCTCCAGCTGTTCTTTGGCTGGGAAGCAGTGGGTCTCGTCAGTTATCTGCTGATCGGGTTCTGGTACAAGAAGCCCACGGCGATCTACGCCAACATGAAAGCCTTCCTGGTCAACCGCGTTGGGGACTTCGGCTTCATCCTTGGTATCGGCCTGGTGCTGGCTTACACAGGCTCGATGAACTATTCCGAAATCTTTGCCAAGGCGCCGAGCCTCGCGGGTGTGATGTTCCCCGGCACAGACTGGCTTGTGGTGACGGTGGCCTGCATCTGCCTGTTCATCGGCGCGATGGGCAAGAGCGCGCAATTCCCGCTGCACGTTTGGCTGCCGGACTCCATGGAAGGCCCGACGCCGATTTCTGCACTGATCCACGCCGCAACCATGGTGACTGCGGGCATCTTCATGGTGGCGCGCTTCTCGCCGCTCTATGAAATGTCGACCACGGCGCTGTCCTTCGTGATCATTATTGGCGCGATTACCGCGCTGTTCATGGGATTTCTCGGAATCATCCAGAACGACATCAAGCGCGTCGTGGCGTACTCCACACTGTCGCAGCTGGGTTATATGACCGTGGCGCTCGGCGCCTCTGCCTACAGCGTCGCGATCTTTCATCTCATGACCCACGCCTTCTTCAAGGCGCTGCTCTTCCTTGCAGCGGGTTCCGTGATCATCGGCATGCACCACAACCAAGATATCCGCCACATGGGGGGGCTCTGGAGGCACATGAAGATCACATGGATTACCTCCTTGATCGGATCCCTGGCGCTGATCGGTACGCCGTTCTTTGCGGGCTTCTACTCCAAGGAGTCCATCATCGAGGCGGCCAAGTACGCCACCGTGCCCGGTGCCGGATTTGCATACTTCGCAGTCCTGGCCGGCGTATTCATTACGGCCTTCTACTCGTTCCGTATGTACTTCCTGGTCTTCCACGGAAAGGAACGTTTCCGTGAGATCGAGCACGATCACCATGACGACGATGATCATGCGCACGGGCATGGCGGTCATGAACCGCACGAGTCTCCTGCGGTGGTGACCGTACCGCTCATGCTGCTGGCCATTCCCTCGGTCATCATCGGTCTGATCGCAGTTGGCCCCATGCTATTCGGTGACTTCTTCAAGGGCGTCATCACGATCGATACCGCGGCGCATCCGGCCATGGCCAAGCTGGCCGAGCACTGGGCCCATTTCACCGAAGCGAACGGCAAGGGCATGGAGTGGATCGGCTACGGCCTGCACTCGGTGGTCACCCTGCCGTTCTGGCTGGCGGTGGCTGGCGTGGCCAGTGCCTGGTTCATCTATCTTCGTAAGCCTGAGATTGCCGAGTCGGCCCGCCGCGTCTTTGCACCGATCTACACGCTGCTCGAGAACAAGTACTACATGGACCGCATCAACGAGGTGGTCTTCGCAGCCGGAGCGCGTCTGCTGGGCCGTGGTCTCTGGAAGGGCGGAGACCAGGCAGTGATCGACGGTGTGGCCGTGAATGGCAGTGCCCGGGCTGTGGGCTGGTTCGCTGCGCTCGTGCGCGAGTTGCAGTCCGGCTTCATCTACCACTACGCCTTCGCGATGATTCTGGGCCTCGTCGCGCTGCTGTATTTCTTCCGCTGAACTGACAAGACCGAGAACATGAGTTCACTGCCTCTACTTTCCATTGCGATCTGGACGCCGATCCTGTTCGGCGCCCTGATCCTCGCGATGGGTTCGGATCGCAATGTCGGCGTGGTCCGCGGCATTGCGCTGGCCGGTGCGCTGATCAGTTTTCTGGTCACGCTTCCCCTGTACGCCGGCTTCGATGCCAGTTCGGCGGCCATGCAGTTCACGGAAAAGGCGGTATGGGTGGAGCGCTTCAACATCCACTACGCGCTGGGCGTGGATGGCATCGCGCTGTGGTTCGTGCTGCTGACTGCTTTCATCACCTTGATCGTGGTGATCGCGGCCTGGGAGGTGATCGAGAAGAACGTCGGCGCCTACATGGCGTCCTTCCTGATGCTCTCTGGCCTCATGATCGGCGTGTTCTCTGCGACCGATGCGCTGCTGTTCTACATCTTCTTCGAAGCCACGCTGATCCCGATGTACATCATCATCGGAGTCTGGGGCGGACCAAACCGCGTGTACGCCGCGATCAAGTTCTTCCTGTACACGTTGCTGGGATCGCTGCTGATGCTTCTGGCGCTGATCTATCTCTACAACAAGTCCGGCGGCTCGTTTGATCTCGCGACCTGGGCCAAGACGCCGATACCGCTGGCCGCCCAGACCTTGCTGTTCTTCGCCTTCTTCTTCGCCTTTGCGGTGAAGGTACCGATGTGGCCGGTACATACTTGGCTGCCGGATGCGCACGTTGAAGCGCCCACCGGCGGCTCCGTCGTGCTGGCCGCAATCATGCTCAAGCTTGGGGCGTATGGTTTCCTGCGCTTCTCTCTGCCGATCACCCCGGATGCCAGCCACCAGCTGGCGGGTTTCATGATCGCGCTTTCGCTGATCGCGGTGATCTACATCGGCTTTGTTGCGCTGGTGCAGGAGGATATGAAGAAGCTCGTTGCGTATTCGTCGATCGCGCACATGGGCTTTGTGACCCTTGGGTTCTTCATGTTCAACACGACCGCGGTGCAGGGAGCGATCATCCAAATGATCAGCCACGGCTTCGTGTCGGGTGCGATGTTCCTGTGCATCGGCGTGATGTATGACCGCGTGCATTCGCGCCAAATCTCGGACTATGGCGGCGTGGTGAACACCATGCCCAAGTTCGCAGCATTCTTTCTGCTGTTTGCTATGGCCAACGCCGGTCTGCCGGCCACCAGCGGCTTTGTCGGCGAGTTCTATGTGATTCTCGGTGCCGTGCAATTCAACTTCTGGATTGCGCTGCTCGCCGCAACCAGCCTGATCATGGGCGCCGCCTATTCGCTGTGGATGTACAAGCGCGTGGTCTTCGGCGAGGTGGCCAACGACAACGTGGCCCAGCTGCAGGACGTCAACCGCCGCGAATACTGGCTGCTCGCAACCATGGCCGCGGCCGTGATCTGGATGGGCGTGTACCCGAAACCCTTTACCGACGTGACGCAGGCCTCGGTGGATGCCCTGCTCAAGCACGTTGCTCAGTCCAAGGTTGTGCCTGACGTGAAGCTGCAGCCCAAGCCCGCCGTCTCGGGAGCCGCGCAATGATGATGAACAACTTCATCGCGATCGCCCCGGAGCTCTTCCTGTTCGTGTGGATCTGCTTCCTGCTGATCACCGATCTGTTCACGCGTGATCGCAGCTTCATTCACTTTGGGTCGTTGGTGGGGCTGCTGGCCCTGACCGGCTTGTCAGTCGGCTTCATCAGCGCCGGCACCAACATGACAGCCTTCGGCGGCTCGTTTACCAACGATTACCTCGCCAACCTGCTCAAGATCGGCGCCTACGTGGCCACGTTCATCACGTTGGTGATGGGTCGCCGCTACCTGGAAGACCGCGGCCTGGCCAAGGGCGACTACTACGCGCTGGCACTGTGCGCACTGCTCGGTCAGATGATCATGGTTTCCGCGAGCAACCTGCTCACCGTCTACCTCGGCCTGGAGCTGATGTCGCTCGCGTTGTACGCGTTGGTGGCCTTCCACCGCGATGATCAACGCGCGACCGAGTCGGCGATGAAGTACTTTGTCCTCGGCGCGCTGGCCTCGGGTTTCCTGCTGTATGGCATCTCTATGCTCTATGGTGCGACGGCCAGCTTTGATCTTGCGACGATTGCCAAGGTCATTTCGACCGGCAAGGCCAACACGACGGTGCTGATCTTTGCCACCGTGTTCATCGTTGCGGGCCTGGCTTTCAAGTTCGGTGTGGCACCGTTCCACATGTGGGTCCCGGACGTGTACCAGGGCTCGCCCACTGCAGTGACGCTGCTGCTGGCAGGCGCCCCGAAGATCGCGGCGCTCGGCATCACGCTGCGCGTGCTGGTGGAAGGCCTGCAGGGCGTGGCTGTCGATTGGCAGCCGATGCTCTGGTTCGTCGCCGTGTTCTCGCTGGTGATCGGCAACCTCACGGCCGTGATGCAGACGAACCTGAAGCGCATGCTGGCCTACTCCACGATCTCTCACATGGGCTTCGTGGTTCTGGGTCTGTCCGCCGGAGTGGTGAACGGCAACAACCTCAATGCGGCCGATGCCTACAGTGCCTCTGTGTTCTACATGCTGACCTACGTGGTCACGACGCTGGGTACCTTCGGTCTTGTGCTCGTGCTGGCCCACAAGGGATTCGAGGCGGAGACGATCGGCGACCTCAAGGGCCTGTTCAACCGCCGCCCGGCGCTGGCGTGGCTGATGCTCGTACTCATGTTCTCCCTGGCCGGCGTGCCCCCGACCGTTGGGTTCTTTGCGAAGCTGGCGGTACTGCAGGCACTGATCTCTGCCGGGCTGATCTGGCTGGCCGTGATCGGCGTCCTTGCGTCGCTGGTAGGTGCCTTCTACTACCTGCGCGTGGTCAAGGCGATGTTCTTTGACGAGCCTGCGGCAGACGCACCTCCGGTGTTGGCCGGGCAGGGGACCTTGGCAGTACTCGGTGTGACAGCCGCGGCCTCTCTGGTGCTGGGGCTGATTCCCGGGCCGCTGCTCAATCTGTCCAAGGCGGCGATGACTGCCTTCCTCGGCGGCTAAGGAGCAAAACATGGGTGCAGGGTCCAATGCGCTGTTGTTCACACTGGCTGCCGTGCTCGCAGCCAGTGCGCCTTTCCTGTTCCGGCCGGGCCTCGGTCTGAAGCAGCTCAGTACCGGTGCGGGCTTTGCCCTGCACGCGCTGGCCTCCGGCCTGCTGTTCACCTGCGTGGTACTTGGAGCGCTGTGGATGGAAGGCGCCCAAGGGCAGCGCGCAGAGCAGCGCTGGGAGTTCGTGGTGGTGATGATCTGCCTGTGGGGCGTTGCGGCGTTTCCGGGCTTCCTGTGGCGATACCTGCGCCGCGGCGCGACCAAGGCTGCGCGCAACGCAGCAGCAGAAGTCAGCTCGGCCGATGCATGAGCGGGCGGGCGGATTCGCCAACCCAGGCGCCGACTGAGCCTCCAGCCAATGCTGCGGCCGATGCCGGTCTGATCGAAACGCGCGTCGATTCCCGTCAGGTCTTTGCCGGGCGCCTGCTTGACGTGCGTCTGGATCATGTCCGGCTCCCCAACGGAAGCGTCGCCACCCGGGAATATGTGGTGCACCCGGGCGCCGCGATGATCGTGCCCCTGCATACAGACGGCACGGTGACCATGGTGCGGCAGTTCCGCTACCCGCTGAACCGTGTGTTCCTGGAGTTCCCTGCCGGCAAACGGGACCCCGGCGAGCCCACGCTGCTGACGGCGCAGCGCGAGCTGTCCGAGGAGGTCGGCCTCTCGGCCCGGCGCTGGTCGCAGCTCACCGTGATCCACAACGCCATCGCCTATTCCGACGAGGCCATCGAACTCTATCTTGCAGAAGACCTGAGCAGCGTGGAGCAGTGCCTGGACGAGGAAGAGTTTCTCGATGTGGTGCGCCTGCCGCTGGCCGAGGTCGTGGCGCAAGTGACGCGTGGCGAGATCACTGATGTGAAGACGCTGATCGGCGCGCTCGCCGCGCAGCAGGTGCTCAATGGAGCCTGGCCGCGCAAGCCGCTTTAGGTCTGAAGCGCGGCGTGCCCGTCCTTCGGGTGGCCGAAAACAATAGATCTCGGAATGAAAAAACCGGTTCTCTGCTTGTCTGATGCGCGGAAAGCCGGTATTTATGTTTCGAGATTTGTTGGCCGTTTTTGATCCAAAAAAGTGCTTTTGAGGTCTTCAGGTACATGTACCTCCTGCGCCACGCCTTTAAAGGCGCGTCCCGCAGCCGGCAAAGCCGCTACATCCCCGCGTAGTTCGGCCCGCCGCCGCCTTCCGGCGTGATCCAGACGATGTTCTGTGTCGGATCCTTGATGTCGCAGGTCTTGCAGTGCACGCAGTTCTGCGCGTTGATCTGAAGGCGATCGCTGCCGTCGTCGTTCTTCACGAATTCGTACACACCGGCCGGGCAATAGCGGCTCTCCGGCCCGGCGAACTTCGCCAGGTTGGTAGCCACGGGAACGGCCGCGTTGCGCAGCGTGAGGTGCGCCGGCTGATTCTCTTCGTGGTTGGTGTTGGAGACGAACACCGAGCTCAGGCGGTCGAAGGTCAGCTTGCCATCCGGCTTGGGGTAGTCGATCTTCGGGCACTGATCGGCTGGCTTCAGGTACAGATGGTCGGCCTTCGTACGGTGGATCGTCCAGGGCGGCCGCTTGATGCCCAGCCGGGGCAGCAGCCAGTACTCGATGCCGGTCATGATCGAGCCCACGGTCAGCCCGTACTTGAACCACTGCTTGAAGTTGCGCGCTTGCTCCAGCTCCTTGCGCAGCCAGCTCGCATCGAAGGCAGCGGGGTACGCAGCGAGTTCGTCCTGCTTGCGGCCGGCGGCCACCGCCTCGAAGGCGGCTTCGCCGCACATCATGCCGGTCTTGATCGCGGCGTGGCTGCCCTTGATCCGCGGCGCGTTCAGGAAGCCGGCCTCGCAGCCCACCAGCGCGCCGCCCGGAAACACCGTCTTGGGCAGCGACAGCAAGCCGCCGGCGGTGATCGCCCGGGCACCGTAGGACAAGCGCTTGCCGCCCTCGATGTGCTTGCGGATGGCCGGGTGCGTCTTCCAGCGCTGCATTTCCTCGAAAGGCGACAGCCAGGGGTTCTCATAGTTCAGGCCAACCACAAAGCCCAGCGTGACCTTGTTGCCTTCCAGGTGATACAGGAAGCCGCCGCCATACGTGCTCTTGTCCAACGGCCAGCCAGCGGCATGCACCACCAGGCCGGGTTGCGCCTTGGCGGGGTCGATCTCCCAGAGCTCCTTGATGCCGATGGCATAGCTCTGCGGGTCGCGGCCGGCGTCAAGCTTGAAGCGCTCAATCAGCTGCTTGCCCAGATGGCCACGCGCACCTTCCGCAAAGATCGTGTACTTGCCGTGCAGCTCCATGCCCGGCTGGAAGTTCTCGGTGGGCTCGCCGTCCTTGCCGATGCCCATGTTGCCGGTAGCTACGCCCTTCACAGCGCCGTGCTCGTCGTACAGCACTTCGGCGGCGGCGAAGCCGGGGAAGATCTCCACGCCCAGGCTCTCGGCCTGCTGGCCCAGCCAGCGCACCACATTGCCCAGGCTGATGACGTAGCAGCCGGCGTTGTGGAAGTTGTCGGGCATCAGCCAGTCCGGCGTCTTGGTGGCGCCGGTCTTGGTCAGGAACAAGGCTTCGTCGCGCGTGACGGGCTGGTTCAGCGGCGCGCCCTTGTCCTTCCAATCGGGGATCAGCTCGTTGAGCGCGATCGGGTCCATCACGGCGCCCGAAAGAATGTGCGCGCCGACCTCGGAACCCTTCTCAAGCACGACGACGGAGACATCCTGCCCCTTGCTCGCGGCCAGCTGCTTGATGCGGATCGCCGCAGACAGGCCAGCCGGCCCGCCGCCCACGATCACCACGTCATATTCCATCGACTCGCGTTCGATCTCCATCCGCATGCTCCTCGGCTTTTCTGCTTTGCATTTCTGCTGGGGTCAAGCACGAGATTTTCGCACTGTGGGTGAGCCGGTTCGCTCGGGAGCTTCCTCTAAACTCGATCGCACTTTCTGCAGGTCGCGCGCTGCGCTCGATCAGTCCCGGTGATGCATGGCGCCCCGGTGCCGCCAGCCCACCTCACATGGCCCCTGCGGCCGGAGAACACCCATGACGGTTGAAATCGCACTGGATGGCAAGGTCGCACTCATCAGCGGCGCATCCAGCGGCTTGGGCGCGCAGTTCGCTCGCACGCTTGCCCGTGCGGGTGCCAAGGTGGTATTGGCCTCGCGCCGGATCGAGCGGCTCAAGGACCTGCGCGCCGAAATCGAGGCCGAAGGCGGCTCCGCCCACGTGATCAAGTTGGACGTCACCGACCCGGCGAGTATCGCGGCCTGCGTGGCCCATGCCGAGACCGAGGCAGGGCCGATCGACATTCTCGTGAACAACTCCGGGGTCTCCACCACCCAGCGCCTGGTAGACGTAAAGCCCGAGGACTACGACTTCATGATGGGCACCAACACGCGTGGCGCCTTCTTTCTGGCCCAGGACGTGGCCAAGCGCATGATCGCCCGGGCACGTGGGGCTGAAGCACGCGGTGAACCCGCGCGGCCGGCGCGCATCATCAACATCGCCTCTGTGGCTGGCCTGCGGGTGCTTCCGCAGATCGGCGTGTACTGCATGAGCAAGGCCGCTGTGGTGCAGATGACCAAGGCTCAGGCGCTCGAGTGGGGGCGATTCAACATTAATGTGAATGCCATCTGCCCCGGCTATATCGATACCGAGATCAACCACACGCACTGGCAGACAGAGCAGGGGCAGAAGCTCATGCATATGCTGCCGCGCAAGCGCGTGGGCAAGCCCGAGGACCTCGACGGTCTGATCCTGCTGCTTGCCCATGACTCCGCAGGCTTCGTCAATGGCGCCATCATCGCAGTGGACGACGGACTGTCGGTGAGCTGAATCCTGTCCTGCTCCAAACCTTCGGGGGATCGAATGAAGAAACTCTATCCAAGTGCCCAGGCGGCACTGGCCGGCGTCGTCAAGGACGGCCAGCTCATCGCGGTGGGCGGTTTCGGCCTGTGCGGCATCCCTGAGGCGCTGATCGCCGCCCTGAGAGATTCCGGCGCGAAGAACCTCACCTGCATCAGCAACAACGCCGGCGTGGATGGCTTCGGCCTGGGCCTGTTGCTCGAGACGCGGCAGATCAAGAAGATGATTTCGTCCTACGTGGGCGAGAACAAGGAATTCGAGCGCCAGTTCCTGGCCGGCGAGCTGGAACTGGAGTTCACGCCCCAGGGCACATTGGCCGAGAAGCTGCGCGCCGGTGGGGCGGGCATCCCGGCCTTCTTCACCAAGACGGGGGTCGGCACGCTGGTCGCGGAAGGCAAGGAGACGCGCGAGTTCGATGGCGAGACCTACATCATGGAGCGCTCGCTCACGCCAGAAGTCGCGCTGGTCAAGGCACATATTGCGGACCAGTCGGGCAACCTGATCTTTCGCCGCACCGCGCGCAACTTCAACCCAGCCGCCGCCATGGCCGGGCGCACCACGATCGTCGAAGTGGAGCAGGTCGTGGAAACCGGCGCGCTGGATCCGGATTCGATCCATCTGCCGGGCATCTACGTGCACCGCATTGTGCACAACCCGAACCCCGAGAAGCGCATCGAGAAGCGCACTCTCTTTGGCCAGAGCTGATCAGGAGACCCACCATGCCTTGGACCCACGCTGAAATGGCCCAGCGCGCCGCCGCCGAATTGCAGGACGGCTTCTACGTCAACCTCGGGATCGGCCTGCCGACCCTAGTGGCCAACCATGTCGCACCGGATATCGAAGTCTGGCTGCAGAGCGAAAACGGCATGCTCGGCATCGGCCCCTTCCCTACCGAAGAGCAGGTGGATGCCGACATCATCAACGCCGGCAAGCAGACGGTGACCACGCTGCCCGGCTCCTCGATCTTCGGCTCGCATGACAGCTTTGCCATGATCCGCGGCGGCAAGATCAACCTGTCCATCCTCGGGGCCATGCAGGTCAGCGAGCATGGTGATCTGGCCAACTGGATGATTCCGGGCAAGATGGTCAAGGGCATGGGTGGCGCCATGGACCTCGTGGCCGGTGTGAAGCGCGTCGTTGTGCTCATGGAGCATGTCGTGCGCAAGAAGGACGGCGGCATCGACCTGAAGATCCTCCCCAAATGCAACCTGCCGCTCACCGGCGTGGGCGTCGTCGATCGGATCATCACGGATCTGGCCGTGATGGACGTGACTGATCAAGGTTTGAAGCTCGTCGAGCTTGCGCCTGGCGTCACGCGCGACGAGTTGCAGAAGCTCACCGGCTGCACCCTGCACTGACGGGTATCGCACCAAACGAAAAACGCCGGCGTCAGCCGGCGTTTTTCTTCTGTTGCGCCTGGTCAGGCCTTCATGAAGCCCAGGTCGCGAGTGCTGAAGTTAGCGAGGTTTGGGAGGATGGCCGCCGTGTCGACAGCCGGCGTGAACCACTTGATGAGTGTGTGCGCGTACTGATCCACGCCGATCTTGGGAATCCAGCGGCCCTGCCACTCCCAGGTGTCCTTGCCGGCATCATCCGGTCCACCCAGTGTCATGTCCGGGTAGGTGCCATACATGCGGCCACCTTGGACACTGCCTCCGAGAATCAGGTTGATGTTGCCCCAGGCGTGGTCGGTGCCGCGGCTGTTGTTCGGCTTGAAAGTACGGCCGAAGTCGCTCATCGTGAAGGATGTGACGTTGTTCATCACGCCCAGATCACCCATGGCCTTGTGGAACGACGCCAACGCGGTTGCCACTTGGGAAAGCAGGTTGGTGTGACCGCCAGCAGTCGAGTCACCGGAAGAAATCTGGCCCTCGTGTGTATCGAACCCGCCCAGCGATACGAAGAACACGTGCCGATTGCCACCTAGACGCGAGCGGTTCTTGATCAGCTTGGCTACTTGGTAGAGCTGCTGTGAAAGCGATCCCGCGTTGACCGTGTTGCGTGCGAGGTTGCCAAAGGCGGCGCTGATCTCGGGGTTGTCCGGATCCGGTCCGGTATCGGTCGGCCGTTGTCGGATGATCGGATTGAGCACGGTGCTGGTGGTCAGTGCCTGGCGCTGGATGGTGGCGTAGGCGTTGTGCAACGCGTTGGGTGAGCTGGCGTTGTTCAGCGTCTCGAGTGCTGTACGCCGTGCGCGTGACCAGCTGTCGTCGCCGATGCCCTCCAGGCCGAAGGTTGCGCCCGGCCCGGGCATGGCCAGCGTGCTCGAGCGCGCAGACACCGTGAAACGCGCACTCCCCCCGAATGAATACAGCACGTTCAGCGCCGCGGCATCCACGAGCCGCCCGCCCCATCCGGTGGTGGTCTGAAAGACATTGGTGTCGCCCAGTTCCCAGACGTTTTGCTGGTCGCTGTGCGAGAAAAGTCCCTGCGGCACGATCTTCGGATCCGGGCTTTCGCGCACAGCAAGGAAGTCGGCCTTGTCCCGGAACGGGCGAGACAGGGGGCCTACGTTCAGGAGCCCGGCCATCCAGCCATCGGTGTAGGCGCGCTGCAGCGGCGCCATGGCGGGATGCAGGCCGAAGCCTGCATCGATCTGCAACAGACGCGCCTGCGGCAGCGCCATGTAGCCGCGGCGCTGGGCATAGGTGGCATAGCGGCCGTCGATCGGCACGACCGTGTTGAAACCATCATTGCCGCCGAACAGGAATACGCAGACCAGCGCCTTGTAGTCAGCGGTCTGAGCGTGGGCGTCATCCATGGTCGCCATGGTGAGGCCACCGCCAAGGCTTGTGTATGCGGTGGCGCTCGCAATGGCGCGCAGCATGTCGCGCCTGGAGAGTTGGGAAGACTTCATGCTCGGCCTCTCAGCGCTGGACTTGGTACTGGGGCGAGGACAGCAGGATGTAAGCAGCCTGCTTGATGCGCTCGCGCTGGTAATTGCTGGCGATGTCGGTCCGTGTCAGCCAGCTGTTCTCGTTGGTGGTCCAGGTCTCGACCGCCGTGACCACCTGTGCGCGTTCCTGCGCGCTCAGGCGTCCGTTGAGCAGCAGCAGATTCAGGCGATCCACCAGCTTGCCGGCATCGACAGCGTCAGCTTCGAAGAGGCTGTAGTTCACGCGGGTACCGCGGCCGTTGAAGACCGTGGCATCCGGAGCATACGTGCCGCCTTTGTTGTACCACCACATGAATAGCGAGTTGGCGAAGTTGCTGCGGCCCATCACTGTGCTCGCACCTGCGATCCCGAACTGCGGCGCAAGCAGCCCCGCATTGCCCGGCAAAGGGTAGTCCGGTGGGTAGTAGTTGAACACCGAGGGTGACGAGAACACCGGCTGTCCCATGGCGTCACCAAACCACCAGCGGCCGAGCGGCACCCCATCGGTCACGCCGCCGAAGGCACGCAGCGCGCCGGTCATGTAGAGGATTGGCTCGCGCAGCTTGCCGAAGCTCGCGTCGGTCATGCGATTCATGTCCCGAGCCTCGGGGTCCAGCAGGATGGCGGCGATCACCGCGCGCAGATCGCCCTTGCCGGTGCCGCCGGTGATGCCGTCGAAGGTTCCGCTGTTGAAGACCGTGGCCACACGGCTCACGTACCCGGGCGAGGGGTTGCTCGTGACGAAGAATTGGATCAGCTGCTTGCTGATGAAGGGCGCCGTGTTGGGATGATTCATCACCGAGTCCAGCACGCTGTTCAAGGCCTGGTCGGGTGTCCGGCTCGCAGGCACGGTCGTGCCGGAGAGAAGCACCCGCTCAGTCTTGTCATGCTGTGCAGCCACCGAGACCATGCGGCCTCGGTAGTAGGCATTGTTCTGCCAACCCCCGCACACCCCGTTGTTGCACCAGGGGTTTTTGCCGCCAGCCGGGTAGGTCCAGCCGGTCAGTGCATATGAATAGTTGCGCACCGTCGTGTTGTCGTAGGTGGCAGTGCACTTGCCGCCCTTAAGCGTGCCGTCCAGATTGAGCTCGCACACGCCGATGCTGAATAGCTGCAGCAGTTCGCGCGCAAAGTTCTCGTTGGGCGCTGCGGCCTCGTTGTTGACCATGTCGAGGTAGTCGCCCATCAGCGGCGAAAGCGTGACCTCGCGCAGGATCGTCCGGTAGTTGCCGAAGGCGTTGTTGCGCAGCATCTGGTAGTACTCGCGCATGCCGTAGGTGCCCTCGGTCTCGCGATCCGACACCACCACAATCTGGGCGAGCGCATGTGCCATGCGTTGGCGCAGCTGATCCGGGTTCTCCACAGCCTGGCGGAAGAAATCCCACTTCAGAGGTTCTGAGCTGTACCAGTCGCGCCAGCAGTTGTCGCGCGCCGTGCCACCCTGAGGGAACTTTGCATTGCAGAAGTCCTTTTCCATGGTGGTGTTGATTTCGTCCGAGCCACCGCTGGCATACATGGACGCCGGTGCGCTGAACTGATCGAGGAGGTATTGCCGGAAGCCCTTTGACTGAACCGCGGCAATTTCTGCCTCGTTCGGACCGAAGCTCATCTGCTGCAGGAAGCGTGAGGCTTCGATTGCGGTCGGCAACGCGGCGACGGGTGGCGGCGCAGGTGCTGGCGTTGGTGCGGGCGCGGGAGCGGGTCCAGGCGCAGGGGCAGGGGCAGGGGCGGGCGCCGGGCCAGGCGCTGGAGCGGGCGCCGGGCCAGGCGCTGGAGCGGGCGCAGGAGTTGGTGCGGGCGCAGGAGCGGGTGAGCTGTTTGGCGGGGCTGCATCCGAACCACCGCCGCCGCAGGCGGCGAGCGCCACGGCGATCGAAAGCCCGAGGGCCGCGGTACGCAAGGTCATTGTGGGCATGCTGGGGTGTCCATCCGGGCCCGTGCAGAGCGCGCCAGGCAAATTCAGTCCAGACCGAACACTAGCAATCCATCCGCCCCGCATTCGCGTCAGTTGAGGTCATCGCAACACATTTTCGGCTTCGACAACGACGCTTACAGTTCGTTACGGCGGCTCGCGCCTGTACGCCCGGCGCGAGGACAGGGCTTGGGCGAAGTTGACGCGCCTATAATCTGAATTTCCCGGCGACTCATATGACCAAATTCGTCTTCGTTACCGGTGGCGTGGTGTCCAGCCTAGGCAAGGGCATCGCCGCAGCCTCAATTGCTGCGCTTCTCGAAAGCCGCGGCCTCAAAGTCACCCTCCTCAAGCTCGACCCCTACATCAACGTCGACCCCGGCACGATGTCACCGTTCCAGCACGGTGAAGTCTTTGTGACCGAGGACGGGGCCGAAACCGACCTCGACCTGGGCCATTACGAGCGGTTCATCTCCGCCAAGATGCGCAAGGTCAACAACTTCACGACCGGCCAGATCTACGAATCCGTCATCCGCAAGGAGCGGCGCGGCGAGTATCTCGGCAAGACCGTGCAGGTGATTCCGCACATCACCAACGAGATCCAGGCATTCGTCGAGCGCGGTGCGCAGGCCCACTGGGGCGATGCAACCGACGTGGCGATCGTCGAGATCGGTGGCACGGTGGGCGATATCGAATCGCTGCCCTTCCTGGAAGCCGCTCGCCAGATGGCGCTGAAGCGCGGCCGCGACGGCGCCTGCTTCGTCCACCTGACGCTCGTGCCCTACGTGGCCAGCGCCGGCGAGCTCAAGACCAAGCCCACGCAGCACAGCGTGCAGAAGCTGCGCGAGATCGGCATGCAGGCCGACGTGCTGCTCTGCCGCGCCGACCGGCCGATTCCGGACGACGAGCGCGCCAAGATCTCGCTGTTCTCCAACGTGCCGCTTGATGGGGTGATCTCGGTCTGGGACGCGGACAGTATCTACAAGGTGCCGGCCATGCTGCACGCCCAGCATGTGGATGACCAGATCCTTGCAAAGCTCAATCTGCAGGCCAAGCCCGCGGACCTCTCCGTATGGAACAAGCTGGTCTACACGCTGGAGCACCCCCAGCACGAGATCAAGATCGGCATGGTCGGCAAGTATGTGGACCTCACCGAGAGCTACAAGAGCCTGACCGAAGCGCTGATCCACGCCGGCATCCACACGCAGACGCGCGTGAAGATCGAGTACCTGGACTCCGAGGAGATCGAGGCCGGCGGCACGGCGGGCCTGAAGCACCTGGACGCGATCCTTGTGCCCGGCGGCTTTGGCAAGCGCGGCACGGAAGGCAAGATCAAGGCCATCCAGTACGCCCGCGAGCACAAGATTCCCTACCTCGGCATCTGCCTGGGCATGCAGCTGGCCACTATCGAGTTCGCACGCCACGTGTGCGGCATGGAGGGTGCCAACAGCACCGAGTTCGACACTGCCACGCCGTATCCCATCGTCGCGCTGATCGACGAGTGGGTGGACCGCAGCGGCAAGAAGGAAGTGCGCACCGCCGACAGCGATCTGGGCGGCACGATGCGCCTGGGTTCGCAGAAGTGCCCGGTCAAGCCTGGCACGCTGGCCCAGCAGATCTATGGCGACCACGTCAATGAGCGCCACCGTCACCGCTACGAGGTGAACAACACGCTGGCCGGCAAGCTCGAGGAGAAGGGCTACGTGATTTCCGCACGGACCCCCACCGAAGACCTGCCCGAGATGATGGAGTATCCCAAGAGCATGCACCCCTGGTTCGTGGGCGTGCAGTTCCACCCGGAATTCACCAGTACCCCACGCGACGGGCATCCGCTGTTCATTGCCTACGTGAAGGCGGCGCTTGCGCACCAGCAGCAGTTGGCCAGCGCCGGCGGTGAGGTGGCCGTGGCGGCTGAGTAGCCCTGCGTTTGAGGCAGATTGGGCGCAGTTGCCTGCTTGAGGCAGGCAGCGCAGAACTAGCAAAGGTTTCGAATGAAGCTGTGCAACTTTGATGTCGGGCTGGACAAGCCCTTCTTCCTGTTCAGCGGCCCCTGCGTGGTCGAGTCCCGAGACCTGGCGCATGAGACCGCCGGCCGTCTGAAGGAAATCACCAGCAAGCTTGGCATTCCCTTCATCTACAAGAGCAGCTACGACAAGGCCAACCGGTCCAGCGGCAAAAGCTTTCGTGGCCTGGGCATGGACAAGGGGCTGGAGATTCTGGCCGACACCCGTGCCAAGTTCGGTGTGCCCATCGTGACCGATGTGCACACCGAAGCCGAGATCAAGGATGTGGCCGCAGTGGTGGACGTGATCCAGACACCGGCCTTCCTCGTGCGCCAGACCGACTTCATTCGCGCCTGCGCCCAGAGCGGCAAGCCGGTGAACATCAAGAAGGGCCAGTTCCTGGCGCCGCACGACATGAAGAACGTGGTCGACAAGGCCCGCGAAGCTGCCCGCGAAGCCGGTGTGCCCGAAGACAACTTCATGGTCTGCGAGCGCGGTGCCAGCTTTGGCTACAACAACCTGGTGAGCGACATGCGCAGCCTAGCCATCATGCGCGAAACTGGCTGCCCGGTGGTGTTTGATGCCACGCATTCGGTGCAGCTGCCCGGCGGCCAGGGGACTAGCTCCGGTGGCATGCGCGAGATGGTGCCTGTGCTGGCGCGTGCGGCAGTGGCGGTGGGTGTCGCTGGCCTGTTCATGGAGACGCACCCGGACCCGGCAAACGCCAAGTCCGACGGCCCGAACGCCGTGCCACTCAACAAGATGGAGGCGCTGCTCTCCACCCTGGTCGAGCTGGACCGCATCACCAAGAAGAACGGTTTCCTCGAAACCGACTTCGCAGCCTGAGCCGAGGCGCCTCATGAGCAAGAAGGGCTACATCCTGGCTGATGTGCAGGTGACCAACCCGGAGCAGTACGCCGAGTACCGCAAGTGGTCCACGCTGGCCATGCAGGCGCATGGCGCCAAGCCGCTGATCCGCGGCGGCGCCACCCAGCGCCTTGAAGGCCGCGAACCGGGGCGCATGGTGCTGCTGGAGTTCCCGAGCACCGCAGCTGCACAGGCCTTCTACGACTCACCGCAGTACCGCCGGGCCCGCAATGCACGGGAAGGCGCCGCGATCATGAACATGATGATTGTGGAGGGCGTCTGACCTGGCGCTGCTACATCCCGGCGTCGGGCGGGTGCCGCCCGAGGAATACCCAGCATGCGCGAGGCTGAATCCAGCATCCATGCGGGTTTCCAGACCAAAATGGCTCAAGATCCGCACCAGACAAGCGGAAAGCCCTCCTGAACCCGGCCCCAGGGCCGTTTCGACAAGCATTTCAAACCTTAGATCGGACACCTCAAGAACATGACCGCCATCGTTGATGTGATCGGCCGCGAGATTCTGGACAGCCGCGGCAACCCCACCGTCGAGTGTGACGTGCTGCTGGAAAGCGGCGTGATGGGCCGCGCTGCGGTGCCCTCCGGCGCCTCCACCGGCAGCCGCGAAGCCATTGAGCTGCGCGACGGCGACAAGAGCCGCTACCTGGGCAAGGGCGTGCTCAAGGCCGTCGAGCACATCAACACGGAGATCGCCGAGGCCATCATGGGCCTGGACGCCAGCGAGCAGGCCTACATCGACAAGACCCTGATCGATCTGGACGGCACCGAGAACAAGAGCCGCCTGGGCGCCAATGCCATGCTGGCTGTGAGCATGGCCGCTGCGCGTGCGGCGGCCGACGACGCCGGCCAGCCCCTGTACCGCTACTTCGGTGGCACGGCGGCACACCACATGCCCGTGCCTATGATGAACGTCATCAACGGCGGCGCGCATGCCAACAACACGCTCGATCTGCAGGAATTCATGATCCTGCCCGTCGGCGCCAGGAACTTCCGCGAGAGCCTACGCATGGGCGCCGAGGTGTTCCACGCGCTCAAGAAGCTGATTGGCGACGCCGGCATGAGCACCGCGGTGGGCGACGAGGGCGGTTTCGCGCCGAACGTGGCCAACCACGAAGCAGCCATCAAGTTGATCATGCAGGCCATCGAGAAGGCCGGCTACGAGCCGGGTACGCAGATCGCGCTGGGCCTGGACTGCGCGGCCAGCGAGTTCTATCACGACGGCAAGTACGTGCTCGAAGGCGAGGGCGGCCTGAAGCTGTCCTCCCAGGACTTTGCCCACCTGCTGGCCACCTGGGTGGACAAGTACCCGATCATCAGCATCGAGGACGGCATGCACGAAGGCGACTGGGACGGTTGGGCCCAGCTCACTGCGTTGCTGGGCAAGAAGGTCCAGTTGGTCGGTGATGACCTCTTCGTCACCAACACCAAGATTCTGAAGCAGGGTATCGAGCGCGGCATCGCGAACTCGATCCTCATCAAGATCAACCAGATCGGCACCCTGACCGAGACCTTCGCCGCCATCGAGATGGCCAAGCGCGCCGGATACACGGCGGTCATCAGCCACCGCTCCGGCGAAACCGAGGACAGCACGATCGCGGACATCGCTGTGGGCACCAACGCGGGCCAGATCAAGACCGGCTCCATGTCCCGCTCGGACCGCATGGCCAAGTACAACCAGCTGCTGCGCATCGAGGAAGACCTGGGCGACGTGGCGCTGTATCCCGGCCGCGACGCGTTCTACAACCTGCGCTGAACGTCCGCCTCCGCCTGAACTGAATGAACCGCAGCCGAATCATCACCCTCGCACTGCTGATGGCCGTCGTGCTGCTGCAGTGGCCGGTGTGGTTCGGCAAGGGCGGCTGGTTCAAGGTCTGGGAGCGCGAGGGCGAACTCGCCAAGCGCGAGGACGCCAATGCCGAGCGGCGGCTGCGCAATGCAGCCATCGAGGCGGATGTGCGCGACCTGCAGACCGGCACCGGCGCCATCGAGGAACGGGCCCGGCAGGAGCTGGGCATGGTTCGCCAGGGCGAGGTGTACGTGCAGATCCTTGAAGGCGCCACCCCAATTCCGGCCGTGAAACCTTCGCCTGCGCCGACAGACAAGGCACCGGCTGCGCCTGCGAGTGTCAGCGGAAGTCCGGCAACGGCTACACCTGCACGCTGACGCCTTGCAGTGCCGCGCGCGCGTCGCTCGGCCAGCTATGGCCACAACATCAAGGGGTTGTGGGTGCGGACGCCGAGCGGTCGATGCAGCGCCGACGCGCGCGCTGAAGGGTGGCTATGAGCCCGCGCCTGTGCCGGCGGTCTTCGCCGGTGTGCCCTGGTTGGCAGCCGGCAAGGCCGGGGCCGTCAGGCTGAACTGCAGTGACGCGCGCTGATCGACGGCGTCACCCATCACTCGGTTCTTCCCGCCTGCCTTCGCACGGGCCAGCATTTCCTCACAGCGGCGCAGCACCTGTTCCAGCGGGTCATCCTGCGCGCAGATCCTGAATCCGGCAGACACCGTGATCGGCGCGGGCAGCTCGGAGAACGGGATCGGCCGGCTGACGCGCTCGACGACCGCCTGGGCGCGGTCCGGGATCATGCGGGCGATCGCAATGAACTGCTCGCCCTCGAAGCGGGCGAGAAAATCGCCCTCGCGCAGACGCTCGCTCAGGGCCACGGCAGCATGTTTGATCACGCGGTCGCCAAAGTTGTGGCCGTGCGCGATGTTGATGCGCTTGAAGTTGTCCATGTCGATGATGGCCACGACAAGCGCCGTGCCCGGCAGGTGGTCGCGCCGGTCGGCCAGTTCGTTCTGAAGCTTGCGCAGGGCGCTGCGGCGGTTGGGGAGTTCGGTGAGTTCGTCAAAGCTGCCGTCGGCCCGGAGCTGGTCGCGGCGCTTCTTCAGGTCGGCCACGATGCTGTCGACCTCGCGCGCCAGCAGGCCGATTTCGTCGTGATAGTGCCGGGGCAGGGGAATGTGTTCGCCGAAGGTGACGAAGCGCTGCAGGGTGTTGGCGGTGGCGAGCACCAGCTTGAGCATGCTGTGCACCGCCCACAGGCCCACGGCGATGGCGATGACCGAGCCCAGGATGGCAACCACGCCCAAACTCAAGGCGGACATGCTGGGCCAGATGGCCAGCGCCAGCCAAACGAGCGCTGCAGGGACGGCACACACGACCAGCACCAACAGGAATGCCTTACCCTGAAAGCCCGATACGAGATTGATGCGGACCAAGAAGTCGTACAGACCTGACATCCGTTCCCCTGACCTGCCACCCCGATGTTCGGCGGTGCGCATACGCCCCCTCCAGAGGGATGTTGACGATTTTGAAACAGTACTCAGGCGCGCGGCAAGCCCATCACGCGAATAAAGGCAGATTACGAGCGCAAACACCACAGTCTTGCGTGCAGCCTTTACAGGCCACTTACGCTCGCGCACGGGCAGCAAGCAATGCGCAGACCAGCGGCGCGCCCGATTCGTGCTGACCGTCGCTTGTGCGTGCCGGTGTGCGTTAGTGGACTGCGCCGCCGGGTTCGGCGTCCGGGCTGCCGCGTACGGCAAGCGCGGCATCGACAGCATCAAACTCGTAGCGTGTGTCGCAGTACTCGCAGTTCACGCTGACCTTGCCTTGCTCCGCGAGGATCGACTCAATCTCCGCGGCGCCCAGCATGCGCAGCACGCCCGCCACCTTCTCGCGTGAGCAGGTGCATGAGAATCGCACCGGCTGCTCGGCCTTCACGGCCAGTGGCTCCTCCCAGAACAGGCGACGCACCACTTCCTGCGCTGGCAGGCCGAGCAGTTCCTCGCGCTTGATAGTCGCGGCCAGATGGCGGGCGCGGTCCCAGGCGTCGATGTCCGTGACTTCCTTGCCGCCTTCGGCGGGCATGCGCTGAACGAGCAGGCCCGCGGCACAGGTTTCGTTGGCGGCCAGATGCACAAGCGTAGGCAGCTGTTCGCTGCTGGCGAAGTAGTAGTCCAGACTTTCTGCGAGAGTGTTCCCCACCAGCGGCACGATGCCGGTGTAGGCCTGCTGACCGGGCAGCTTGTCTTTGGGGTCCAGCACGATCACGAAGCGGCCCTGGCCGCTGGCGTTCACGAGATCGCGAAAACTCGCGTGCTCCGGCACAGCCGCCTCCGGGCTCAGCTTGATCGCCGCCCGCACACCAAAGCCCGCGGCACACTCGACCACCGCCAGACGCACCGGGCCGTCACCCTGGATCTGCAGCACGAGCGAGCCGTTGAACTTGAGCGTGGCTGCCAGCAGCGTACTGGCGGCCACCAGCTCGCCCAGCATCGCGTTGACGGCCGGCGGCAAGCTGCGGTGCCGGTTCAGTTCTTGCCAGGTACTCGTGAGCGAGACGGCTTCGATGCGGACTGCGCCATCGGCCATCAGAAACTTCAGAACCTGATCACTCATCGCCAGCGTCCAGCCGGGTGAGCCCCGTCTTGAAGCGCTGCGCGCGCGCGACGTAGTTGGCGGCATTGCCGTGCATCTTGGCAATGTCCAGCTCGCTGAGCGGTCGTACGACCTTGGCGGGGCTGCCGATGATCAGAGAGCCATCCGGGAACTCCTTGCCTTCGGTGACGAGCGCACCGGCCCCCACCAGACAGTTGCGGCCTATCTTCGCGCCGTTGAGCACCACCGCCTGAATGCCGATCAGGCTGCCTTCACCCACGGTGCAGCCATGCAGCATGGCCTGGTGCCCGATGGTGACGTTTGCGCCCACGGTGAGCGGAAAGCCGGGGTCCGTGTGCAGCACGGCGCCTTCCTGGACATTGCTGCCGACGCCGATCTCGATGAGTTCGTTGTCGCCGCGGATTACCGCGCCGGACCAGACGCTGGACTCCGCTGCGAGACGAACCTTGCCGATCACGGTGGCGTTGTCGAACACGAAGGCACTGTCCGCAATCTCCGGGCGGTGCTCCTCGAACTGATAAATGGGCATGGGGAGGCTTTCTTGTGGGGTTCGGCGGTGCTGCGCACGCACAGATCTTCGCCAGTCATGGCCAATTTTAGGCAAGGGTGTTCGGGTCGCCCGGCGTATCTTGGGAGCCCCGCGCCCACCGAATGCAGGTCGCCCATGAGCAAGGAAAGCTACGACGAAGTGCCCTACCCGACAGGGGCCATCCAGTTCACGCAGCCACAGCGTCTGGCCGGTGCGGTGGCATGGGCCGGTTGGGCGCCGCCGCCCCTGCGTGGGGCGAGGGTGCTGGAGATCGGCTGTGCCACCGGTGGCAACCTCGTGCCACTGGCGGCACGGCATCCGGATTGGATACTGGTTGGCGTGGACTACTCACCCGGCCAGATCGAGACGGCCGTTCAACTGGCGGGTCAGATGGGGCTGGACAACTTGCGATTCGTGGCCGCAAGCGTCGAAGAGATCACGCCGGCCTGGGGGCAGTTCGACTACATCATCACCCACGGCGTGTACTCGTGGGTGCCCGCGCCCGTGCAGGCAGCGATTCTGCGTGTCAGCCGCGAGAACCTCGCAGCGCAGGGCGTGGCCTACATCAGTTTCAACACGCTGCCCGGCTGGCACTGGCGCGGCGTGATCCGCGACTTTCTGCTTCAGTTCACGCCGTCTCACCTGAGTGGCGCGCAGAAGGTGGCCCACGCCATGACGCTGCTGCAGACCTTCCAGGCAGCGACGCCGCCCGATACTCCGATGGGCCAGCTGCTCAAGCGCGAGGTGCCCGCGTTGCTCAAGGCCCACCCCAGCTACGTGCTGCACGAGTTCTATGAAAGCGACAACCGGCCCCTGCACCTGGCGGAGTTCATGCGCAGGGCGGAGTCGGCCGGCCTGCGCTATGCCAGTGATGTCGCTCAACCTGATGTGGATGGCCTGCTCCTGTCCGATCCAGCGCGCGCCCTGATGGCCGCGCAGGGTGAGGCTGGCACGGCCGCTGTGCTGCAGATGCGCGACTACCTTCGTGGTGAACAGTTTCACCGCGCGCTGCTGGTCCACGCCGAACGCCAGCCTGAGCGTGGCCGCCCGGCGGCACTGGCCGATCGGCTTGCGGGTCTGGGCCTGGTCGGTCAGTTCATGCCGCATCCCAACCCCAAGGCGCCGGCGGGTGCGCTGCTGTGCCGCCTGACCAACCACGCAATAGCCGCACCCACGCCAGAGCAGCGCGGCCTGATCGATGTCCTCAATGCCGCCTGGCCAGGCGCAGTGACGGTGGACAAGCTGCTCGGTACCGCGGTCGAGACCGAAGATGCGCGGGCGGTAGAGTCCTATCTGAAGGCGCTGATCGCTGATGGTGCAGTGCGCGTCCTCGGCGCAGCGCAGACGCTTCGCGGCAACGCCTCGGCTGATCCCCCGCAGATCGATCGCTGCTGCCGGTTGCAGCTTGAGTGCGGGCTCGACACGGTCACGACGCTGACGCATGAGGTCTTCCGCCCCGATGCCCTGCAGGCGCAGATCATGCGCCTGGCCGACGGCCAGCGCCCGGGAGCCGCCGTCACTCAGGCCCTGCAGGATTGGGCCCGCCAGAATCCCGAGCAATTGGTCAACAGCAGCGGCGAGCGCATCGATGCCGCGCCGCTGATCGAGTACATGCCGCAATTGGTGCTGGACTTCATGCATGGCCCGGCGCGTGAGGCGGGCTTGTTGGCACCGACGGTTGCCGAATCGGCCAGTGCTGAGCGGGCCTAGACTCTTGCCCATGCCGTCCGAGCCCCTCGATCTGCCCCAGGCGCCTGCCGAATTGCGCGCGGCCGCGCTCCATGCTTTGTGTGTCGTGCAACCGGCCGAGAAGCTCGCGGCGGTGCAGGCGCTGGATGCAGCCTTTGCCGCCACCGGTGTGCTCGATGCGCAGGCGCAGTTGAAGCCGATAGCGTTGTTGCCGGGGCGGCCGGCCAAGCCCGCGCTCGTACACCCCGCGCGCGTGCCGCGGCGCTCACCCAACACCGTGCAGGGCCGGGCGGCGCTGCTGCATGCGCTGGCGCATATCGAGTTCAACGCCATCAACCTGGCGCTGGACGCGATCTGGCGCTTCCCCGGCCTGCCGGCGGCGTTCTACAGAGACTGGCTGAAGGTCGCGCGCGAAGAGGCCCTGCACTTCAGCCTGCTGGCCGAGCACCTGCAGACCCTGGGCGCGGCCTATGGCGACTTTGAGGCGCACGACGGTCTCTGGATCATGGCGCAGAAGACGGCGGCCGATCCGCTGGCGCGCATGGCCCTGGTTCCGCGGCTGCTGGAGGCCCGTGGACTGGATGCCTCCCCGCCGATCCGCGCCAAGCTCGCCGCGGCAGGCGATGCGCGCGCGGTGGAGATTCTGGATGTGATCATGCGTGACGAGGTCGGCCACGTGGAGATCGGAAACCGCTGGTACCGCCATTTGTGCCAACAGCAGGGCCGTGAGCCGGTGGCCACCTTCTGGGCCTTGCTTGAGCAGTACGGCTCGCCGGCGCCCAAGGGGCCGTTCAATCTGGACGCGCGCCGCGCTGCCGGCTTCACGGCGGCGGAGCTGGACGCGCTTGAACTGCATGCGCAGACGGGTTGATGGGTGGCTTTCGGCGTGAGATGCACGCCGAATTTCGGTCGCTCAGATCGCTGGAGATCCGCATGCTGCCAGCGGAAAGCGGCAGATTGGCAGTGTCAATTGAACATTGAAAATAGATCGTTTTTCTGATCATTTTTCAATTGATTGTTGAAAATTAATCAGGCCCGCAGCCAAGGGCTGGGGCCTGACGAAGTGGCATCGCTTGCCGCCCGGCGCTTGCAGCGCCGTGTGGATTCAGCAGATCAGGACCGGCCGAAGATGATCCGCTCCCGAGCCAGCAGGTTCTTCTGCAGGGCCATGAAGATCACCGCTGCGGCCAGCGCCACCAGGGCGGGCAGGGCGATGTCGAGTGCGCCCAGCGCCTCACCGCGCACCACGCGCTCCATCGTGAACTGCTGCGCCAGGCCGGGCACGAAGAGTTGCCAGAGCTGGTCCTTCTGCTTGATGAACAGACTCGTGATCGGCAGGAAGTTGAAGATCAGCATGAAGTAGCTGGCGTAGGTCTGCGCCTCCTTGAAGCTGCGCCCGAAGGTGGACACCAGCATGAGCCCCGCGGCGATGAAGCCCGCGAAGGGGATCAGGATGCCGATCAGCATCAACACCTGCGGCGTGGAGAGCTGCATGATCGAGGCCAGCGCCTCGCTGCGGATCAGCTGCGTGGACACCCACATCCCCACCACCGTGAGCAGGATCACCGCGCAGCCGTAGAGCGTGACCGTGAGCCACTTGCCCGCGACGATGGCGCTGCGCTCGCCCGGCGTGGTGAGCAGGGGTTCGAGCGAGCCGCGCTCACGTTCGCCGGCCGTGACGTCGATGGCCACGCTCAGCATGCCGCCAATGCAGGCCAGAAGCGCCACCCAGGGCACGATGAACAGGATCTGAGCACCCCGCGCCTGCGCGGTGGCCATGTCGATCCGCTCCAGATCCACGGCCTGCATCACGCCCGGCGACATGCCCAGGGCGATCAGGCGCTGGCTGCCCACCTCGCGGTTGTAGCCCCGCACCGCCTCGGTGGCGATGCTGATGGACGGCCCGGCGCTCGTGCGGGTCGACTCGAATACCACCTCGATGGGCGCCTTCTCGCCGTGCGTGAGCTTCTCGGCGAACTTGGGGCCGGGCCGCACCACGGCGCGCTGGAAGTCGCCGCTGCGGATCTTGGCTTCGTAGTCCGCCGGCGGCTCCTTGATGGTCAGGCCCTGGCGCTGCATGAAGTTGATCAGGCCGGGCATCTGGTCGGCGCCCGCGACATAGACCTCACGCCTTTCCGCGTCGCGCTCAATGCTGCCGATGAACTCGCCCATCAGGAACAGCGACAGCGGCCCGGACAGGATGGAGACCGTGAGCACGGTCATGATGGTGCGGCGGTCGCGCAGGCTGTCGATCAGCTCCTTGCGCAGCACCGAGGAGAAGAATTTCGAGAGGCTCATACCTGCGCTCCCTGTGCGAAGTGTTCCTGATACTGATCAGGGAAGGCCAGTTTGAGAAAGGCTTCTTCCATGTCCGCCGCGTCTGCGCGCTGCTGCAGTTCGTCCACCGTGCCCTGCGCCACCGTGGTGCCCGCGCTGATGATCACGACCTCATCGGCCAGCGCCGCGACCTCCTGCATGATGTGGGTGGACAGCAGGATGCACTTGCCAGAGGAGCGCAGGTTCTTCAACAGCTCGCGCAGCAGGCGGATGGTCATGATGTCCAGGCCGTTGGTGGGCTCGTCCAGGATCAGGTTGGGCGGGTCGTGGATCAGCGCGCGCGCCAGCGCCACCTTCATGCGCTCGCCCTGCGAGAAGCCCTCGGTGCGGCGGTCGATGATCGACTGCAGGCCAAGCTGGTGCACCAGGATGTCCATGCGGTGTTCGATGGCTTGCGCCGTCATGCCCTGCAGCTCACCGAAGTAGCGCACGTTTTCGCGTGCCGTCAGCCGTGTGTAGAGGCCGCGCGCGTCCGAAAGCACACCCAGGCGGGCGCGCACCTTCACGGCATCTTTATGGGCATCCAGCCCATCCACAAGCGCCTGCCCGGCCGAGGGCTCGACCAGCGTGCAGAGCATGCGCATGGTGGTGGTCTTGCCCGCGCCGTTCGGCCCGAGCAGGGCAGTGATCAGGCCATCGCGTGCCACAAAGCTGGCGTGGCTGACCGCGTGCACCGTCTTGGCCTGCTTGCCCTTGCCGGTGGTGAAGCTCTTGCTGAGGTCTTTGGACTCGATCATTTCGTGCTCCCTGCTTGGGCGTTGCCGGCTTTGGGTGCGTCTGCGCTCGGCCGCTGTGGCGGCTCATAGAAGGTGGGGCGGGGCAGCTTGGCCAGGCATGTGCCGTCGAGCTTTTCCTTGCCTTCGGTCTTCACAAAGGTCTCGATCAGCTTGCTCGCGCAGGGCTGACCGCTGACGATGTGGCCGATGTTGGGTGCCACCAGGTGCTGGGCATCGCTGAACCAGCCAGTCACCTTGTTGCCTTCGGCGGGGGGCGTGACGGGATCCAGGCCGCCCGACAGCACGAGGGTGGGACGGTCGTGCTTGACCGGTGCGTAGTACGCCGCCGGAATCTGCGGCTGCGGAAAGCCCTTGCACATGCCGCGGTACTGCTCCACAAACGCGGTGCCAAAGCGCGTCTTGGCGGCTTGTGCGATGTTGGCGTCGTTCAGCTGAGGCAGATCCTCGGCACAGACCACAGCCAGGTGCATGCCCATGGACATTTCATCTTCCATGCCACCGGCCAAGGCGTTGGACAGTGCCAGCATCGGGTCGCCATCGCCGGCGGCGGCACGCGCAACCGCCTGCGGCAGCATGGCGGACAGACCGGGCGCGTACAGCGGTGTGCGCAACGCGGAGACCACGGCGTTGCGCGGCACGGTGTAGCTCTTCTTCTGACCGGAATACGCGTCGGTCAGCGCCAGGGTGCTGGTGGGCTGGGTGAACAGGGCGTCAACGCGTTGCGCAAAGTCCGGGTAGCGCTTGGCGCAGGCGGCGTCCTTGGCGCAGGCTTCGATCAGGTTGCTGACCATCGCGTCGCCGTCGCGGGCAATCGAGACTGGCAGCGGCATGTCGGCCGGGGCTACGCCATCCAGCATCAGGGTGCGCACTCGCTGCGGGAACTGGCGGGTGTATTCGATCGCCGCCCGGGTTCCGTAGCTGCCGCCCCAGAGGTTGATGCGCTCGGCGCCGAGCTTGGCGCGGATGGCGTCGAAGTCCTGCACCGCGATGTGAGTGGCATAGCCGGCCAGGTCGTTGTTCGCGGCCAGCGTCTGCTGACAGCGGTTGATCACGGCAATCTGCGCCTGCGGATCGAGGCTCTTGTCCATGTCGGCATAGAGCTCGCGCATCGGGCACTCCAGGCCGTTGGACTGGCCGGTGCCGCGCTGATCGATGAAGATCAGGTCGCGCTTGCGGTTCAGGGCGCCGAAGACCTTGCTCATTGGCGCGGCGATCTTCAGGCCGTGCTGGCCCGGGCCGCCGGCAAGCAGCACGATCGGGTCCGGCTCCTTGTAGCGGGCCTGGGCTGGCAGCACGGCGAACTTGACCTCGATCTCGCGGCTGCCCGGGTTGGCCGGGTTTTCCTTGACCTTGACCGAGCCGCAGCGCGCTTCCTGCTCCAGGTCAGGCAGACGACAAGCGGTGGTGGCGGCCAGAAGCGGGTCCGTCTGCTGCGGGCCTTTACAGGCCGCCAGCAGCGTCAGGCCCATCGCGGCCGAGCCCGCCGCGATGGCCAGCCGAGCAGCACGGCGCGCTGGCGCGGGCCCATGCGGTGTCTTGCGATTCATTGTGGACTCCCTGTGGATGGGGCGTGCCCGGTGGTGCCGAAACACGATGGCCGCGACTGTACCGAGCCGCGATGACGCGCAGGGCCCACGGCGCGGCGAATGGCCGGGCGCGTGCGATCAATGGACGGAACTTGGCGCCGAATGGTCGGGCTGGAAGGGTGGCCGGGCGCGCATGCCCTGCCGGTGATCAGAGTGGATGGGGAGATTCCGGATGGTCGGGCAACCGCTGCGCCCACACACTGGCAGCATCATCAGCCCTTGCCTCAGCGAGACTCACGCATGAAACGCCGCCACGTCCTGTTTGCTGGAACGTCCGCTCTGCTGCTGCCGCGCGCCATGGCGCACCACGGCTGGGGCAGCTTCGATGAAAGCCAGCCCATCTATTTGGAAGGTGTGGTCAAGCAGGTCACCTGGGTCAACCCGCATGCCACGTTGGTGATCGAGATGCCGGCCAATGCCGCGTTGCCGGCCGATCTGGCCAGCCGCAAGCTGCCCGCGCAGGAGCGCGCCGTGGACGCGGCGGCCATCCTGAGCAAGACCCGGGCTGCGGCCAAGCGCGGTGAATGGACCGTGGAACTCGCGCCGCTGAACCGCATGCAGGCCTGGCAGGTGCCGGAAACCAAGGTCGGGGAACGCGTTGCGCTCATCGGCTACACCTACGCCAATGAACAAGGCCCGCAAAGGCTGCGGGCCGAGTATCTGTTTGCCGGGGGGCAGGCTTACGGGCTTCGGTCTTTGCCGGTGAGAGGCTGACCGCCTTGCCTCGGGAATGCGGAGGGCAGGGTGATCCCGGCTCCTCTCAATACTCCGACATCGTCTGCGGGTTGAGCGTGTCCTGCGTAACCGCACTGGTGGGCTGGAACAGCGAGGCGTGGCGCTTCTGCGCCGGGCGGGCGGCGTCGCCGGGACGCACCATGCGCTTGACGTTGCCCTTCACCTCGGCCCCCTTCCAGAGCACGATCTCGCCGAAGCGCACCTTGCCGTTGATCTGTGCCGTGGCATAGACGGTGAGTTTGCCGCGGACGATCAGTTCGCCATCAAAGCGGCCGCGGATCTCGGCATTCATGCACTTGGCCTCCCCTTTGACGCTGCCCTTGCGGCCCACCACGAGGTGGCGCACCTTCATGTCGCCTTCCATTTCCCCATCGATCTGCGCGGTGCCGCACTCCAGACGATCGGCCAGCTTGATGTGGATGTCTGTGCCGAGGCTGAAGCTGCTGTGCAGGGCGGCGTTGCTGTCCGATGCCGCGGGCCGCAGCGCCTGATCCGGCGTGGGCACGGGCTGGGTTTCGTGCGCAGCGCGGGTGGGGGTGAGCAGTTTGTTGAGCAGTTCCATGACGTCCCCAAGGATCGTTCTTCTCGCAGTGAACAGCGCCTGATTCAGCTTAGGCTGAACTGAGCGACGTGTGCGTCAAAGCAATGCGTGTGCCAAGACGTCACGAACGTGAAAGGCGAGTCTGCGCCTGTTCGCAGCGCTTTGCGCGCGCTGCGGTGCAACAGCTCGTAACAGGACTGACATGTTTCGTCCCGCAGTGGGTGCGAGCAGCGACAGGCCTGGACGCTGCAGTCGACAGGGCGATCCCTGCGGATAGGCCGGTGCGGCGGTAGGGCGGGGTCAGGTAGCCGCCCATAATGCGGACACAGACCCTTCACGGCGCAGCGGTTCGGGCCTGAGCAAGCCCAGCTGTCGCCCCTGCACCGATCGCCGATTTGACGCAGTCCGCCCTGCCACCCGCCAATCCGCCCAGCCCGCGCGCCCAGTACTTGAGCGGCTTGATGCTGGCCGCCGTCGGGGCGATCTGCTTCTCCGGCAAGGCCATCGTGGCCAAGCTGATGTACCGCGAGGGGCTGGATGCCGTCTCTGTCATCGCGCTGCGCATGCTGGTGGCGTTGCCGTTTTTCATGGCCATGGCCTGGTGGTCGATGCGCGCGGCCTCGAGCCCGCCCAAACTGGCCCGCGCAGACTGGCTCAAGCTCGCCGGGCTCGGCCTGATTGGCTATTACGTCTCCAGCATGCTGGACTTCCTGGGCCTGCAGTACATCAGTGCCGGCCTGGAGCGTCTGATCCTGTTCCTGACACCGTCGATCGTCCTGCTGATGAGCGTGGCCCTGCTCAAACGGCGAGTCACCAGCCGGGAATGGACCTCGCTGGCGGTCGCGTACTCGGGCATCGTGCTCGTCTTCTGGCACGACGTGCACTTGGGCGGGCGCGTGGTCTGGCTGGGCGCCGGGCTGGTGTTTGCCAGCGCCGTCACGTATGCCGTGTACCTGCTAGGCAGTGGCGAACTGGTGAAGCGCCTGGGCAGCCTGCGGCTGGTGGCACTGGCCATGATCGTGGCCAGTCTGGCCTGCATTGCACAGTACGCGCTGCTACGGCCGCTGGGCAGCTTGGTCGTACAGACCCCGACGGTCTGGGTGCTGGCGCTCATCAACGGCACCCTTTGCACGGTGGTGCCAGTCCTGATGACCATGATGGCGGTGGAACGCATCGGCGCAGGCAATGCGGCGCAGGCCGGGATGATTGGTCCGGTGTCCACGCTGTTCCTGGGCTTCTGGTTGCTCTCCGAGCCGATTACCCTTTTGCAATTGGCGGGTACCGCGCTGGTACTGGCCGGCATGTTCATCCTCTCGCTGAAAAAGCCCCTCCAAGGAGATTCCTGACATGGCATCCGTGATCACCAAGGCCGTCCGCATCCACGCCAATGGCGGTGTGGAACAGCTCAGCTATGAAGACGTGGAAGTCGGTGATCCGGGTGCTGGGCAGGTCCGCATCCGCAACACCGCCATCGGCCTGAACTTCATCGACGTCTACTTCCGCACCGGCCTGTATCCCGCGCCCAGCCTGCCGCTGACACTGGGCTTCGAGGCCGCCGGTGTGGTCGATGCCGTGGGCGAGGGCGTGAGCCACGTGAAGGTGGGCGACCGCGTGGCCTACTGCCAGGGGCCGCACGGTGCCTACGCTGGCTACAAGCTGCACCCGGCCAGCCAGGTCATCAAGCTGCCCAAGTTCGTCACGGACGAGCAGGCGGCGGCCTCGATGCTCAAGGGCCTGACGGTGCAGTATCTGTTTCGCCAGACCTATCGCCTGCAGGGCGGCGAGACCATCCTGTTCCATGCGGCGGCCGGCGGCGTGGGGCTGATTGCGTGCCAGTGGGCCAAGGCCCTGAAGGTCAAGCTGATCGGCACGGTGTCCAGTGCCGAGAAGGCCGCCATCGCCAAAGCTCACGGCGCTTGGGAGACCATCAACAGCAAGACCGAAAACATTGCCGAGCGCGTGAGTGCGCTCACCAAGGGTGCCAAGTGCCCTGTGGTATATGACAGCGTGGGCAAGGACACCTGGATGGCCAGCCTCGACAGCGTGCAGCAGCGAGGGCTGGTGGTGAGCTACGGCAACGCCAGTGGCCCCGTGGATGGCGTGAACATCGGCATCCTGGCGGCCAAGGGCTCGTTGTTCCTCACGCGCCCCACGCTGGGCACGCACGTCAACACCCTTGAGAAGCTGCAGGCGGCAGCCGACGATCTCTTTGCCATGGTCAAGAGCAAAAAGATCAAGTTGGAAGTGGCCAGCACCTACCCGCTGGCCGAAGTCGGCCGCGCCCATACGCAGCTTGAGAGCCGCGCCACCACAGGCGCAACCGTGCTGCTGCCCTAGCCCCCACGCCCCGCCACCGGGCTGAGGCGGCTCTCCCCAACGGGCGGGAGTTCCCTCGGTAGCCCGGGCGGCGCCAGAGCGCCGTTCTGGGGCATCATTCGGCTTGGTCAAAACGTAAACAAACGCAAGCTCGCGCGACCCCGGATCGAGGGTGTCGCGCGGCAGCCACTCCTCATCCGTGTCCGACAAGCTCACCGTCATCCGGGAATCGCTCGCCAACGCCTGCAAGATTGCAGCGATGGAGTTCGTCAAGCTCCCGGAAGTCACGCCCGAGGCCGAAGACGCCATCATGCACGTCATGCGGCAGGCCGCTCGGCAGTCGACCGATGCGCCCAAGCTCTACTGGGCGGCCGAGGAAAAGCTCAAGACCGAGTTCCCCGCCCGTCTGCAGTCGCGGATGGCCATGGCATGCGAAATGCTGCTCAACCGCGCCCAACGCAAGCTCATGCCGCTGACCGCCGCGCAGATGGAGCTTCTGGCGGACGACGAGCTCGACCGTCGCCTCGCCGTGACGGACTTCTCGCGGCGACTGAGCGTGGTCAATGACGCAGCGATCGACATGATCAATTACCGCATCAAGCGGTTCCTGCGCTCTGCCAGCCTGGGCACGGTGGAAATCAACGCGCCCGAGAACCCCTTCGGTCCTTCGCTGATGTTGGACACCCTGGCGCGATTCTGGGATGAGTGCGCCGCGCCGCTGGGTGGTTCGCCCACGCTGCTCAGGCACTACGGCGAGAGCCTGATCCCCAATTTGCAGAGCTGCTACGCCAAGCTGAACGCCTATCTGGAGTCTGTTCATCCGCTGGAGCAGGTGGCCGCGCCTGCACCTGGCTACGGCTCGGTGGGTTTGGGCGTGCTGGCTCCCGTGGAGGTGGCGGTGCCGCCGCCCCCGGCCCCCCCGCCGCCAGCCGATACCCTGGCCAGCCTCACATCAACCCCGGACCCCGAACTGCAGCGCGCCGTGAAGGCCCAGGGTGCCAGCCGGCCCGGCCTGCGTTTTGGTCTGCCACCGGCCGGCGAGAGCCGCGCATCGAGCTTTCCCACGCTTGAGATGGCCCTGGATGATGCGCCAGCTGGAGCGCCTGCGTCAGCCGCGGCAACGGCAGTGCCGTCTCGAGCTGCAGCAGCGGCCGAGGCGCCTGCGCCTGAAGTCACCAGTCGGGCCGGCCCCGGTACCCTCTGGGAGCTGCTCTGCAAGAGCACCGGTGCGGCCGCGCTTTCTGAAGACGACTCGGACGTGCTGCAGTTGCTCTCGAACAATCTCGAGCTGCTGATCAAGGACAAGCGCCTGCTGCCCGCCGTGCAGGCCGGCATTCAGGCCATCAAGCAGCCGCTGCTGGTCTATGCCCTCAGAAATCGCAGCTTCTTTGTGGCGCCTGCGGACCCCGTGCGTGGCGCGCTGACCCATCTCAGCACCCTGAGCGCCAACCGCTCCATGGACGCGGCTCAATTCGGCCAGATCACGCTCAGCCTGGTCGAGCGAGTCGGGCGCGCCGCCCGCGGTGAGGTTGTATCTGCCACACCGGCGCCCGCTGCGTCCGGCGCTGACGCGCTGAGCAGCGTGACCGACGCTGCCGCGCGTGTGGCCAAGCAGGACCGTGCGGAGCGCAAGCGGGTAGCACTGGCCGTCGCGCGCGCACACATCGAGAAAGTGACTGCCGACAAGACGGTGCCGGCCTTCGTGCGCAGCATGATCGACACACAGTGGGTCAAGGTGCTCGCAGCGGCCGACATGAAGCGCCCGGCTGACGACAGCCGCTGGAATGAGGCCGCGCGCACCCTGGATACCCTGATCTGGAGTCTGCGCCCGCCGGGCAGCGCGGTATTCGGCAAGGCGTTGCGGGCCGAGTTGCACGGTTTGCTCAAGGGGCTGAACGCGGGTTTCGACCGTGCCGGCTGGACTGATGATGGGCGCAGCGACTTCATGGTCGAACTCGCGCGCGTGCATTTCGTGGCCATGCAAGGCACAGGTGCCGATGGACCTGCTCGTGCCGCCGAGCCAGAACCCGCGCCCGAGCCGCCGCCGGCTGACTCGCCTGCGGCGCTTGCTGCCCAGCTGGAGCCTTTCGTGCTGGACGCGCAGGTCCAGCTGGCTGATGGCAATGGCGGCTGGAGCGCCTGGCGGGTGACCTGGGTCAGCCCCATGCGCAAGCGCTTCGTGATCGGCAATCCTCAGGCTGGCACCTCGCGCACGCTCACGGACGCCGAGCTGCGCGACGAGCTCGCCGCCGGCCGAATCCGGATCGGGTAGGCGGCTGCCACCCGGCGCGGGGCCGATATCAACCGCAGTCCGGCCGGATTCCGGCCCAAGCTGCGCGCCCCGGCGGCCCGCAGCGGCCAGCAAGTCCGCGGCGGCTTACGCAGGGGATCGCCAGCGGCGCGCCCGCGATCTACAGTGTGCCCGGCTTGCCGCACTGCACTGGACGCTCGCACGCACGGCAAGCACCCAGTCGACAGACTCAGATCGCTGACACAGCACAGATACGGGGAGAAGGCCATGAATCCAGCAATGGTGCGCGCATTGGCGTGGGCCGCGCTTGCAACGACATGCCTTGCGGCGACACCGGCGCAGGCCCAGATGAAGGCAGGGCTCTGGGAGACACGTGTCATCAAGCAGACGCTCAATGGCGAGGATCTGAGCGCCAAGATGGGCGATGCCCAGAAGCGCATGCAGGAGGCGATGGCCAGGATGACACCCGAGCAGCGCAAGCAGATGGAGCAGATGATGGGCAAGCAGGGCGTGCAGCTGGGCAGCCCCGGCACCGCGCGCTTCTGCGTGAGCGCCGCCATGGCCGCTCGCCAGGAGCCGCTGCCTGACCCGGACAATCAATGCAAGAACGAGAAGTTCGTCCGCAGCGGCAATGCCGTGGACTTTGAGTTCGTCTGCACCCGGCCCGACGGCACCATGCGCGGCAAGGGCCGCACCACCTTCAGCGGCGACAGCTCGCGCACCGAGATGAACATGAGCGGCCAGCGCGCGGGCAAGCCGGTCAACATGGTGATGGAGTCGGAGTCCCGCTACCTGGGCACGGACTGCAAGGGCCTCAAGCCGATCGACGAGACCCTGCGCAAGTAGCGTCTGGGCATCGCCGGGCAGTGTGCCCGGCGGTGCATGTCAGGAATCGAAAAAATCGCCAAATCGGCCGGGATCCGCTTGCCACACGCGGAATGCGACCGATTCTATTTTCAAGCAGATAAAGAAATACCGCTCGCTATGAGCGGTATTTTCTTCATTCGCTTGAAAATCGCTGGGCCGGCGGCACTCAGTGCGCTGCCGGCTGCTGGCCCACGGCGGGCGTGCTCTCAAGCCCGGCGCCGGCTTGCCTCAGGCCGCGGCGGGCGTCTCGGTCGCATCCTGGTGGTACTGCGTCACCCGCAGCACCTCGTTCTTGCTGCCCAGCACCACGCTCACGCGCTCATGCAGCTTGCGCGGCTGCAGGGAGAGGATGCGCTCGTGGCCGTTGGTGGCGGCGCCGCCGGCCTGCTCGACGATGAAGCCCATCGGGTTGGCCTCATACATCAGGCGCAGCTTGCCCGGCTTTTCAGGCTCGCGGGCGTCCCAGGGGTACATGAAGATGCCGCCGCGGTTCAGGATGCGGTGCACATCGGCCACCATGCTGGCGATCCAGCGCATGTTGAAGTCCTTGCCGCGCGGCCCGGTCTTGCCGGCCTCGCACTCCTCCACATAGCGCTTGACCGGCGCGGCCCAGTGCCGGCGGTTGCTCATGTTGATCGCGAATTCCTTGGTGTCTTCCGGAATCTTCACGTCGCTCTGCGTCCGCACCCAGGAGCCGAGCTCGCGGTCCAGTGTGAAGATGTCCACGCCGTTGCCCACCGTGATGACGAGCTGCGTCTGCGGGCCGTAGATCGCGTAGCCGGCCGCCACCTGTGCCGTGCCCGGCTGCAGGAAGTCGTCTTCTTCCACCGGGCGCAGGTTGGTGGTGTCGGCTGGCGCCTTGAGCACCGAGAAGATGGTGCCGATGGAGACGTTCACGTCGATGTTGGAGGAGCCGTCCAGCGGATCGAACAGCAGCAGGTATTCCCCCTTGGGGTAGCGGTTGGGGATCTTGTGGATGGTTTCCATCTCCTCGGAGGCCATCGCGGCCAGGTGGCCACCCCATTCGTTGGCTTCGGTCAGCAGCTCATTGGCGATGACGTCGAGCTTCTTCTGCGCCTCGCCCTGGACGTTGTCGCTGCCGGCTTCGCCCAGGATGTCGCCCAGGGCGCCCTTGCCGACCGATACCGCAATTCGTTTGCAGGCGCGGGCCACCACCTCGATGAGCAGGCGCAGCTCCGCCGGAATGGTGCCGTTGGCGCGCTGTTCTTCGATCAGGTGCTGGGTGAGGGTGGTTCGCTTTTGCATCGAGGGTGCCTCAGATGGAAAGAGATTTGCCGATCACCTCGGCCGTGGGCTTGGACAGGCCCTTGAGTTGGGCCACTCGCTTGAGCGCGGCTTCGGCCTGAACGCGCAGCGCCGGTGCGAGCTTGCGCCAGCGGTCCATGAGGCGGGCCATGCGGGCGGCGATCTCGGGGTTGATGCGGTCGAGCTTCTCGATGGTGTCGGCCCAGAACGCGTAGCCGCTGCCGTCGGCGGCGTGGAAGCCGGCCGGGTTGCTCATGGCAAAGCCGAAGACCAGGGCGCGCATGCGGTTGGGGTTCTTGAGCGTGAAGGCCTTGTGGCGGGCCAGCTTGAGCACATCCCTGCTTCGCGTGCTGCGGGCGCTGGCCTGCAGGCGGAACCACTTGTCGATCACCAGCGCGTTGTCCTCGTAGCGCTTGTAGAAGTCCGCGAGCGGCTTCTCGGCCGCATCGGGCACGATGTTCACGAGCGCAGCCAGCGCACCCAGGCGCGCCGTCATGTTGTCGGCCTGCTTGTACTGGGCGAGCGCGGCCTTCACGGCATCGGCATCTCCGCTGTCCAGCCAGTAGGCCAGCACCATGTTGGTCAGCGCGCGGCGGCCGGCGCTGACGGGGTCGGGCGAGTAGGCCCGGGCTTTGCCGCCGGCGAGCTGGCGGTAGGTACGCGCCAAGTCCTTCTTCAGGGCCGAGGCAATGTGCTTGATCAGGAACACGCGCGCGGCGCGGATGGCCGTGGCATCGAGCTCGTCCATCTGCTCACCGATCATGACTTCGGGCGGCAGCATCAGCAGTTCGGTCTTGAAGGCGGCGTCCAGACTGTCATCGGCCAGGATCTTGGCGAACAGCTCGGGCAGAACTGCATCTGCCTCCAGGGGCTGGCCGGCGGCGGCACGTTGCGTGAGCTTGAGCAGGCGGCGCATGCCCAGGCGTTGCATGGCCTCGGCGCGGTTGAAGGCGTCGCTGTCGTGCGCCACCTGGAAGGCGAGCTGCTCGTCCGAAGCGTCCCAGCTGAGGGTGACCGGTGCGGAGAAACCGCGCAGCAGGCTGGGCAGCGGGGCATGCGGCACGTTCACAAAGGTGAAGCGCTGCTCGGCCTCGCGGAAGTCCAGTACCAGCGTGGTGGCGTGGGTGTGCGTGTCGGCCGTGGTGCTGCCTGAGAGTTGCAGCGGCATGTCGTGTCCGTCCGGGCCGATCAGGCCGACGGCAAACGGAATGTGGAAGGGCAGCTTCTCGGGTGCGCCCGGCAGGGTCTCCACGCCCACCTTGGCGCAGTGCTGCTTGAGCGTGAGGGTGTAGGTGTGGGCCGCGGCGTCGTATTCGCCACCCGCCTCGACCACCGGCGTTCCGGCCTGGGAGTACCAGCGGCGGAACTGCGTCAGGTCCACCCCGCTGGCATCCTGCATGGCGGCGGTGAAGTCGTCGCAGGTCACTGCCTGGCCGTCATGGCGCGCGAAATACAGGTCCATGCCCTTGAGGAACTTCTCTTCGCCCAGCAGGGTGTGCTGCATGCGGATGACTTCGCTGCCCTTCTCATACACCGTGGCGGTGTAGAAGTTGGCGATGTCCTGGAAGCTGTCCGGGCGGATCGGGTGGGCCATGGGGCCGGCGTCTTCCACGAACTGGCTGGCACGCAGGTCCATTACGTTGCCGATGCGCAGCACGGCACGCGCGCTGGCTGCGGCGCGGGCGTCACCCTTGGCCGCCAGAACCGCCTGCGCGGCCATGTCGGCGGAGAACTCCTGATCACGGAAGACGGTCAGGCCTTCCTTGAGCGTGAGCTGGAACCAGTCGCGGCAGGTGACGCGGTTGCCGGTCCAGTTGTGGAAGTATTCGTGGCCGACCACGGCCTCCACCCGGGCAAAGTCGTCGTCGGTTTGCGTATCTTTGTGGGCCAGCACGGCGCTGGTGTTGAAGATGTTCAGGCCCTTGTTCTCCATGGCGCCCATGTTGAAGTCGCTCACGGCGACGATCATGAAGCGCTCGAGATCGAGTTCCAGGCCGAAGCGCTGCTCATCCCAGCGGATCGAGGCCTTCAGACTGTCCATGGCCCACTGGGCGCGCTTGAGATCCTGCTTTTCCACATAGACCTGCAGCAGCTTCTTCTTGCCCGACGCGGTCTTGATGCTGTCTTCCAGTACGGCCAGCTTGCCGGCCACGAGTGCGAACAGGTAGCTGGGCTTGGGGAAGGGGTCTTCCCACTTGGCGTAGTGACGGCCGCCAGGCAGCTTGCCGGACTCGATCAGGTTGCCGTTGGACAGCAGCACCGGGTGTGCCTTGCGGTCTGCGCGCAGCATCACGGTGTATTTGGCCATCACGTCCGGGCGGTCCGGGAACCAGGTGATGCGGCGAAAGCCCTCGGCCTCACACTGGGTGAAGAAGTTGCCACGGCTTTCGTACAGGCCCATCAGGCTGCTGTTCTTGGCCGGCGCCAGCTTGGTCACGACACGCACAGTGGCGGTGTCGGGCATCTCGGCGATCGTCAGGTCTTCGCCCTCGATCTTGAAGTCACGGCCTTCCTTCAGGCGCTTGCCATTGACCTCGATCCACACCAGCGGGCATTCGCGCCCGTGCAGCACCAGGGCCGTAGTTCGAGCCGCCGGGTTGCGGCGGACCGTGAACTGCGTGGCCACCAGGGTCTTTCTGGCGTCGAGATCAAAGCCCATGTCTACGGTGTCCACCAGGAAGGCGGGCGGGGTGTAGTCCTTGCGGTAGATGGTGACGGGCGTATCGGTTCGCATGAAGATCCTTGAAAGCTTGCACGGTCGAGCCCGTCCTACACTGCAACTCGTAGTCGCTGGGTCGGGCCCGCACCCGCGCCAGCCGGGCGTGGGTCAGGGAAGGTGGGGATTGTAGGTCTGGCCCGCGGGTGCATCCGGCGTGGGAACCCGCATTCGCCTGCAGTGTCGGATCGGAAGTGATCCCCAATCGTCTGCGATGCAGCCGATGCACCGCCAGTGCCGATCCCCGGCGACCGGCGTTCACCCGCGACCGACAGCGCAGTACCGTCTTGCACATGGAGCCGAGCATCATGTTTTCGCCCTTTCGCCAGCGCGCCGGCAGCCTGCGGCGCTTCTTTCGCCTGGGTGCGGCCGCACTCGTCGTGTTTGGCCTGGCGGCCTGCGCCAGCGCGCCGCCCAAGGTACGCAGCGATGTGACGGCCTTCCACAACTGGCCGGCCAAGCTACCGAGCACCAGTTTCAGCTTCACCGTGCCCCCCGGCATGGATGGCGCCAGCATCGAGCTTCAGAACTACCAGACCCTGATCGCCGACCAGCTCGCCCGCTACGGCATCGACAAGCGGGTGGAGTCCGGCGGCGGCCTGCGCGTGAGCTTTTCCACCCAAGTCGGCTCGCGTGAGGTGAAGGTGCGCGAGCCGGTGGACCCGTTCTTCTACGGCGGCTATTACCGCCCCTGGGGCTGGGGTCCGTACTGGGGGCCCTGGGGCTTTCCGGAGCGGCAATACAACGTCGAGGTGTTCGTGCGCACACTGAAGCTGAATATCGACGACGCCAACGGCAAGCGCCTTTTCGAGACCACGGTGGTCAGCCAGGGCTGCATCCGCGAGCTCTCGGCCGTGATGCCGGCCATGATCACCGCGGCCTTCGAAGGTTTCCCCGGTGAGTCCGGCAAGACCCGCGTGGTGGAGATCCCGCTGGAACAGCCGCTTGCCGCTGCGCCCGCCCAGTCCGAACCCAAGCGCTGAGCGTTGAGCGCCACCCGGCACACCCTGGATATCTTCTGCCGCGTCATCGACAACCTCGGTGATGCGGGCGTGTGCCTGCGCCTGGCGCGCCGCATGGCCGGCGGCTTTGGTTGGTCGGTGCGGATCTTCATCGATGCGCCGGAGGTGATCGCGCCGCTGGTGCCGCCGGGTTTGACCGGTCTGGACGTGCTTCCTTGGCACGCCGCCGAGCGGGAGAGCACCGCCTTCGCGGCCTGTGTGATCGGAGCCTTTGGCTGTGACCTGCCAGCCGCCTACCGCGCCCGGATGGCGGCGCAACGGGCCGCCGGCGAATCCGCGCCGCGCTGGCTGAACCTCGAATACTTCTCCTGCGAGGACTGGGTAGCCGGCAGCCACGGCCTGCCTTCTCCACAGGCCGATGGCCTGTCCAAGCACTTCTGGATTCCCGGCTTTCGGGCGGGCAGCGCCGGGGTCACTGTGCTGCCTGACGCTTCAGCCGCTCGAGCGCCGCGCCCGGCGGGCGCACCCCTGCGCGCCTTGCTCTTCTGCTACCCCTACGCCCCCTGGGCGGCATGGATCGCGCAGGCGGGGCAGGGCAGCCAGGCCATTGAGCTATGGGTTCCGGCCGCCGGGCACGGTCTGAATGCAGCGTGCACCGGCGTTGTGACGGTTTTTCATGAACCGCTGATGGATCAGGCGCAGTTCGATGGCCGTCTGGCCGAGCTGGACTTCGCATTCGTGCGCGGTGAGGACAGCGTGGTTCAGGCCATTCTGAGCGCTGTGCCCTTCATCTGGAACATCTATGCCCAGGATGATGGCGCGCACCGCCCAAAGCTGGCGGCGCTGCTCGACTGGTGGTGTGCCGGCCTGCATCGTGACGCCGCAGCCGTTATGCAGCAGGTGCATCAGGCCTGGAACGGCCCGGGCTGGCCTCAGGCCACCACGGACGCTCCCAGCCTGTGGCAGCGCTATCTGGACGTGCTGCCCATGCTCAGCGAACACGCGCGGCGCGTGGCCCGTCGGGTGCGTGCCGAGGCCGACCTCGGAACCCGCCTGTCGCAGTGGGTGGGCTGAACGGCTAAACTCTCGGGTTTTGCGGATGGCGCCGGGCACGGCTGGATGTGCCAGGGAATCATCTGCCTGCAACAGGCGCGCGCCACACTGGCTGATCCACATGAGCCGGGTGATCCGCCCGCCAGCCCCACCCCGAAGGCCCATCACATCATGAAAATCGCACAGGAATTGCGCGCCGGCAACGTCATCATGGTCGGCAAGGACCCGCTGGTCGTCCTCAAGACCGAATACAACAAGTCCGGCCGCAACGCTGCGGTCGTGAAGATGAAGCTCAAGAACCTGCTTACGGGTTCGGGCACCGAGACCGTCTACAAGGCCGACGAAAAGTTCGACGTGCTGATGCTGGACCGCAAGGAAGTGACGTACAGCTACTTCGCTGACCCGATGTATGTCTGGATGGACGCCGAATACAACCAGTACGAGATCGAAGGCGAGATGATGGGCGACGCCCTGAACTATCTCGACGAAGGCATGCCCGCCGAAGTGGTGTTCTACGAAGGCAAGGCCATTTCGGTGGAACTGCCCACTGCGCTGGTGCGTGAAGTGGAATACACCGAGCCGGCCGTCAAGGGCGACACCTCGGGCAAGGTCATGAAGCCGGCCCGCATCAAGCCCACCAACTACGAGATCCAGGTCCCGGCCTTCGTGGAAATCGGCGACAAGATCGAGATCGACACCCGCACCGCTGAATACCGCGCTCGCGTGAAGTGATCCGGCACGGGCTTCGCACGCCCACGCTGCAAGACTGAACCGGCAGGCCCGCAAGGCCCTGCCGGTTTTGTTTTGTGACCCCGCCGCACAATGCACCCGTGCCTGAACTGGAGGCCGGACGCGATCTCGGCCACACTCCGGGCTCGCCCTGAATCGCCCCCACCATGCCAATCGCGCGTCTGACGTCCTTCGCCAAGCTGCTGGCCCTCGTGCTGCTGACTGCCGTGGTCACGGTGCTCGTCTACCGCATGGTTCAGGCCCGCCTGGCGCCGGAGCTGCAGTACTGGCACACCTGGGTGCCCGATGAGCTGAGCGTCAGCGAGATGGATGCAGCCGACTGGCCTGCCTATCTGGCGCGTGAGTCCGAGCTGATGCGCGAGCTGGCCGAGCGGGCCCACGCTGCCACCGCCGCTGCGGACAATCGCATCCCCGTCGCCCTGAACCGCTACCACCCCGGCAGCAGCGTCCATCCGCTGGCGTTTGCGCACGACTGGAACCGCAGCCACGTGCTCAAGCCCGAGGGGGAGATCCGCGGCGCCGTGCTGTTGCTGCATGGTCTGACCGATTCGCCTTACAGCCTGCGCCACATCGGCCGGCACTACCAGTCGCGCGGCTTTGCCGTGGTGGCCATTCGCCTGCCGGGGCACGGCACAGTGCCCGCCGGCTTGATCGGCGCCCATACCGAACACTGGCTGGCCGCCACGCGGCTGGGCTGGCGCGAAGCCGCGCGTCTGGCGGGGCCGGGCAAGCCGCTGCACGTGGTGGGCTTTTCCAACGGCGGCGCCCTGGCGCTCATGCTCGCCACCGACCCCGTCGTCATGGCGGCTGGCCAGCCGCGGCCTGCCCAGCTCATTCTGGTCTCGCCCATGGTGGGAGTGTCCGGCTTCGCGCGCTTTGCAGGTCTTGCGGGCCTGCCCGCCTACTTGCCACCCTTTGCCAAGGCCGCCTGGCTGAGCAATCTGCCGGAGTTCATTCCCTTCAAATACAACTCCTTTCCGGTACGCGCTGCGGTGGAGTCCCATGCGCTCACGCAGCAGGTTCAGGCAAGGCTCGGCTCAAGCGAACGGGCGGCCAGTCTGCCGCCCGTACTGGCCTTCCAGTCCGTGATGGATGCGACCGTGAGCACGCCCGCGGTGGTCACGCAGCTCTTCGGCCGCCTGCAGGGGCCGGGCCATCTGCTGGTGCTCTATGACCTGAATCGCCGTCCGGATCTGTCTTCATTGATCCGAAACCGGGCTGATGCCGCCATTGAGAAGATGCTGCCGCCCGCGCCGCGCGCCTACGCCGTGGATGTGATCACGAATGGCGGCAGCTCGGACGAGCGTGCGCTTGCCCTGCTCACGCCTGCGGCGAGCACGCAGACCCAGACCCGGCCGCTGAGCGTGGGCTACCCGGACTTCTACTACTCGCTGTCGCACGTGGCGGTGCCGTTTCCGCCGAGCGACTCGCTCTACGGCTCAGCGCCCACGCAGCGCAATGAGTTCGGCCTGAGTCTGGGCGTGGTCGCGCCACGCGGCGAGCGCGGCGTGCTCGTGACCGATCTGGATACCGTGCTGCGCGCCACGAGCAACCCCTTCTTCGAGGAGATGCTGCGGCGCATTGATGAGCGCATCGCCGCGAACTGTGGGGACTGCCCCGGCTTGCCGGGAGCCGCTGTCCGCTAGGTGCGAAGGCGGCACATCGATCCAATCAGCCGCCTAGCCACCCGAAGGAATCTCCATCATCGACTGCTGGTAGTTCGGCAGGCCGACCTTCTCGATCAGGTCGAGCTGCGTCTCCAGCCAGTCGATGTGTTCCTCGGTGTCATCCAGGATCTCCACCAGAATCTCGCGGCTGATGTAGTCCTTGACGCTCTCGCAGTAGGCGATGCCCTCCTTGAGCGTGAGCTGCGAGCCCTGCTCAAGCTTCAGGTCGCAGGCCAGGACCTCCGGTGTGGTCTCGCCGATCAAGAGCTTGTTGAGGTACTGCAGATTGGGCAGGCCGTCGAGCATGAAGATGCGCTCGATCAGCTTGTCGGCGTGCTTCATCTCCTCGATCGACTCGTGATACTCGTGGTCGCCGAGCTTGGTCAGGCCCCAGTGCTTGTACATGCGCGCATGCAGGAAGTACTGGTTGATCGCGGTCAGCTCGTTCTTGAGCTGCGCGTTCAGGTGCTTGATGACGGTGGGATCGCCCTTCATGCCTTGCGCTCCTTTGATTCCTGGGTGTGTGGGCTGAACTTAGCAGCGCCGTGCGTGCGCGCACAGGCGGACAACCGGATGGCGGCAGGGGCAGGGGGCGGGCCGCGGACCGCAGCTGTGCGGCAGCAGATACCGGCGCTCCGCTGAGCGGCTGCACAGGGCGGGTTCAGGCCGCAGGCTCGCTGATCTGCATGAGCGGCTGGCTGCGTGCAACCGGTCGGCAGGCGCAGGCCGTGGCGGTGAGTTCGCTCACCAGGTTGCGCGCATGGTCTGCGCAACAGCCGCAGCAGGTGGCCACGCCTAGCTCCATCTGGATCGCCTCAAACGAGCCATGCCCCGCCTCCACCGCCTTGCGGATCGCGCGCTCGTTCACGTTGTGGCAGACACAAATGATCATGCACGCAGCGTAGCTCAAATGCGAACGATTCGCAATTGCGATTAATGCATGTTCCGCGAACGGGTCGGCCGGGCGGAGTGCGTCCTTGGATCAACTTCGCCTAGAAAGCGAGATCGGCTCTGGATGCGGCTCTTCAGGCCAAAATGGCTGGAAAGCCGCATGGGACAAGCGGAAAGGCTTGTTCAATCTGGTGCCGACTCGCCCTAAGCGTCTTCCGGCTCGACGTTCCAGATCGTCGGATGGATCCGTGTCCGGCTCGCCAGGCACTGCACCACCCCGGACTCGTCGCCATCCCAGAAGCGCGGCTCGGCGTCGCGCAGCGGGGTCCAGAACACGATGCCTTCAGGCAGGGCATCGACACGGAGACCGAGCGGTTTTTTGAGCTCGATGAAGCGTTCGCAGATGTGCGTGATCTTGTTGCCAGCGGAAGCCTCAATGCGCAGCAGCTCGCGCACGGGCGCGCTCAGCGCAGCAAGACGCTCGATCTCCCAGTCTTCGACGTAATGACCCGCAGCGAAGTGCGGGTCATCGTCGGTTGCCCAGTAGTTCATGCGGTGCGCGCAACCGACAGGACAGGCTCACCCCGAATTGCGCAACCCCGCCGCCACGCCGTTGATGGTCAGGTGAATGCCGCGCTTCACGCGCTCGTCGGTGGCGCCTTCGCGGTGGCGGCTGATGAGTTCGACCTGCAGGTGGTTCAGCGGGTCCAGATACGCGAAGCGGTTGCGGATGCTGCGCGCGAGCAGGGGGTTGCCGGCCAGCAGTCCTGTGGCGCCGGTGGTGGCGATGAGGCCGTCCACGGTGGCCTGCCAGGCGGTCTTGATGGTGGCCAAGATCTCCTGGCTGCCCTGTACATGGCGCGCGAGTTCGAAATAGCGCTCACCGACCGCCAGATCGGTCTTGGCCAGCAGCATGTCCATGTTGGACAGCAGGTTGCGGAAGAACGGGAAGGCCTGGGCCATGGCGCGCAGCTGCTCGCGGCCGGCGGCGTCTTCCGCGGCGTAGGCGCCCGCAAAGCCGTACCAGCCGGGCAGCATGATGCGCGCCTGCCCCCATGAGAAGCCCCAGGGAATGGCGCGCAGGTCTTCGATGCGGCGGTTGGCCTTGCGCGAGGCCGGGCGCGAGCCGATGTTGAGTTCGGCAATCTCCGCGATCGGCGTGGCGGCAAAGAAGGTGTCGGCAAAAGTCGGTGTGTCGTAGACCAGTGCGCGGTAGCTCTGGCGCGCGTTCTCGCTCATCCGCTCCAGTTGCGCGTGCCAGGTGTCCAGCTGGGCCTGCTCCGCGGGCTCGGGCTGGAAGGTGGCTTCGAGCACCGCGGCCACCAGGGTTTCCAGATTGCGCCGGCCGATCTCCGGGTTGCTGAACTTGCTGGCGATGATCTCGCCCTGCTCGGTCAGGCGTAGCCGCCCCTGCACCGTGCCGGCCGGCTGGGCGAGGATGGCCTCGTAGCTCGGGCCGCCACCGCGGCCTACCGTGCCTCCGCGGCCATGGAACAGGCGCAGGCGAATGCCGCGCTGCTTGAACAGAGCCACCAGCGCGCGGCTGGCCTTGTAGAGCTCCCAGTTGCTGGTGAGGAAGCCGCCGTCCTTGTTGCTGTCCGAATAGCCGAGCATGACCTCGCGCACATTGCTGGCATTGGCTACGGCGGGAAGCGGCTGACCGTTCAACTGCAGGTCCAGGAACTCGCGCATGATGGTCGGCGCGGCGCGCAGGTCCTCGATGGTCTCGAACAGCGGCACCACCTGCAGGCTCATGGCGCTGCGGCTGTACAGGCCTGCTTCCTTCATGAGCACGAGCAGTTCGAGCAGATCGCTTACCGCCTCGGTATGGCTGATGATGGCGTTTTCCACGGCGCGCTCACCGAAGGTGGCGCGGGCCTTGGCGATCGCGTGGAAGATCGCGAGTTCCTTCTCGCTTTCTTCCGAATACTTGGCAAAGCGGTTGTAGAGCAGGCGCGGGCTGGCCAGCTCGCGCAGCAGCACGGCACGCTTGCCCAGCTCATCCAGGGCGCTGTAGTCGGCTTCCACGCCGGAGGTGGCGAGCAGCTCGGCCACCACGCGCTCATGCACATCCGAGTTCTGGCGCACGTCGAGCGTGGCCATGTGAAAGCCGAAGACCTTGATGGCGTACTGCACGAGGCTCAGGCGCTGGTCCGCGATGCGGCCGGCGTGGTGGCGGCGCAGGGAGTGTTCGACCACGTTCAGTTCGGCTGCGAATTCCTCGGCGTTGCGATAGGGCTGAGCCTCGCCCATGGCGTGCCGGATGGGCGCGTTGCCCACCAGCGCCTGCATGGTGGCAGCGATGCGCGCATAGATGCCGATCAGCGCGCGGCGATAGGGCTCGTCCTGGCGGTGGGCAGAGGGGTCCGGCGAGCGCGCGGCCAGGGCCTGCAGTGCGTCACTGGCGCCCACGAGCATCAGGCTCATGGAGAGTTCTGCGCCGAGCTGGTGGATCTGCTCGGCATACCAGCCCAGCACCAGCTCCGCGTTCTTGCGGCAGGCCAGTGCAACGGTGTCGGCATTCACGAAGGGGTTGCCGTCGCGGTCGCCGCCGATCCAGCTGCCCATGCGCAGCAGGCGGCTGTGCGCAGGCAGAGGCGCGCCGAGCAGTTCCTCGCACAGGCGCGAGATGTCCCGATACAGGCGGGGAATTTCGGAGAGAAACGTGATGGCGAAGAAGCTGCGCGCGTTCTCGATCTCATCGGGCACCGTGAGCTTTTGGCGGCGCAGCATGCGCGTCTGCCAGAGCGTAAGCACCTCGGCCATCAGGCTGTCTTCCAGCTCGCTGCGCTCGTCCTCGGAGAGCGGCGTGTCGCGCTTTTCAAGCAGGCCGGCAATCTGGCGCTGGGCATCCAGGATGCTCTTGCGCTGCACCTCCGTGGGGTGGGCGGTGAGCACGGGCACCACATCCAGTTCGGCCAGCGCGTCCAGAATCTGGGTCTTGCGCACGCCGGCTTCCAGCAGCTTGGTGATGGCGTGGCGCATGGTGCCGGCCTTGGGGGCCGAACCAGCCGCGGCGTGGGCGCGAAAGCGCCGGTTGTGGTGGCGGTCCTCCGCGATGTTGGCCAGCAGCGAGAAGTAGCTGAAGGCGCGCACCACGCTGATGGTTTCGTCGCGCGAGAGGCCATCGAGCAGGGCGGTCAGCTGTTCACGGGCATTCGCGTTGGCCGCCTTGCGGTATTCCACGGCCAGGCTGCGGATGCGCTCGATGAGTTCGAAGCGTTCGGCGCCTTCCTGCTCGCGGATCGCGTCGCCCAGCAGGCGGCCCAGCAGCCGGATGTCCTCGCGCAAGGGTGCGTCCTTGTCGGTGTCCAGGCTAGCGGCTTCGGTCAGTTGCGGGACGTGGGAGATCGTGGCGTTCATGCGCGGACTCGGGCAAGGGGCAGGACGGACGCGCCGTGGCAGGCACGCCGGGACATGGACCCACTGGCAAGAACTGCGAAAAACTACATTTCGCCAGACCGGGTGCGTAGCAATACTACACTGCACTGCAGCAATTCTCGATCAATGGTGTCGAAAAACTTGCAGCGTGGCAAGCAAGCGCGCAGGGAATCGTCAGCCTGGTGCAGCCGGATGTCCCGGGCAGCAGGCCGCAGCGCGCCGCCGGGCCAAGCCCGTCGGTCAATTACGGCTTGGCTTGATGGCTGTCTGGGAAGGGTTGCCCCTATCCTTGATGCTTTGTTGCCTTCTGCTCATCGCATCCCCACCGGTCCTACATGCCCAACACTGTCAGCCCCAAGCGCCTCGTCATTGCCACCCGCGAAAGCCGCCTCGCTCTCTGGCAGGCCGAACACATCGCGGCCCGCCTCAAGGCGCTCTACCCGGACTGCGAGGTGCGCCTGCAGCCCATGACGACTCGGGGCGACAACATCCTCGACCGCACCCTGTCCGCGGTGGGTGGCAAGGGCCTGTTCATCAAGGAGCTGGAAGTCGCGCTGCTCGAAGGCCGGGCGGACCTCGCCGTGCATTCCCTCAAGGACGTGCCCATGGAGCTGGAACCGGAGTTCAAGCTCACCGCGATCACCGAGCGTGAAGACCCGCGCGATGCGTTGGTAGGCGCCGACGATCTGGCCAGCCTGCCCGCCGGCAGCGTGGTGGGCACCAGCAGCCTGCGCCGCCAGGCCTGGATTCTTTCGAAGTATCCGCAACTCAAGATTGAAAGTCTGCGCGGCAATCTGGATACGCGCCTGGCCAAGCTGGACCGCGGCCAATACCGCTGCATCGTGCTGGCCGCTGCCGGCCTGAAGCGGCTGGGCTACACAGACCGCATCCGCCACATCATGAGCCCGGAAGACATGCTGCCCGCAGCCGGCCAGGGCGCGCTGGGTATCGAGTGCCTTGCCAGCCGCATGGACGTGCAGGCCGCGCTGGCTGCTCTGGCCGACGCCCGGACCACCGCCTGCGTGCTGGCCGAGCGGGCCGTGTCGCGCACCCTGGGCGGCTCCTGCTCGATGCCCCTGGCCGCCCATGCCATCCATACCGACGACGGCCTGCTGCACATCCGTGCCTGGGTCGGCGCGACCGACGGCAGCGAGCAGCGCGCGCAGAGCGCCACCCAGCAGCCTGGCGAGAGCGCAGAGGCGCTGGGCCAACGCGTGGGCCGCGCCCTGATCGAGGCTGGTGCGCTGGCGATCGTCGCGCCGGCCACGCCCGAAGCCTGAGCACCGCCCGCCCGCATGAGCGCGCGCGTACTGCTCAACACCCGGCCGCAGCTCGAAGGCGCAGAGGCGGGCATGGGTGCCGCGCTGGACATGGCGGCGCTTCCCGGCGGGCCGTACGGCGAGGTGCTTGACTGCCCGCTGAACGGCATCCGCCCGGCCGCTGAGGACGAGCTTGTGGACGCCGCGGCATGGATCAACCGCGCCCATGTGCTCGTGCTGGTCAGCCCCAATGCCACGCAGGTCTACGCGGAGCTGGCCGCGGCCGGCCGGATTGCCCGTGCACCCGAGCACATTGCCGTAATGGGCCCGTCCAGCAGCGCACGTCTGGGCGGTGTGCCGCGCGCTTCACGGGTGCTGGTCTCTGCCTCGCACGATGCGCTGGGTCTGCTACCCGCACTGCTCGAACTCACGCGTCATGGCGAGCTGGTCGTGATCGGCCGCGCGCAAGCCGGCAAGGAGGCGCTGCCCGACGCGCTGCGCGAGCATGGCCGCAGCGTGCGGTGTGTGACGCTCTACCACCGCGAGCCCATGCCTTGGCCTGACCCAGTGCACGGCCAGGTGGAGGCCGCGCTGTTCACCCGCCAGGCCGCCGTACTGCTGACGACGGCCAGCGCGCCGGCGGAGTTTGTGCAGCGCCTGTCTGCGCCGGCCCGCGCCGCGCTGCCCGCGGCCGTGGCGCTGTGCACGCACCCCAATGTGGAGCGCGCCGCCGCTGCCGCCGGCTTTGCAGACGTGCGCGCCGCGGTGAGCAGTCTCTGAACACCGTCCACTCTGCCGCGCCGAGTGGCGGGGCAAACCCGCAGACGCACGCTGCGCATGCAGACCGTGCAGCGCCGAACTGACACTGGGTTGCAATCTGCCCGCAGCGCCGGGCCGACGGCATCGCTTCACTCCTTAGAATGCGGTCATCGAGCCTGCCCATGACCGAACCCGACCGCACCGATCTCGACCTCGCATCGCCAGCGCCGCCGGCCGCTGCGCCCCAGGCTGCATCTGCGGCCCGGGTTGAGCCGCAGCGCGCCTCGCTGTTCGCGCTGTGGGCGGTGGCCGTGATTGCACTGGGCGTGGCGCTGTTCACGTTCTTCACCCGCGGGCAGGAAGTGCAGCGTGTCGCCGAAGTCTCTGCCCAGCGCATGGCCGAGGCGCAGGCCGCTGCCAAGGAAGCCCAGGCCGCTGCGCGCGCCGCCCAGGACAACACCCGCGACGCGCTGGCCAAGCTCAGCGTGCTCGAAACCCGACTGGCAGAAAGCCAGAACCAGCAGGTGGCGCTGGAGCGCCTGTACGAAGAGCTTTCGCGCAACCGCGACGAGTTTGTGCTGATCGAGGTCGAGCGCATGGTGGAGCTGGCCGCGCAGCAGCTGCAGGTGGCCGGCAACATCACCGGTGCCCTGGCCGCGCTGCAGACGGCCGATGCCCGCCTGGCCCGCGCCGACAAGCCGCAGTACGGCAACATCCGCAAGGTGCTGGCGCGCGACATCGAGCGCCTGAAGGCCCAACCGGCCACAGATCTCACCGGTCTGGCCATCCGGCTGGATGCCCTGTCCGAACAGGTCGAGCAACTGCCGCTGCTCTCCGAGCCGCGCCCGGTCCCGGAAGCGAAGAAGGCCGTCGAGCCCGGCAGCAGCTGGTGGGACCGGTTCAGCGCCGATGTGACGCGTGAGTTCACCGAACTGGTCAGCATCCGCAAGCTCTCGGGCAACGAGGTGCTGCTGATGACGCCCGATCAGGCCCGCCTGTACCGCGACACCCTGCGCCTGAAGCTGGCCAATGCGCGCCTGGCGCTGATGGCGCGCAACCAGCAGCTGCTGCGCTCGGACCTGGCGCGCATCGACGTGGCCGTGAGCCGCAGCGCCGATCCGCGCAGCAAGCTCACGCAGAGCTTCCTGACGAGCCTGCGTACCGTGGGCAGCGCGACCGTGGCCATCGAGCCACCGAGCCTGAACGAGACGCTCTCGGCGATTGCCAACGTGCGCGCTGCACGGAACTAGGCGGCCGCATGAAGCGCGTCATCTGGTTCCTGTTCATCGCCGTCGTGGCCGCGCTGCTGGCGATTGCCGCCCGCCGGGCCGAGGGCAATGTCGCGATCCTGATTCCGCCGTACCGGATCGACCTCTCGCTCAATGCCGCGGTGCTGATCCTGCTGGGTACTTTCATTGCCGGCTATGTGCTGCTGGGCGTGGCCAATGCGGCCCGTCGCCTTCCCGAGCAGGCCCGCGCCTACCGCGCCCGCCGCCGTCTGGAAGGCGCATCCGCCAGCCTCGCCGCCGCCGTACGCGCCATGGTGGAGGGCCGCTGGTCGCGCGCCGTGACCCTGGCCGCGAGCGCCGCCGAGCAACCGGAAACCGCCGGCGCCGCCAGCTTGATTGCCGCCCGTGCCAGCGCGCAATTGGGCGAGACCGAGCGCACTGCCAAGTGGATTGCCCGCGCCGGAGAAACGCAGGACATGCAGGCCGCCATCGACGTGCTGCAGGCTGAGATTGCGCTGGAGGCGCGCGAGCCGCACAAGGCGCTGGAGGCCATCGAGCGCGTGCAGGCGCGTGGTGCGCGCCATGTGCATACCCTGCGCCTGAAGCTCAAGGCCGCCGTGGCCCTGCAGCACTGGGAAGATGTACTTCGCCTGGCGCGCCAGCTGGAAAAGCACAAGGCCCTGCACCCGCTGGCCGCCGCCAAGACCAAGTCCGATGCCTACGAGGCCCTGTTCCAGCGCCTGCAGGGCGATGCCTACGGCGTGAACGCACTCTGGCAGCAGGTGCCCGCCGCCGAGCGCAAGGACCCGGCCGTGGCGCTTGCTGCCGCCCAGGCCTTCGATGCCGCCGACCTTGGCCTTCAGTCGCGCATGGTGCTGGAGGCCGCACTCGCCCAGCACTGGGACGAGCGCCTGATCGCCGCCTACGCGCAGGGCCACGAGAACAGCATGGCCGCGCGCATCGCCCAGGCCGAAGCCTGGCTGGAGCGTCATTCGACCGACGGCGCGCTGCTGGTCGCCCTGGGCCGCCTGTGCCTGCGCGAGCAGCTTTGGGGCAAGGCGCGCCAATACCTGGAGCGCAGCCTGGCCTACCGCAACGCGCCCGAGACCCATGCGTTGCTGGGCGAACTGGCCGAGCAAAGCGGCGACCGCGACGCGGCGTTCACGCACTTCCAGCGGGCCGCGAAGGTCTGAGCCGCGCACGGGTTTCGGCACGCAGTGCCGAGCGAGCGCTGTAACGAACCCGCCAAAACCCTTTCCGCTCGTCCAGAGCCATTCTTCAGCCAGTGTGGGCTGGAGAGGCGCATGGAATGGACTTCTAGGGTTTGAATTGAGGTGTGGTGCGGGTCTTGACGCCAAAGTGCCTGAAAAGCCGCGCCCGACATGCGGAAAGACCTCCTTGCGCCAGCGCCCTAGGGTGCTGCGCCAGCGGTGTGCGATCTAGCCAAATAGTCGCTCAACCCATGCTCGAACTGTGGCCGAATGAATGATCCGGACATCCTCCCTCAGAGCGAACGCGAAGCTGAACTGGACAAAGCCGCCGATACCCGCGGCACCCATCGCCCAAAGGGAATACCACGGGTCAAACCCGAGGGCGACCGCAACGACAAGAAAGAAGAAGTACGAAAAGGGGATCACGCCGAGCCACCAGCACAGTCCATAGAAGCGGCGTTCGGCGGTGGAAAGCGAGTCCCGCTTCATGGGCGTGCAAACGATGCTCAGCGAATCCGCATCCCCGGCGTCACACCCGCATGCGGCTCCAGCAGGAACACGCCGGGCGCGGCCTTCTCGTCGGCGTGGCTGGCAGCGAGCACCATGCCTTCGCTGACGCCGAACTTCATCTTGCGCGGCGCGAGGTTGGCGATCATGACGGTGAACTTGCCGACGAGGTCTTCAGGCTTGTAGGCGCTCTTGATGCCGGAAAACACATTGCGGTGGCGACCTTCGCCGACGTCCAGTGTCAGGCGCAGCAGCTTGTCGCTGCCGTCCACGTGCTCGGCATTGATGATCTTGGCCACACGCAGATCGACCTTGGTGAAGTCGTCGATCTTGACCTCGGGGGCGATGTCTTCGCCGCCGGGAACGACCTTGGGCGCGGGCGGCGGCTCGAAGAGCTTGTCGAGCATGGCTTCGTCGACGCGTTGAATGAGCGGCTTGAAGTCGCCCAATTGATGGCCTTCTGGCGCAAACGTGCTCACTGAGACTGGAAGCTGCAGGTCGCCCCAGTTCAGTGGGGCGCAGTTCAGGTACGTTTCTGCGCGACTAGCAAGCTCGGGAAGAATCGGCTTCAGGAACAAAGTGAGTGCCTTGAATCCCGCAAGCGAGGATGCGCAGATAGTTGCTAGCTGCTCCTTCGCAGTAGGGTTGGTCGCCGCCTCCTTGGCGAGCACCCATGGCTTGAACGCGTCAAACTCTTGGTTAAGGCTATCGGCGACCTCCATGATCAAGCGAATCGCTTTGCTGAACTCTCGAGCATCGAAGGCTTGTTTGATCTCCGCCGAGTACGCGACGGCTTTTGCGAAAGCGCCCGCGCCTGCCGGCAGCGGAACTCCTTGCAGATCTGTCATCGATACGCCTGGGAGACGGTTCGCGAAGTGGCGTGCAAGGAAAGGTGCAGTGCGGCTCGCAATATTCACGTACTTGCCCACGAGGTCGCTGTTCACGCGGGCCATGAAATCCTCGGCCGTGAAGTCGACGTCCTCGACCTTGCTGTTGAGCTTGGCGGCAATGTAGTAGCGGAACCACTCCGGGTTCATGCCCAGCTGCAGGTACTTCAGCGGGTCGATGCCGGTGCCGCGGCTCTTGCTCATTTTCTCGCCGCTCACGGTCAGGAAGCCGTGCACATTGACCTGGCTGGGCGTCTTGCGGCCGGAGAACTGCAGCATGGCCGGCCAGAACAGGGTGTGGAAGTAGACGATGTCCTTGCCGATGAAGTGCACCTGCTCCACATCGGGGCTGGCGATGTAGGCGTCGTAGTCGATGCCCTTGGCAGTGAGGTGCGATTTCAGACTGGCGAGATAGCCCACCGGCGCGTCCAGCCAGACATAGAAGTACTTACCCGGCGCGTCCGGGATCTCGATGCCGAAGTAGGGCGCATCGCGCGAGATGTCCCAGTCATTCATGCCGGCGTCGAACCACTCGGCGGCCTTCTTGGCCATCTCGGGCTGCAGGCGGCCGGGTGTCTGAGTCCAGTCCTTCAGGAAGGCCACCACCTTCTCGTCGCTGAGCTTGAAGAAGTAGTGCTCGCTGGTGCGCAGCTCAGGCGCGGCGCCTGACAGCACGGAGTAGGGGTTCTTCAGCTCCGTGGGGGCGTAGACCGCGCCGCAGACCTCGCAGGAGTCGCCATATTGGTCCTTGGCGCCGCACTTGGGGCACTCGCCCTTGATGAAGCGGTCCGGCAGGAACATGTTCTTCACGGGGTCGAAGAACTGCTCAATGGTCTTTGTGGAAATCAGCCCCGCAGCCTTGAGGTCCAGGTAGATGGCCTTGGCCAGGGCGTGGTTCTCGGGGGCGTCCGTGGAGTGCCAGTGGTCGAAGCTGATGTGAAAGCCGTCCAGATACTCTTTGCGGGTGGCGGCAATCTCGGCCACGTACTGCTGCGGCGTCTTGCCGGCCTTGTCGGCCGCAATCATGATCGGCGCGCCGTGCGTGTCGTCCGCGCAGACGAAGTGCACCTCATGGCCCATCATCCGCTGGAAGCGCACCCAGATGTCGGCCTGCACGTACTCCATCATGTGGCCCACATGAAAGCGGGCGTTGGCGTAGGGCAGGGCGGTGGTGACGAAGAGGCGGCGCTTTGTTGTCATGGTGTCCTCACAGGGCCTGAAAGTTTAAGGGGCGCTCGATGCAAGCACCGGCGCCCCTCGATCGATATCGTGGGGGCGTCAGCCGGTGGGCATCCCGTCCTCGGAGGCCGGGTCCGGCTTGGGCAGTTCGGTGGCCAGCACCTTGTCGATGCGCTTGCCGTCCATGTCCATGACCTCGAACTTCCAGCCGGCCCACTCGCAGGTATCGGCTGTCTTGGGGATACGGCCGAGCAGCATCATGATCATGCCGGCCAGGGTGTGGAAGCTTTCGCCGTCACCTTCCGGCAGCTCGTCGAGCTTGAGTGCATCAGTGAGTTCGTGCACGGAGATCGTGCCATCCAGCAGCCAGCTGCCGTCCTCGCGCTTGACGGCTGCGGTTTCGTCTTCGGGTTCGCTGGGCAGCTCGCCGAGGATGGCGTCCACCACGTCCTTGAGCGTGACCAGGCCCTGCACCTCGCCGTACTCGTCCACCACCAGCGCCACCTGCACGCGCGCGTTGCGGAAGTTCTCGATGAGTTCGGTGCCGGTGAGCGTTTCCGGCACATAGAGTGCGGGTGCCAGGCCTGAGGTGATGTCCAGCGGCTTGCCGGCGAGCAGTTGCGCGAGCAGATCCTTGACGCTGGCCAGGCCCAGCACCTCATTGAAGCTGCCCTTGAGCACCGGGAAGCGCGAGAAGCTGGCTTCCTCGATCTTCTTGCGAGTGACCTCGGGCGCATCATCGGTGTCGAGAAACACGATGTCGCTGCGCGGAATCATCAGGCTGGTCAGCTTGCGCTCGTCCAGACGGAACACGTTGCGCACCATCTGCTGCTCGGCCGCTTCGAACACGCCGGCATCGGCGCCCTGCTCCATGAGCACATGGATTTCCTCTTCCGTCACGGGCGGCGCGGAGTTGGCGCGTACGCCCATGATGCGCAGCACCCCTTCTGTGCAGAAGGACAGCAGCTTGACGAAGGGCGTGGTCGCCCAGGCCAGCGCCTTCATCGGCACTGCCATCACCCGGGCGATGGCCTCGGGATACATCTGGCCGACGCGCTTGGGCACAAGCTCGCCAAAGATCAGCGAGAAGAAGGTGATGCACACCACCACGAAGAACAGCGAAGTCTGGTGCGCAAAGGGCTCCACGGCCGGGAAGTGACCGATGAGCCAGTTTGCGATTGGCTGGGCCAACGCATTCTCACCCACGATACCGAGCATGATGCTGATCAGCGTGATGCCGATCTGCACTGTGGAGAGCATGCGTGTAGGGTTCTCCTGCAGTTGCAGGGCCTGGGCGGCGCCCGAGTCGCCTTCATCGGCCAGTTGCTGCAGCCGCGCCTTGCGCGAGGCCACCATGGCGATCTCGCTCATGGCAAACAGACCATTGGCAAAGATCAGCCCGACGAGAAGAATGATTTCCATGGACATGCCGAGTAGCTTGTCACCTGCAGTGAGGCGCGGCCGCATCGGCAAGAGTTGAACGGGACGGAGAGCATAGCGTTTTTGCCGGTCCGGTCGGGGGCACTGCGTTGCTAATCTCTTGCCCCGATCGCCCCACGCGTTCCCGTATTCGGGTTCGCCCCAGAAGGGCGCATGCATAGTTCGCACAATTCACAAGGAAATTGATTCAATGGCACTCAGTCAGGAGGGTGTGAAGGCCGCGCTGGCTGGCGTGATCGATCCCAATACCGGGCACGACTTCGTCAGCACCAAGTCGGTGAAAAACATCAATGTCGATGGCGACGTGGTGAGCCTGGACATCGAGCTCGGCTACCCCGCCGCCAGCCAGATTGCGCCGCTGCGCGATGCGGTCGTGCAGGCCATCAGCGCCGCAGGCGCCAAGACGGTGCGTGCCAACGTGTATTCGCGCGTGATCGCCCACGCCGTGCAGCGCGGTGTGCCGGTCATGCCCAATGTGAAGAACATCATCGCCGTGGCCAGCGGCAAGGGCGGGGTGGGCAAGAGCACCACGGCCGCCAACCTCGCACTGGCGCTGGCTGCAGAAGGTGCGCGCGTGGGCATGCTCGACGCCGACATCCACGGCCCCAGCCAGACCATGATGCTCGATGTCTCCGGCAAGCCCGAGACCCTGGACGGCAAGCTGATGGAGCCCAAGGAGAACTACGGGCTGCAGATCATCTCCGTGGGCCTGCTGGTCGATCAGGACACGCCCATGGTGTTGCGCGGCCCGATCATTTCCGGCTACCTGACCGAGCTGCTAGAGAAGACCAACTGGAAAGACCTCGACTACCTGATCATCGACATGCCCCCGGGTACCGGCGACATCCAGCTCACGCTCTCGCAGAAGGTGCCGGTGACCGGTGCGGTCATCGTCACCACACCGCAGGACATCGCCCTGCTGGACGCGCGCCGCGGCGTGAAGATGTTCGAGAAGGTCGGCATCCCCATTCTCGGTGTCGTGGAGAACATGGCCGTGTACTGCTGCCCCAACTGCGGCCATCAGGAGCACATCTTCGGCGCGGGCGGCGGCGAGCGCATGGCCAAGGAGTACGGCGTGGACTATCTCGGCGGCCTGCCCCTGAGTCTGAAGATCCGCGAGCAGGCGGACTCCGGCAAGCCCACGGTGGTGGCGGATCCCGACGGCGCCGAGGCCCAGACCTACAAGGCCATCGCCCGCAAGGTGGCGATCAAGGTCGCCGAGAAGGCCAAGGACACGAGCAAGCTGTTCCCCACTATCGTGGTCAGCCGCAACACCTGACTGGGGGTAAGAATGAATACTGCTCAGCGGTTTAGGTTCTTTGCGCTGCTTGTTTTCGTCGGGTCCCTAGCCGCTTGCGGACAACCGGCCGCACCTGAGTTCGTAAGGCCGACGTGGATGAAGTTGCCAGCAAGTGACACTCCACTACCTGCCGATTGCAAAGGCCGGTACTACAAAGAGATGCCCGTCGAGGCCTCGAAGCCGGTCACATTTGATCCGACGGCGGAGTTGGCGAGAACTGGCGTTACAGCCGTTCACTGGCTAAGCGGGGTATGCGCAGCCGTTCACCTCAGCGCAATCGAATTCAAGGATCAAAAGCATCACGATAAGAACCACTACGAGTTCTCGATCGTGCTTCCTCAGTTGGACTCACGCTGCATCGAGCACCCCAGCCTAGATTTCTGCCCTAAGGGACCGTCTTCCTTTGGCGTCCTTCACGCTGAGTCCCTACGTCTAACGGACGTTGATCCGGAGATCAGCAGAAAGAAGATGTCTGAGCTTGTGTCCTTCGATGCGCAGACTCGCCTTGTCGCAATGAACCTTGGCGCGAAGCGAGTTGAGTACCGCTTGCCCGAGCGCGTAAATGGGCGGATGGTCGAGTATCCGAAGCCGAACCCATAGCGTCTAGCCAGTCCCTGTTGATGGGCAAAGCAGGCGAGAAGACACCGCGATGCTGATCGCCCAATCTGTGCAGGACGCTCTGCTTCGCTTGTCTGGCGCGGTTCTTCAGCCCATTGCCCTGAAGACCCATACCGGAAGCGCTTCCCCAGCCTAGTGCCTTGGAGATCCGTACCAGACAAGCGGATACAGGCATGGGCCGTTCGAAAGGCATGAGTCTGTAGCGCGTGATGTAGATAACTACATTACGATCCGCACATGCACGAACTCCTGCGCGAATTCGATGCCGCACCGCTCCTCCTGAGCCTGCGCGTGGCCACGGTGGCCACCGTCATCGCCTTGCTGCTCGGCGTTGCGCTGGGCTGGGTAGTGGCGCGCACGCGCCTGCCGGGCCGTCGCCTACTCGAGGCGGTGTGCATGTTGCCCCTCGTCCTGCCGCCCACGGTGCTGGGCTACGGCATCCTGGTGCTCATGGGGCGCAACGGCGTGGTGGGCAGCTGGCTGCGCACGCACTTCGACTACACGGTGATCTTCAACTGGCACGGCGCGGTGATCGCCAGTGCGCTCGTGGCGCTGCCCCTGGTCCTCAAGGGCGCGAGCACAGCCTTCGAGCAGGTGGACACCACGCTGGAGGCTGCGGCCCGCACGCTGCGCCAGTCGCGCTGGTCCGTGTTCCTGCGCGTGACGCTGCCGCTGGCCTGGCCGGGCATTCTGGCGGGCACGCTCTTGGCCTTTGCCCGGGCCATGGGCGAGTTCGGCGCCTCGCTGATGGTGGCGGGCTCCATCCCCGGCCAGACGCAGACGGCTTCCATGGCCATCTATGACGCCGTGCAGGCCGGCAAGGACGATCTGGCGATGCTGCTGGCGCTCGTTATCTCGGCGGTGTCGGTGGCGATTCTGGTCGCCTCGAACCGCTTCCTGTACCGCCGCCCGACCCACCCCTACGGAGCATGAACATGCATCGACCTCTATGCATGCTCGCCGCCGCCGGCTTCGGTCTCACCCTGGCCTTGCCCGCAGCGGCGCAGCAGCTCACGATCTCGGCCGCGGCCAGCCTCACGGAGGCCATGCGCGAGATCGGCACGCGCTTCGAGGCCACCAAACCGGGCGTGACGGTGCGCTTCAACTTTGCGGCCTCCGGCGCGCTGGTGCAGCAGATCATCCAGGGCGCGCCGGTGGACGTGTTTGCCAGCGCCGACCAGGAGACCATGGACCGTGGCGTGGCGCAGAAGGTGATCGACCCCGCCACGCGGCGCGACTTTGCGAGCAACAGCCTGGTCATGATCACGCCGCTGCAGGGTGCGCCGGCGCTCACCCGCCTGACGGATCTGACCCAGCCTGCCGTGAAGCGCATTGCCGTGGGCAAGCCTGCCACGGTGCCGGTGGGGCGCTACACCCAGCAGGCGCTGACGGCAGCGCAGCTCTGGGGGCCGCTTGAACCCCGGCTGGTCTTTGCCGACAACGTGCGTCAGGTACTGGACTACGTGGCGCGCGGCGAGGTGGAGGCCGGCTTCGTCTACCGCACCGATGCCGAACTCATGAAGGACCGGGTGCGCGTGGCACTCACTGCCACCGGCCATGCACCCATCACCTACCCAGTGGCCGTGGTCACAGACAGCCGGCAGCCGCAGCTGGCGCGCGAGTTTGCCGCCTACCTCAACGGCGCGGAGGCGCAGGCCATCCTTGCGCGCTTTGGCTTCGGCAAGCCCTGAGTGAAGGCCCGCGAGCGCACATGATCGATGTGGCCATCCAGCTCAGCGTGTCCGACGGAAAGCGCCGCTTTGATCTGGACGCCGCCTTTGCCACTGAGGCGCCCGTGGTCGCGCTCTACGGCCCCTCGGGTGCCGGCAAGTCGCTCACCCTGCAGGCGATCGCCGGGCTGCTCACGCCGCGTGCAGGGCATGTACGTGTGGGCGGCAAGGTGCTGTTCGATGCCGCGCAGTCCGTCAACGTGCCCGCGCGGGATCGGCAGGTGGGTTACCTGTTCCAGAGCTATGCGCTGTTCCCACACCTCACCGTCCGCGAGAACATCGCCTTTGGTTTGACGAGTTGGGTCAAGCGCCTTGCGCCCGAGGATGCACGGCGTGTGGACGAGCTGATCGAGTCCTTCGGCCTCTCGGCGATGGCTCGCAGCCGCCCGGCCACGCTCTCCGGCGGCCAGCAGCAGCGCGTGGCCCTGGCCCGCGCCCTGGCCTGCAAGCCGCAGGTGCTGCTGCTGGACGAGCCCTTCGCTGCCCTGAACCCCATGCTGCGCCAGCAGCTGCGCGATGAGCTGGCCGCTGTGCGGCAGCGCGTGGGCATCCCGATGGTGATGATCACGCATGACATTGACGACGTGCTGGCGCTGGCGAATATCGCCTTCCTGATGGAAGGCGGGCAGGTGGTGCGTGAGGTGGATCTGGATCGCGCCGAGAGCCGCGAGCGGGTACGCAGCGCGCTGAATGTCGAGCCTGCGCGCAGGGCGCGGCCGAATGAAATCTTGCTGCGGGCGATGCTTGGCAAAGGCAAGGCGCCGTGAGCACTGGCGCAGCGCAAAGCGAGAACCGCGCGCCGCAGGCCGCTGAAGCTGCATTGCCGCTCGGTGCGCTGGCGCCCGCTGTGGCCGGCAGCCTGCTTTCAGGAGATCTGAAGCTTGCCGGCCGGCTGGACGCGCGCTTCTTTGATCTGCTGCGTGCTGTGGAGCTCACCGGCTCCCTGCAAAAGGCCGCACGGACCGCGGGCTACAGCTACAAGGGCGCCTGGCTGTTGATGGACACGGCCACGAATCTTGCGCATGCGCCGCTGATCGAACGTGCCAAAGGCGGCGCGGGCGGCGGCGGCTCGCGCCTGACGCCTGCTGCGCATGAGCTGCTCGCCGCCTGGCAGCAGCTGCAGGCCCGCCATGCGGACTTCCTGCGCACGCAGGACGCCTGGCTGCTCGAACAACCGGCGCTTGCCGCGCTGCTACGGAGACTGACCATGAAGACCACGGCCCGCAATCAGTTCGCAGGCAGCGTTCGTCACATCGAGCGCGGCCCCGCCACGGTGCAGGTCACGCTCGACATTGCCGGCGGCTTCGAGATCACGGCCTCGATCACCGCAGCGGCGGCCGAGCGCATGAAGCTCAAAGAGGGGGGCGAGGCGCTTGCGCTCATCAAGGCCAGCGAGGTGGTGCTGGTCACGGACTTTGCGGGTTACACGCTGTCGGCGCGCAACCAGCTGGCCGGCACGATTGCACGCGTGCAGAAGGGCGCGGTGTCCTCGCTGGTGGGCGTCACGCTGCCGGGTGGCGCGACAGTGACTGCGAGCGTGACGAACGATGCAGTGGATGCGCTTGACCTGCGCGTGGGCCAAGCCGCAACCGCTACGTTCAAGGCCTACGCGGTGATGCTGGCCGTGCCTGCCTGAGCAGCGCTACATGAGCACGATGTCGTAGTGCTCCTGGGGAAAGCTGGTCTCCACCGTGAGGGAGATCGGCTTGCCGATACGCTCTTCCAGCGCCGCCAGGTATGGGCTCTCTTCTTCGAGGAAGCGATCCACCACCGGCTGGCCGGCGACGATGCGGAACTCGCGCGGGTTGAACTGCCGTGCCTCGCGTTCCACTTCACGCAGGATCTCGTAGCACACGGTCTGCGGCGTCTTCACATAGCCGCGGCCTTCGCACACGGCGCAGGGCTCGCAGAGCACGTGTTCCAGGCTCTCGCGCGTGCGCTTGCGGGTCATCTCCACCAGGCCCAGGGACGTGAAGCCGGACACACTCGTGCGCACGCGGTCCTTGGCCAGCGCGCGCTTGAGCTCGTCGAGCACCTGCTGGCGGTGGCCGGCCTCATGCATGTCGATGAAGTCGATCAGGATGATGCCGCCCAGGTTGCGCAGGCGCAGATGCCGCGCAATGACCAGCGCGGCCTCCAGGTTGGTGCGGAATATGGTGTCTTCGAAATTGCGTGAGCCGACGTAGCCGCCGGTGTTCACGTCGATCGTGCACATGGCCTCGGTCTGGTCGAAGATCAGGTAGCCGCCGTTCTTCAGATCGACACGGCGGGCCAGCGCGCGGCCGATCTCGTCGTCCACATGGTGCAGGTCGAACAGGTGGCGCTCGCCCGTGTAGTGCGAGAGCTTGCCCACCACGCCCGGCGTGTAGCGCTGCGCAAAGTGGTGTAGCTGCTGGAACAGCGTGGCGTTGTCCACCTTGATGTGGTGTGTGGCGTCATGCGTCATGTCGCGCAGCACGCGCTCGGAGAGTGTCAGGTCCTTGTGCAGCAGGCTCGGTGCCGGCTGGGTGCCGCCGCGCTCGCAGATGCTCTTCCAGGTCTCGCGCAGATAGTTGACGTCCTGCGCGAGTTCTTCCTCGGTGGCGTCCTCGGCCTGGGTGCGGATGATGAAGCCGCCCTGCATGCCTTCGGGCATGGCAGCACTCAGCCGCGTCTTGAGCTGCTCCCGATCCACGCCGCCCTCGATCTTCTGGCTCACGCCGATGTGGCTTTCCTGCGGCAGATACACCAGCATGCGCCCCGCCAAGCTGATGTGCGTGGACAGGCGCGCGCCCTTGGTGCCGATCGGGTCCTTGATCACCTGCACCATGATCGGCTGGCCTTCGAACAGCAGGCGCTCGATGGCGGGAGGCGGGCTGTGCTGGCCCTTGCGTGCATCGCCGCGGTGTTCCCACAAGTCGGCCACGTGCAGAAAAGCCGCGCGCTCCAGACCGATGTTCACGAAGGCGCTCTGCATGCCTGGCAGCACGCGCGCCACCTTACCCAGATAGATGTTGCCCACCCAGCCCTGCACACTCGTGCGTTCGACGTGCAGCTCCTGCACCGCGCCCTGCGAGACCACGGCCACGCGGGTTTCGTGGTCGCTCTGGGTGATGATGATGTCTTCCAGCATGGGCCGAATGTAGCGGTAGCGCCGCAGGCCTCAAGCACGCAGCGCAGCAGAGCGGGCGGCGCTACTCCGGGTTTGGCGCGCTGCGGGGGTATGCCCCAAGAGCCGCGCCAATGCTTGTTTCATTCAAATTCGGCTATCCGTTGCGGAGGCCTGAAAACGCCCAAGAATCATTCGTGATGCCCGGATAATGGCATTCTCGATCAGCAAAATACAACGAAATCGGTCAGTCAGATCTTGAGCAGCGCAGCGGTCTCGGCCAGCGGCAGACCCATGATGCCGCTGTAGCTGCCGTGGATCTGCGTCACGTAGGCGCCGGCCAGACCTTGAATGGCGTAGCCCCCGGCCTTGCCCGTGCCTTCGCCGCTGGCCAGATAGTTGCGAACGTCGCGCGGCGTGAGCGGCTTGAAGCTGACGAAGGACTCCGAGACGGCTTCGTCGATCCGCGTGCGCGCCTTGTCCAGATGCACCACCGCAATGCCGGTGAGCACGCGATGCGTCGTGCCGGAGAGCGCACGCAGCATGCGCGCGTTGTCCTTCGCATCGACCGGCTTGTGCAGGATCGTGCGGCCCAGCGCGACGGTCGTATCCGCCACCAGAATCGGCAGGGCGGGCAGGGCGCGGCGCTTCAGGCGCTGCGCTGCCGCCAGCGCCTTGGCATACACCACGCGCTTCACGTAGGTGAGCGGCGCTTCGCCCGCGCGCTCGGCTTCCAGGCTTTCGGCGTCTTCTTCGGCGTCCGGCAGCAGCAGGTCGAACTGCACGCCGATCTGTCGCAGCAGCTCCTGCCGCCGGGGACTTTGGCTGGCGAGGTAGATCTTCATCGTGTGCGGCTATTCCCGGTGATATGGATGCCCTGCCAGTACCGACCAGGCCCGATACAGCTGCTCGGCCAGCAGCACGCGCACGAGCATGTGGGGCAGGGTGAGGGAGGACAGACGCAGGCTGAAGTGCGCAGCCGCCTTGACGCGCTCGTCCAGCCCTTCGGTACCGCCGATCACGAAGGCGACAGGCCGCGCATCCAGCTGCCAGCGTTCGAGCTGCTGGGCCAGGGCCTTGGTGGTGAGGTCGCGGCCGCGTTCGTCGAGGGTGACGAGCAGGGCGTCTTTAGGCACGGCGGCGAGGATCTTGTCGGCCTCGCGCGCCTTGGTCTGCGCGGCGCTGTCGGCTGTTTCGGGCTTGAGTTCCTTGAGCGCGAACGGCCAGTCGGGCGGGAAGCGGCGCTGGTACTCGGCAAAGGCCTCGTTCACCCAGCCCGGCATCTTGTGCCCGACGGCAATCAGCGTGAGCTTCACGCGCCGCTGCTGGCCTTCTTCGCCAAGGCCTTCTTGGCGGGTGCCTTGGTTGCAGCCGTTTTGGTTGCGGTCTTGGCAGGGGCCTTCTTGGCGGCCGTCTTGGTGGCTGCCGTCTTCGTGGCTGCGGTCTTGGTTGCAGCCTTCTTCGCCGGGGCCTTCTTGGGCGCAGCGTCGGCAGCCGCAGCTGACTTCTTGGCGGCGGTCTTCTTCACGGCCTTCTTGGCCGGCGCCGGGGTGTCGTCCTCGTCCATCGGCTCGCTGGCCTTGGCGAACATGGAGCCAGCCAGGCGCGGCTTGGCGCCGCTGGCCATCTTGACCTTGGTCTGGCCCCAGAGCTCCTCGAGGTTGTAGTACTGGCGGATGGCGGGCTGCATGATGTGCACCACCACCTGGTTGCAGTCCACCAGCACCCACTCACCGGTGTCTTCGCCTTCCATGCTGACGATCTCGCCACCGGCCTGCTTGACCTTCTCGCGCACGCTCATGGCCAGCGCGCGGGTCTGGCGGTTGCTGGTGCCGCTGGCGATCACCACGCGTTCAAACAGGTTGGAGTTGGCTTCGGTATTGAAGACGGCGATGTCCTGTGCCTTGACGTCTTCCAGGGCGTCCACGATGACGCGCTGCAGCTTGCGGATGTCCATTCAGTGCTTCTGTTCTTTGTAGAGGTGATTGAGTGCAATGTACTGGGCCACCGTGGGCGGCACCAGACCATTGAGGGTCTCGCCCGCGGCGGCCATCTTGCGCAGCTGCGTGCTTGAAAGGTCCATCGGCTCCATGGCCAGACGCACGTGGTGCACGCGCGGGTCATTGGCTGGGCTGCCGGCGCTGCGCTCGCTGCCCGGCCGGCCGGCCACGGCAAAGCGCACGAGCATGGCGAGGTCTTCCCAGCGGTGCCAGGTGCGCAGGTTGGCAAACTGGTCTTCGCCAAGGATGAGCGTGAGCTTGGCGTCACCCGTTTCCTTGCGCAGGGCATCGATGGTGTCGATCATGTAGCTCGGCCCCTTGCGCTCGGTCTCCAGCGCATCGACCACTGCCCAGGGGGCCATCCCGGCAATCGCCAGCTCCACCATGACCAGCCGGTGCCGCGCCGGCGTGAGAGTGCGCAGCTTCTGCCAGGCATGGCCGGTGGGGATGACGCGCAGCTGGTCAAGCCCGAGTTGTTCGCGCGCCGCGCTCATCAGTGCCAAGTGGCCGAAGTGGGGCGGATCGAAGCTGCCGCCGAAGATGCCGATGTGCTTGCTCATGCGGACCGTGGGCTCACTCTGCCGCCTGCGGCTGCGCGGCAGTCTGGGACGTGCTGAGACCGAGCCAGTCGCGCGGCTTCAGGAACACCTCGTACAGGCGCGCTTCCGGCGTGCCGGCGGCCGGCGCCCAGTGGTAGCGCCAGTCGGCCGTGGGCGGCATGCTGGCGAGGATGCTCTCGGTGCGGCCGCCGCTCTGCAGGCCGAAGAGTGTGCCGCGGTCCCAGACGAGGTTGAACTCCACATAGCGCCCACGCCGGTAGGCCTGGAAGGCACGCTGCTCCTCCGTGTAGGGCAGATGACGGCGGCGCTGCACGATGGGCAGGTAGGCGTTCAGGAAGGCGTCGCCGACCGCGCGGGTCATGGCAAAGCTCTGCTCCGGGCCGAGCTCGGAGAAATCGTCATAGAACACGCCACCGATGCCGCGCGGCTCGTTGCGGTGCTTCAGGAAGAAGTATTCGTCGCACCACTGCTTGAAGCGCGGGTACTTGTCCGCGCCGAATGGCGCGAGCGCGTCGTGGCACACGCGGTGGAAGTGCACCGCGTCTTCTTCAACGCCGTAGTAGGGGGTCAGGTCCATGCCGCCGCCGAACCAGCTCACGTCCTGCTGGCCGGGCTCTACGGCCTGGGCGGTGAAGCTGCGCACGTTCAGGTGCACCGTGGGCACGTTGGGGTTGCGCGGGTGCAGCACGAGCGACACGCCCGTGGCCTCGAAGGGGCGTCCCGCGAGCTCCGGGCGGTGCTGCGTGGCCGAGGGCGGCAACTGCTTGCCGCGCACATCGGAGAACAGCACGCCGGCGCGCTCGAAGACTTGGCCACCCTCCAGCACGCGCGAGATGCCGCCGCCCTGCAAGCGCTCCTCAGGCCCGCGGGTCCAGGCGTCCACGATGAAGGGGGTGCCGTCTTCGGCCTCCAGCCCGGCGACGATGCGCTGCTGCAGGTCCTTGAGATAGGTGCGGATGGTGTCTGAGAAGCTCATCGGGGCCAGGTTCAGAGATACGAGATCAAGGATTGGCGCGCCTCTTCAGGCCAAAATGGCTGGAAAGGCGCATGGATACAGCGGGGAGCCGCCGCGCGAGCGGCGCTGGTGCCCAGCGTAAGCCAAGGCACCTGCGCCGTCACGCAAGGCGCGCTGCAATTTGCAATGACCTTGAGCCCGATCAGCGTGAGCGGCTGCGGCCGATGGCGCGGTAGCCGATGTCGCGGCGGTACTGCATGTCGCGAAACTTGATCTCGTCGACCACGTCGTAGGCGGCTGCCTGCGCCATGCGCGGCGAATCGCCCAGACCCACGCAGGCCAGCACGCGGCCGCCGGCCGTGAGCAGGTGTCCATCTTCCGACAGCGTGGTGCCGGCGTGAAAGACGATGCTCGCATCCGTGGGCTCCGGGACGCCAAAGATCGGGTCGCCATTGCGCGGGCTGTCGGGGTAGCCATGGGCGGCCAGCACGACGGTCAGTGCCGTGCGGCGGTCCCAGTCGATCTCGGCGCGGTCCAGTTCGCCGTCCACCGCCATCTCGCAGAGCTGCGCAAAGTCGCTCTTCACCCGCGCCATGATGACCTGGGTCTCCGGGTCGCCCATGCGCGCGTTGAACTCGACCACGCGGGCCTCGCCGGCCTCGTCGATCATCAGGCCGACGAACAGGAAGCCCTTGAAGGGCCGGCCTTCAGCGGCCATGCCCTCGATCGTGGGCTTGACCACCTTGTTCATGATCTGGCGATGCACGTCCGGCGTGACCACAGGCGCAGGCGAATACGCGCCCATGCCGCCGGTGTTGGGGCCGGCGTCGCCATCCAGCAGGCGCTTGTGGTCCTGCGCGGAGGCCAGAGGCAGGATGTTCTTGCCATCGCTCATGACGAAGAAGCTGGCTTCCTCGCCCTGCATGAATTCCTCGATGACGACCTTGGCGCCGCTCGTGCCGAACTTGGCGTCCACCATCATCATGTCGATGGCGGCATGGGCTTCATCGAGTGTCATGGCCACCACCACGCCCTTGCCGGCGGCGAGGCCATCGGCCTTGATCACAATCGGCGCGCCTTCGGCATCCACATAGGCGTGCGCGGCGGCGGCGGTATCAAAGGTCTGATAGCGCGCCGTGGGAATCTGATGCCTGGCCATGAAGGCCTTGGCGAAGTCCTTGCTCCACTCCAGCTCCGCCGCTTCCTTGGTGGGGCCGAAGATCTTCAGGCCGCGCGCCTCGAACACATTCACGATGCCTGCGGCCAGCGCTGCGTCCGGCCCGACCACCGTGTAGGCGATGCCTTCGACGTGGGCCCATTCGGCCAGAGTCTCGAAGTCCGTGATCGGCAGGTTCTTCAGCCCGCGCGTGGTGGCTGTGCCCGCGTTGCCCGGCGCCACATAGACCATCTGCACCCGCGGGCTTTGCGCCAGGCGCCAGGCCAGTGCATGCTCGCGCCCGCCCGATCCCACCACGAGGAGCTTCATTGCATCACCGCCGAGGTGTAGACCTCCTGAACATCATCGAGGTCTTCAAGTGCATCGAGCAGCTTCTGCATCTTCGCGGCGTCGTCGCCGGCCAGGGGCGTTTCGTTCAGCGGCTTCATGATGACCTCGGCCAGCTCGGGCTTCAGACCCGTGGCTTCAAGCGCGTTCTTCACCGCTTCGAAGTCGCCCGGCGCGGTGATGACCTCGATGGCGCCGTCATCGTCCGTCACGACGTCCTCGGCGCCGGCTTCGATAGCCACTTCCATCACCTGGTCTTCACTGGTGCCCGGCGCAAAGACCAGCTGGCCGCAATGCTTGAACTGGAAGGCCACGGAGCCGTCGGTGCCCAGATTGCCGCCGTACTTGGAGAAGGCGTGGCGCACCTCGGCCACGGTGCGCACCTTGTTGTCGGTCATGGTGTCGACGATCACCGCAGCACCGCCGATGCCGTAGCCCTCATAGCGGATTTCGACGTAATCGACGCCTTCGAGGTTGCCGGTGGCCTTGTCGATGTTCTTCTTGAGCGTGTCGGCCGGCAGGTTCACGGCCTTGGCCTTTTCGATGGCCAGGCGCAGACGGGGGTTCATGACCGGATCGCCGCCGCCGGCACGGGCGGCCACAATCACCTCACGGATGATGCGCGTCCAGACGCGGCCGCGCTTTTCGTCCTGGCGCCCCTTGCGGTGCTGGATGTTTGCCCATTTGCTGTGACCGGCCATGGCGAATCTTTCTTGCGCTCGAGTTCTTGGGTAGAAACGCGAACGGCACGCGTGCGAACACGTGCCGTCTAATGGTTTAGAGTTTAGCAAAGCGCCCCTGGCGGGCTGCTCGTTTTCCCTCTCCGCCATCCCCTGCCGTCATCGCCATCGCAACCCCCCTGGAACCGCCATGTCCGAGCCCATCCTGATCGCCAAGAACGCCAAGACCGGCGTGCAGCTGCTGCCGCGCATGGCCAATCGCCATGGTGCCATCACCGGCGCCACGGGCACCGGCAAGACGGTCACCCTGCAGGCGCTCGCCCAGGCCTTCTCCAACCAGGGCATCCCGGTCTTCATGGCCGACATCAAGGGTGATCTCACCGGCATTGCCTGCCCCGGCGGCGGCAACAAGCGGGTGGACGATCGCTACAACAGCCTGGGTGTGCCGCATCCGGAGTGGGCGGGCTGCCCGGTCACGCTCTGGGACGTCTTCGGCCAGTCGGGCCATCCGGTGCGCGCCACGATCAGCGACATGGGGCCGCTGATGCTCTCGCGCATGCTGGGCCTGAACGAGACCCAGACCGGCGTGATGCAGATCATCTTCAAGATCGCCGATGACCACGGCCTGCTGCTGCTCGACATGAAGGACCTGCGCGCCATGTGCCAGCACGTGGGCGACAACGCCAGCGAATTCACCACCGAATACGGCAATGTGAGCGCCGCGAGCATCGGCGCCATCCAGCGCGGCCTGCTCACGCTGGAAGAGCAGGGCGCCGACGTGTTCTTCGGCGAGCCCATGCTCAACATCATGGACATGATGCAGGCCGTGGAGATCAACGGGCGCGAGTCCGGCATCGTCAACATCCTGGCGGCCGACAAGCTGTTCAACAGCCCGCGTCTGTACGCCACCTTCCTGCTCTGGATGCTCTCCGAGCTGTGGGAGGCGCTGCCCGAGGTGGGCGACCTCGACAAGCCCAAGTTCGTCTTCTTCTTTGATGAAGCCCACCTGCTGTTCAAGGAAGCGCCCAAGGCGCTGCTCGAGCGCATCGAGCAGACCGTGCGCCTGATCCGTTCCAAGGGCGTGGGCGTGTATTTCGTCACGCAGAATCCGCTGGACATTCCGGACACGGTGCTCGCGCAACTCGGCAACCGCGTGCAGCATGCCCTGCGTGCCTTCACGCCGCGTGACCAGAAGGCCGTGAAGGCCACGGCCGAGACCATGCGTGCCAATGACGGCCTGGACATCGAGACCGCGATCACCGAGCTGGAGGTGGGCGAGGCATTGATCTCGCTGCTCGACGAGAAGGGCCGCCCCACGCCCACGGAGCGCTGCTTTGTGCTGCCGCCCTGGTCGCGCATCGGGCCAGTCACGCCGGACGAACGCAAGCTGATCATCGAGCACTCGCTCGTGGCAGGTGTTTATGAGCAGACCGTGGATCGCGAAAGCGCCTTCGAGGTCTTGAAGGGCCAGACCCAGGCTGCTGCCCCGGCCCCGGCACCAGCCAGCACCGCCCCGGCCGGCGGCCCGGTGTTCTCCGGCGCAGGGGGGCGCCGTGCGCCGGCCCCCGCCCCTGCGCCGGCAGACAGCGGCACGACCCAGGTGGTCAAGGAGGTGCTTTTCGGCCGGACTGGCCCGCGTGGCGGCAAGCATGAGGGTCTGGTGGAGAGCGCCGCGCGCTCCGCGATGCGCTCCATCGGTTCGGGCGTGGGCCGCGAGATCGTCCGCGGCATTCTTGGCGGGATCCTGGGCGGCAAACGCCGCTGAGGCGGCCGCAAGTCAAGCCGAGCAGGGTGCAATAAGCCCGGTCTTTTCAGCGCATTCCTCGGGATCGCGGCCGAGCACCGGCTTCTACGCTGGCGCCAAACCGGTGCACCGCATACCGCGGTGCCGGCGCCGGTTTCGCGCCTCCATGAATCAAGCAGCGGCCTCCGCCAAGAAGATCTCCATCGAGCAGCTCAAGCCGGGCATGTACGTGACCCAGCTGGACTGCGACTGGTTTTCGCATCCCTTCCTGACGAGCTCTTTTCTCGTCAAGAGCGATCACGACGTCGCACGGGTGCGCGACAGCGGCACGCGCTACCTGTTCATCGACCCGCGGCGTGGCATTGACGTGCAGGACGCGCCGACCGCGCGCGAGGCCCGGGCAGCGGCGCAGGCGGCCATGCTCAAGGTGGCCGACAAGCCGGTCGAACGCCCACGCACCACCCGCCTCGAGGAGGAGAGCGCCGCGGCACGCAAGATCTACGGCGAGGCCCAGCGCCTAGTGGCTCAGACCATGAGCGATGTTCGCCTCGGCAAGCAGGTCGAGCTCAACCAGATCGAACCGCTGGTCGAGAAGGTGACGGACTCCATCTTCCGCAACAAGAACGCGCTGCAGTCCATGAACCTGCTCAAGCAGGCTGATGACTACACCTTCCAGCACTCGGTCAGTGTCTGCACCCTGATGGTGAGTTTTGCGCGGCACATGGACTTTGATCCGAAGCTCGTGCACCAGCTCGGGTTGGGCGGGCTGCTGCATGACATCGGCAAGGCCTTCACCCCCAATGAAGTCCTCAACAAGCCGGGTGCGCTCACCAAGGAAGAGTTCGACGTGATGAAGAATCACGTCACCGACGGCTACCGCATGCTGGTGCAGAACCCGGATGTCGGCCCGATTCCGCTGGCCATCTGCCACGAACACCATGAGCGCACCGATGGCACGGGCTATCCGCGCAAGATCGGGCGGGACCAGATCACCCAGTGGGGCAAGATGGCTGCGGTGGTGGATGTATACGACGCCATTACTTCAGAGCGGGTGTATCACCGCGGCATGACGCCCACCGATGCCCTGCGCAAGATCTACGAGTGGAGCGAGCATCACTTCGACCGTTCGCTGGTCGAGGCCTTCATGCGCTGCGTGGGCATCTACCCCACCGGCTCGCTCGTACTGCTTGAGAGCGGCCGCCTGGCCGTGGTGCTGGAGCAGAACGAGACCCAGCTGCTCAAGCCCAGGGTGCGTGCGTTCTACAGCACGCGAAGCCAGCTATACATCACACCGGCGGACATCGATCTCGCGCGGCCCGGTACGAGTGACCGCATCCTGCGGCACGAAGATCCGCACAAGTGGAACGTGGCGCCAAGCCGCTTCATGAACCCTTGATGTGAGCCTTAGCAAATGCAAAGGCCCCGCTCGCGGGGCCTTTTCTCTTGAATTGGCCTGAATCAGAACTGGCGCAGGTCCTTGGTCATGGGCTGCGTACGCTCATGCTGCACCTGGATGCCCTTGAGTGAGGCCGGGGTGAGCCCCTCGTCCAGATTCATCTCGCGTGCATCGACGCGGCTGCTGGCCGTACTGTCGCCCTGCGTAAGCTTGTTGGCCGCTTCGAGTGCCCTCACATAGGCCTTGCGCCGCTGCTTGCGGTCTGCCATCAGGAACTCCACCGTGGCCTGCATGGGGACGTCCCGGTAGCGGCGGCGATCCGGGCGGAAGCTCGACTCGCGCCAGCCCTTCTCAAGCAGCCATTCCCACATCTCGTCCTTGACGGGCAGATGCAGGACCATGCGGTAGTCCCGGTTGATGAGCTTGACCCCTCGGCCCGGATTGGGCGTGATCGGCAGCTGTTTGCGCTGCACGTAGAGATGAAACGCGCGTCGCAGCGCGTTCTTCAGGTTGTTGATGACCATGGGCTTTTGCCTCTCCAATTCTCCGCACTGTGATTGTCAGGCCGGTTTGCCGGCCCGTTGTTCGGCAGAAGCTGCTTGTGCCAGCTGCTGCGCTTCCTTGCGCGCGCGTTCGGTCTCCAAGTCCCGCAGCACGCGCCGCTGCACCTTGCCCGTGGTGGTCATGGGCAGTTGTGCAATGAATTCAATTTCCTTGGGGTATTCGTAGGGTGCCAGCCGGCCACGCACGAGTTTTTGCAACTCCATCGCCAGTTCGGCGGACGGGCGGGTGCCTTCGGTCAGCACCACGAAGGCCTTCACCAGCGCGCCGCGCTCGGCATCCGGCTTGGGCACCACGGCCGCATTGGCCACACTGGGGTGCTGGACGAGGCAGTTCTCGATCTCGCCGGGACCGATGCGGTAGCCCGCCGCCTTGAAGACATCATCGGCTCGGCCCTGGTACCAGAGGTAGCCCTCGGCATCGCGCGAGGCGAGGTCGCCGGTGCGGCACCACTTCACCGCGCCGCTGCCGGTGAACTTGGCCTTGGTCGCGCGTTCGTTGTTCCAGTAGCCCAGGAAGAACACCGGATCCGGGTCGCCGTGGATGTCATGGGTGGCCACGGCCACTTCGCCGACTTCGCCCACTGCACAGCGCTGGTCTTCGTCGTTGATCACGTCCACATGGTGACCCGGGTAGGGCCGGCCCATGGAGCCAGCGCGGGCGGGCCAGCGGTCACTGTTGCCGACGATGTAGTTCACTTCGGTCTGGCCGAACATCTCGTTCACGCGCACGCCCAGCGCGCTTTCGCACCACGCGAAAACCGTCTCGCCCACGGCTTCGCCGGCGCTCATGATGGCGCGCAGCTTGAGCTTGAACTGCTGCGAAGGCACGGGGTAGGCCTTCATCATCATCTTGAGTGCTGTGGGGAACAAGAACGTGTTTGTGACGCCATGCCGTTGCAAGAGTTCAAAGGCCACCTGCGCGGAGAAGCGGCCGCGGTAGCCCACAATCGGCGCGCCGAAGTACAGCGCCGGCAGAAGGGCATCCATCAGCCCGCCGGTCCACGCCCAGTCCGCAGGGCTCCAGAACACGTCCCCCTCCTGCGGGAACCAGTTCTGGCTTGCGACGAAGCCGGTGAGGTTCCCGATCAGCGCGCAGTGCGGAATGAGCGCACCCTTGGGGTTGCCGGTGGTGCCACTCGTGTAGATCAGCACCGCGGGATCGCGCGCACTCGTGCTTGCGGTACCCGGCCAGGGCTTGGGCGCCGTGTTCAGCAGCGTGTCCCAGTGCAGCACGTTGGACAGACCCGGCGTGTCCACACCGATGAGATGCTTGAGGCCGGGGCAGCGCGGCTGCAGCGCGAGCAAGGCGGTGAGCGAGCTGTCGTCGATGATCGCGGCACAGGCCTGCGAGTCCTTGAGCCGGAATTCCAGCGCCTCGGGGCCAAACAGCGTGGACAGCGGCATGGCCACCGCACCCAGTCGGTAGATGGCCATGTGGGCCACTGCCGTCTCAAAGCGCTGTGGCAGCACGATGGCCACGCGGTCTCCGCGCGCAACCCCCAGCGCGGCGAGTGCGGCAGACAGCCGCTGCGCGGCGTCGGCCAGCTCCGCAAAACTGTGCAGGCGCGGGGATCCGCCGGCAGACTCGGCAATCAGCGCGGTGCGGAGTCGATGCTGCGCATCACGCGCCCAGCGATCGCAACAGACCTCGGCGATGTTGAACACCTCCGGCACCTGCCAGCGAAAGCCGTGGTACAGCGCGTCGTAGTGGTCGCCGCCCGCAGCGTGCATGAAGTCTCCTCGTGGCCCCGACTGGCCTGCCGGGCTGGGGCAGGCCAAGCCCGTAATATTCCTCCGACTGCCCGGCGAGCCGCAATATTGCAGTGCGCAAACCCCACATGAAAGCTGTAAGCAATTGATTTACAAGCCGAAATTTGAGCATCGCAGCCAGTTCATCGAGCTGCGGGGCCTGGCCTATCACGTCCGGGAGTGGGGTGCCCGAGACGCGCCGCCCCTGCTGATGCTCCACGGCTGGATGGACGTGGGCGCGAGTTTCCAGTTCGTGGCGGACCATCTGGCCGACCGGTTCCGCGTGATCGCTCCGGATTGGCGAGGCTATGGCCTGACCGAGACGCCGGGCACCGACACCTACTGGTTTCCGGACTATCTCGCTGATCTCGACTTCCTGATGGACGCGCTGGTCGGCGATCAGGCCGTGCCGATCCTGGGCCACAGCATGGGCGGCAATGTCGTCATGCTCTACGGCGGTGCCCGGCCCGAGCGTTGCAGCCACATCATCAATCTAGAGGGCTTTGGTCTGTCCAAGACCGACCCCGCCCGTGCGCCCGCCCGCATGGCCAAGTGGCTCGATGAGCTGCATACCGACGTGGACATGCGCCCCTACGCCAGCCAGAGCGAGGTGGCGGCGCGCCTGATGAAGAACAACCCGCGCCTGAGCGCAGATCGCGCCGAGTTTCTGGCCGGCCACTGGGCCTGGGAGGCCGAGCCCGGCAAGTGGCTGATCCGCGGTGATGCGGCCCATAAGCGCACCAACCCCTATCTGTACCGGCTGGATGAAGTGATGGCCGCGTGGCGCGCGATTGCCGCGCCGGTGCTCTTTGTGGAGGGCAAGCAGACGGATGCGCGGCAGTTCCTCGGCGGGCTGCCGGACTTTGAAGATCGCCTGACGCACATCGCCCACCTGACCTACAGGACGATCGATCAGGCCGGCCACATGCTGCACCACGACCAGCCGGAGCAGCTGGCGGCGCTGATTGCGGAGTTTCTGCAGTGAGCCTTGCCGACCCCTGGCGCATCAATGCCGACCTCCACTGCCACAGCCATGTGAGTGACGGCGTGCTGGCGCCTGAGGTCGTGGCGCAGCGCGCCGTGGATGCGGGTGTGCAGATGCTGGCGCTGACGGATCATGACGAACTCGCCGGCCTGTCTGCCGCGCGGGCCGTGGCGCAGGCTGCCGGCGTGCGCTTTGTGCCGGGCGTGGAGATTTCCGTGACCTTCGCGGGCAAGACGGTGCACATCGTCGGTCTGCATGTGGACGAGCACAACACCGCGCTGCGCGAGGGGCTGGCCGGTATCCGGGCCGGGCGCGACGGACGAGCGCGGCTGATGGCCCAGGGGCTGGCGGGCGCAGCGCTGAAGGCGCTGGACGGGCTGGACGCCGACGCGATCATGGCGGGTGCCAGCAAGTACGCCGAGAACCCCCAGCTCATCAGCCGCACGCACTTCGCCCGCTTCCTGATCGAACGCGGCGCGGCCGACGACCCCGGTGGCGTGTTCATGCGCTACCTCACGGAGGGCAAGCCCGGCTATGTGGAGCACCGTTGGGCCACGCTGACCGAGGCGCTGGGCTGGATCCGGGGCGCTGGCGGTCAGGCGGTGATCGCGCACCCTGGCCGATACCGCATGTCCGACACCGAGCGCTGGGCCTTGTTCTCCCAGTTCAAGGAACTCGGCGGCGTGGGGGTGGAAGTCATCACCGCCAGCCATACCAAGGACCAGTACCGCAGCTACGCGCTGATCGCCCGCGAGTACGGCCTGCTGGCGAGCCGCGGCAGCGATTTCCACAGCCCGGACGAAAGCCGCGTCAACCTGGGTGAGCTGCCCTTGCTTCCGGACTCCGTGGTGCCGATTTGGCATGACTGGTGAATTTGGCCGATAGTGAATCTTGTTCAAAGTGGTGAATGCCATTTTCCGCATGCTTGGATTAATTCTTCGGCAGTTTATGTTTCCTTGAGATAACGGCCGAAAATGAGAGTATGTATCGGTGGCAGAGCGATCTCCCCCCCTTTGGGGTAATGCTCCACGCATCGTCCTGCGGCTAAGTTGCGCGTCCTCAGGTGCGGCACGCCCGTACAGCCCGAACGATGGATGCAACTCATGAATCAACAACTGGTCGGCATTTCCCTCTCTCTGACGCGGATGATGGAGAAGATCCGCGCGCAAAAGCTCGCGATGGTCGGCAGTGGCAAGGCGATCGGCCCGCTCGCTCTGAGCGACGAGACACACCACGAATTCTTCACGACGATGGAGAAGATCAGCGAGCAACTCGGCATCGCGATGAAGGCATTGGGACGAATGGAGTCGCCGCTGATGCAGCGCGCGCGGCGGATTCACGATGTCCCGCGCGAAGGCCGTTTCAGCGAGAAGCAGAGCATCAACGCGCAGCTCGCCAACATCCAGAAGGTGCGCAACCAGACGGCCGCCGTGGCCCGCGCATTGATGGCGCTGTACGGCGACAGCATCACGCCGACCAGCGCCAACCTGATCGAAGGCATGGAAAAGGCCATCGGCGAGTTCAACAACGTGTTCGGCAAGATGTCTCTGAGCCGCACTGAGCTGACTACGAGCGTGCAAAAGCTCGATGGCCCGGTGCTCAGCGCGCAGCCCGCCAACGGCCTCACGGTGGCTGATGCACTCAGCCAGCTGTTCCTGCTCTACGCGATGATCGTCTCGCTGATCGAGCTGCGCGGACGCAAGGGCGACAAGTAGCCGGGTCCGTCAGGCCGTTCGATGTGCGTCACCGTGCTGCCAGGGGGAGCACATAGAATCGCCGGATGCTGCGAATCACCGTCCACCCCGACAACCCCGAGCGCCGGCTGCTCAAGCAGGTCGCCGGCATGCTCATGCAAGGCGGCGTGGTCGCCATCCCCACGGACTCCTCCTACGCGCTGGTCTGCCACCTGGATGACAAGGTGGCGGCCGATCGGCTGCGCAAGATCCGCGGTGTGGACGAGCGCCACCATCTCACGGTGCTCTGCGCCGATTTGCACGAGATCGCGCAATTCTCCAAGGTGGACAACGCGCAGTACCGCTTGCTCAAGCAGCTCACGCCCGGCCCGTACACCTTCATCCTCGAAGCCACCAAGGAAGTGCCGCGGCGGGTCAGCCACCCCAGCCGAAAGACCATCGGCATCCGCGTGCCTGAGCACCCGGTCACCAACACCCTGCTGGCGGAGTTTGATGCGCCGGTGCTCTCCACCACGCTGATTCCGGCGGGCGAGGCTGATCCCCTGAACGATCCGGATGACATCGAAAGCCGCTTCAAGGGCGTGATCGACGCCTTCGTGGATGCAGGTCCCTGCCCGCGCGAGCCCACCACGGTGATCGATCTGTCCGGCCGCGCGCCGGAACTCATCCGTCAAGGCCGCGGCTCAGTCGACGGCGTGCTTTGAAATTGTGAACGTCCAGCGCCCGCAGCTCGGGCGCGCGCTTTCTACAATCACCGCTTCATTCCAAGAAAGCGCTCATGGCCGACGCCATCCTCGTCCTCGTCACTCATGCCATTCCTGTGCTGCTGGCACTCACCCTGCCTACGGCCCTGCAGGCGCACCTGGCGGACCGGCTGGGTGACAGTTCGGCGCGGGCCGAAGGGCGCCTGAGTTGGGACCCCTTCAAGCACGCGGACGTGATCGGCACCTATGTGCTGCCGGCCGTGTTCCTGCTGCTGCTGGGCGGGCTGAAGGGTTTCGGCTTCATTCTGGGTTGGGCCAAGCCCCTGAACATCAACCCGCGTGGCTTTCGCAACTTCCGTCGGGACGTCCTGATCGTCGAAAGCGCCGTCATCCTCGGCCCCTTCGTGCTGGCCGTGCTGTGGGCCACGCTGGGCGCGGTTTGCCTGGCCATGGGCCTGAACGAGCCTTTCCTGTTTCGCGTGATCAATGCCGGCGTGCTGGTGAGCCTGAGCTTCTTTGCCGTGTGCCTGCTGCCGTTTCCGCCGCTGCCTCTGGGCAATGCACTGCTGCGTGTGTTGCCCTACAAGACCGTGCAGCCGCTGCTGCCGCTGTTGCAGTGGTCGCCCTTCATCCTGATGGGCCTGCTGATCGTGGGCGTGCTCTCGCCGCTGGTGCGCTTTTTCTTCCAGCTGGGCGCCATCTTTGTCTTCCCCATCTACAACCCGCTGAGCCTGCCTCTGGGTGCGCTCTAAATCTCCATACAGAAATCGAATCGTCATGAAGGAACGCGTTGTCTCCGGCATGCGCCCCACCGGGCAGCTGCATCTGGGCCACTACCACGGCGCCATCAAGAACTGGGTGCGCATGCAGCACGAGCTGGACTGCCTGTTCTTCGTGGCCGACTGGCACGCCCTGACCACGCACTACGACAACCCGCAGCAGCTGGCCGAAAACACCTGGGACATGATCATCGACTGGCTCGCTGCCGGCGTGGACCCGGAGAAGGCCAGCATCTTCATCCAGAGCCGCGTGCCCGAGCACGCCGAGCTGCATCTGCTGCTGTCCATGGTCACGCCCCTGGCCTGGCTGGAGCGAGTGCCGACCTACAAGGACCAGATCGAGAAGCTCAAGGACAAGGACCTCACCACCTACGGCTTCCTGGGCTACCCGCTGCTGCAGGCGGCTGACGTGCTCGTCTACCGCGCCACGCAGGTGCCGGTCGGCGAGGACCAGGCGCCGCACATCGAGATGATGCGCGAGATCGCGCGGCGCTTTAATTACTTCTACGGGCGCGAACCCGGTTTCGAGGAGAAGGTGGCTGCAGCCGTCAAGAAGCTGTCAGGCAAGGACGGCAAGCGCTTCGTCGAGCTGCGCAGCCAGTTCCAGACCACGGGCAGCGCCGAGGCGCGCACAGAGGCCCTGGCGCTAATTGCGGCAGCCGGCAGCCTGGGGGCGCAGGATCGCGAGCGCCTGCAGGGGCATCTGGACGGTACGGGCCGCAGCATCCTGACCGAGCCGGCCACCGTACTGACCGAAACACCCAAGCTGCCCGGTCTGGACGGCGGCAAGATGAGCAAGAGCTATGGCAACACCATCATGCTGCGCGAACAGCCGGCGGATGTGGCGGCCAAGGTCAAGAAGATGCCGACTGACCCGGCCCGCGTACGCCGCACCGACGCCGGCAACCCGGAAAACTGCCCCGTCTGGCAGTTCCACAAGATCTACTCGGATGCACCTACCCGTGAGTGGGTCGTCAAGGGCTGCACCACGGCGGGCATCGGCTGCATCGAGTGCAAGCAGCCGGTGATCGACGGCATCGTGCGCGAGATCACGCCGATGCACGAGCGTGCGATGCAGTACATCGCCAAGCCGCAGCTCGTACGCGAGATTGCCGAAGCCGGCTCGGCCCGCGCCCGCGCGGTGGCCACCGAGACCATGCGCGAAGTGCGCGAGGTCATGGGCATCGCTGCGGCCTGACAGGGCTTTGGGCGTGCACGGGACGCAGGCGCCTTCCCGGTGGGTGCAGCGCTGGCTGCATCTGATTGAACCGGGCAGCCGAGTGGTGGATCTGGCCTGCGGCGCAGGGCGTCACAGCCTGCTGGCTGTTGCCGCGGGCCACCGGGTCCTCGCTGTGGACCGGGATCCCGCGGCGCTTGCGCTGCTCCGACAGGCTGCCGAAACCGCCGGTACGGCACAGGCGCTTTCGCTGGTGCAGGCTGATCTGGAAGGCCCGCACTGGCCCCTTAACCCGGGCTGCGCGGATGCGCTGATCGTCACCCATTACCTTTGGCGCGAGCGATTTGCTGACTGGCTGGCGCTGCTCGCGCCCGGTGGTGTGTTCATCATGGAGACCTTCGCTCGCGGCAATGCGGCCTATGGCAAGCCCAGCAATCCCGCCTTTCTGCTGG